>CAKSFY010000086.1 GCA_934454035.1 uncultured Clostridia bacterium | reverse complement strand
TTTTATTTTCATATACTAAAGTTTTTATCTTCCCCCAGTAGAACTGGGGGTTTATTTTCACGTCTAAAGACACCAAGAAAAACCGGTATGTAAATAAATTTACATACCGGTCTTATTTTTATTATTCTTCATACGCTTTATCCTCCCAAAAACAACCTTTTCGTCTCAAGGATTAATAACTTCCCAATCCGAAGCTCACCAAAAGAGCCTCGTTTACATCAAGCATCAGTTTTTCATCCAAATGCCCGATTTTTTCGCGTAATCGTTTTTTATCTATTGTACGAATCTGTTCCAAAAGAATAACCGAATCCTTGTTAAGACCGTATTCTTTCGCGGCAAGCTCAATATGCGTGGGCATTTTCGCTTTATTAATCTGCGACGTAATAGCCGCCGCAATAACCGTTGGGCTGTATTTATTGCCGATATCGTTCTGAACTATCAGAACCGGTCTTATTCCCCCCTGTTCGCTGCCGACAACAGGGCTTAAATCAGCATAATAAATATCTCCTCTTTTTACAATCACCACTATTCACACTCCGTCAGTTTTTCCTCACATTTCCATAATGCTTCGTTATCGGAATCCAAACTCATTTCTGCTAACGAAAGATTTAAAAAAGCCATCTCATCATAGCCTTTCTTCAGTTTTTGGTCCCTTATCAAACCCACAAAGACAGATTTGTTTTTTCCGGAGTTAACCAATGTCAGCTTGAACAAGACCTTTTTTAGTTGTGACAAAGTAATCAGGCCCCCTGTTTATTCATTTCACCGTTTTTTAGTCATTATCTAGATAATTGACTGTCTTCACCGCCTTCCCGTTTTTAATATAAACACGAGGTATACGTTTGGATATCATGCAAACTGTTTCATAATTAACAGAACCCATCCATTTTGCAAGATCATCCGCTGTTACGGCTTCCGAACCGAAAACGACTGCTTCATCACCTGTATTTATATTATTGACAGATGTTACATCAATCATACATTGATCCATACAAATTCTGCCGATAACGGGAACAAGTGTATTATTTACCGCCATTTTTGCCCTGCCGGATAACAGTCTCGTATATCCGTCGGCATAACCGACCGGAACAGTTGCAATCTTTGTTCTGTGACCGGTTATGTAAGTTTTTCCGTAACTGACGCCGCGCCCTGCCTCTAATGTTTTAACCATGGTAATTTTTGACTTAAGGCTCATAACCGGCTTTAAATCAAGCTTTTTGCGGTCTACTTCATCTGACGGATATAATCCGTAGAGAATGATTCCCGCACGCACCATATCAAGATGAGTTTCGGGATACATCATTATAGCGGCGCTGTTTGCTATATGTCTGATCGGGATTTTAAGCCCCTTTTTTTCGATTAAATCGCACACCTTCATAAATCTGTCAAACTGCATAAGCGTGTAGCTTTTATCATATTCATCCGATGTTGAAAAATGAGAAAATATTCCCTCTATATAAAGATTCGGCAATTCGGATATTTTTATTATTTCATCAGTCAAAGCTTCATCATCCACACCTGCCACATATCCAATTCTTGACATTCCGGTATCCAGCTTAATATGAATTTTTATATCCTTTCCGAGCTTGCATGCCTTAGCCGAAAGCGCTGCGGCATGTTCATACGAAAAGACCGTAGGCATAATCGAATAATTGATTAAATCCTCATCATCTTCCTCCGGTGACGCTCCCAAAATCAGGATAGGCAGCGTAATCCCTGCCTTTCGGAGCTGTTTACCCTCATCCGAGCACGCAACCGCAAAATAATCCGCGCCGCATGCTATAAGCTCCTTTGCAACCTCTTCATATCCATGTCCGTATGCGTCCGCTTTTATAACGGCAAGCACTTTGGACGACGGTTTTACCGTCCGCCTTATCTCATTAAAATTATGCTTCAGAGCGTCTGTATCAATTTCCGCCCATGTCCTCATACTGTCTCATTCCTTTATATAAATTAATCCTTTGTATATTTTATGATTGATAATTATAAATGATATTTAATTAATAATCTTTTTATATTATAACATATTTGAGTCACTTTTTCCAGTGGTAATATATGTGATTGCACTGCTTATTCCATTGCATATATCCGATGCCGTCAGCGAAGTCTTTCCAAGCCGTTTGACCGAACTGTCTCCCGCAAGCCCGTGCAAAAAGACCGCCAATGCCGCCGCATCGGTTTCATCGGGAACACTGGCCGCAAAAGCCGCTGTCATACCTGCAAGCACATCTCCGCTGCCTCCTGTTGCCATTCCCGAATTTCCGCTCGTATTTATAAACTGTTTTCCCCCGGGCGATGTTACAATAGTATGATGTCCTTTCAAAACAAGAGTTACACCTTTACCGGACGCATATTCCGCCGAAAGCGGCAGCCGTTCTTTTTCCTCCGGCATTAAATTGACAAGTCTTGCAAATTCCGCAGTATGCGGAGTTAAAATAAGATTGCAGCTGCATGAATCCAAAACATCCGGATTTTGCGAAACCGCAAAAAGAGCGTCCGCGTCAACTATAGTCGGTATACGTGAATTAAGCAAAATATCACAAACCAGCTTTTGCGTATATTCGCTTCTGCCCATTCCGGGACCGATTAACAATACATCGCTTTTTTTCATCTGTTCAAGCACAGTATCCAATGCGTTCGGACACAAAGCACCGTCCTGTTCCGAAAGCGGCAAGGTCATTGCCTCGGTCAGCTTAACTTCCATAATCCGGTTCAGACTTTCCGGGATTCCGACAGTAACAAGACCTGCTCCGCTCCGCATTGCAGCCTCTGCCGCAAGCGTAACCGCGCCTGTCATTCCGACCGAACCGCCTACAATAAATATTTTGCCGCAATCTCCCTTATGAGCATTATCTGACCTTTTCGGGAAAACTTTTGATGCAAAGTTTTCATCTATAGTTTCAGCAATGCTCTTTTCAATCAAATATTTCGGAATTGATATGTCCGATACAACAATTTTGCCTGTATAATCCGCTCCCGGATACAAAAACATTCCGCATTTATATGCCGCAAACGTAACCGTAATATCAGCCCTGACAGCTATTTTGCACACCTCTCCGGTATCTGAATTAACGCCGCTCGGAATATCTATCGAAAGCACCATTTTGGCACTTTTATTAACAGTTTCAATAACATCAAAGGCATATCCCGTAATTTCTCCGTGTATTCCCGTTCCGAAAATCGCATCCACAACTAAATCCTGTGCTGATATATAATATTCCAAATCGGAGCTATCCGTGATTTCCGTAATTTTTATGCCCGTTTTTTCGGCTATATCATAATTAATGAATGCATCGCCCGAAAAATCACACCCGAATACCAAAAAAACCGTGACATCATATCCCAAATGGAAAAGAAGTCTCGCTATTGCCAGTCCGTCACCGCCGTTATTTCCCTTTCCGCAAAAAATGCCAACCTTTTTTACATTGAGTTTTTTAATTTCTCTCACACATGCAAACGCTGCATTTTCCATCAGTAAAACGGACGGTATCCCACCCAAGTCAGACGCAGCGCGGTCAATTATGCGCATTTGTTCAGCAGTACAAATTTTCATATAATTCTCCGTTTCTGCCAAAGGCTTTATTTTTCCATTACTACAAAAGCTGTCGCATATTCCCTGCAATGCGACAGTGTAAGCATTATATTTGCATCCGAAAAAGCGGCATTATATCCCTTTATATAAGGCTTGCCTGCCTCATCATGAAATACTTCTATATCCTGCATAAAAAATCCCGTAAAACCTGTGCCGAGCGCTTTTGAGTACGCTTCCTTTGCGGCAAATATAGCCGCAGCGGACTCCGGGCGCCTTTTACTTAAAAACTTTTGTTCCTGCTCGGTAAAACACTTTTTTACAAACGACGGATTCTCCATTGCTTTTTTTATTCTCGATATTTCAACAATATCGCATCCTATTCCCGTTATCATAATCTCGAAGTTTTCGGGGCAGCTTTTTTAATATACTCTTTCAGTTTATCGCACGGAAGAATAATCACTCTTGTCTTTTTTTCTCCGTCCGGAATAAAATCAATAAAAACTCTGTCCTCTGCATCCGGATTTCCCGAAAAATCATACGTCTTATCAATTCCGTGAGTATTTCTAAATTCAGGCTCTGTCACATAAGTACATATTTCAATATTGTGAAAATCTATCGAGATTGCGCGTTTTCTGCGTGCTTTACCCATAATTTTATCAATATCAAGATAGTAGTTTGTCATCTCATATTCATACTCGATACTGAGTGCCTGCACAAATCTGAGTGCTCCCCATCCGGTTAACACCAAAAGAGCCGCCGCGATAAGTCCGAGCCGTATTAAAAACATAATTATAAACATCCAGACCACTACGGCCAAAAAACATATCCCCGCAACCTTAAGATAATCAAGAGCGGTTTTTTTCTTTGTTACCAATTGTTCAACATGAAAATCCATAAACAAAAATCATTCCTTAGTTATTTATTTTTTCCCTTAATATTTCATAGAGCTTTTGAAGTGCTGCTCCTCGGTGACTTACACTGTTTTTTTCCTCGCCGTCAGCTTCGGCAAATGATTTACCCAGCTTGTCCGATATAAATATCGGGTCATATCCGAATCCGCCCTCACCCGACGGTTTGTATGCAATTTTTCCGTAGGTTTCGCCCACTGTAACAATTTGCTCACCATTCGGCAGTATAAGCGCAATTGCGCAAACAAATTTCGCATTTCTGTTTTCTTTATCCTGCATTTCGGAAAGTAATTTTTCTATTCGGTCTGCATCCGATGCACCCTCTCCGGCATATCTGGCAGAATACACCCCCGGTCTGCCGTCCAAAGCTTCGACACACAGTCCCGAGTCGTCTGCCATTACCGCGCAGTCGCACAAATCGTAAACAGCTGTTGCTTTAATCAGTGCATTCTCCCCGAATGTCTGCCCGGTTTCCTCCGGTTCAATATTTATCCCTGCATCTTTTTCGGATACGACATCAAATCCAAGTGTTTCAAGGATTTGACGAAATTCCCGTATTTTTCCTTTATTATGCGTCGCAGCAATTATTTTCATGCTTTATACCCCTTTCTAATTTCCGTCATACAAATGCTCCATTATCGAGCATACTTCCATTTTTGACGGCTTTCTGGGATTTGTTGCGGTGCATGCGTCGGCAATTGCCTTTTCAGCCATTGAATCAATCGCATTGAAATATGTATTTCTGTCAATTCCGCATTGTGAAATTGACAGCGGCATATTCATTTCCTTCATCATAAACTGAATCCAGTTTACAAGTGCACGAACGGTAGTAATTTCATTAAAATTATTAAGTCCCAAAAGTTTTGCGATATTAACATACTTTCTAACCGCAGGCAAATATTCCTCCCTGCTTTTTGAATGCTTGTTTATATCCGAATTGAACTCAATTACATGCGGCAGTACCATCGCATTGGCACGTCCGTGCGGAATATGGAACTGCGCTCCTATTGCATGAGCAATCCCATGATTGAGTCCGAGTCCTGCCGAGTTAAACGCAAGCCCGGCAAGGCATGACGCAACATGCATCTTTTTTCTTGCATGAGTGTCATTATTATCCAAAAATGAACGCAAAAGAAACACTCCGCATATTTCAATTGATTTTTCTGCCAAAGCAGCCGAAAATTCATTATTTTTCACACTGACATACGCTTCAATCGCATGCGTCAAAACGTCCATGCCGGTATCTGCCGTTACCGCAGCCGGTACGCTCTTTACAAGCTCTGCATCCAAAATTGCCTCATTCGGGAGCAGATTATCCGAAACAAGCGGATACTTTAAATTCTTTTTAGTATCTGTAACTACCGCAAAGCTTGTTACCTCACTTCCTGTTCCGCTTGTGGTCGGAATCGCAATAAGAGAAATTTCTTTATGCCCTGTTGCCTGAACGTAAAGCTCTTTTATGGCCTTTGCACTGTCAAGCGCACTGCCGCCTCCGATTGCAACTACCGCATCCGGCTTATAATCCGCAATCTTTTTTACTCCAAGCGTAATTTTTTCAATCGGAGGATCGGGAACAACATCCGAGAACACATCAAATTCCGTATTCCCCTCTGTCAAACGATAAGTAATCATCTGCAGCATTCCACTCTTTACAACAAACGGGTCTGTAATTACAAGCACTCTCTTGTACGGAATCTGCGCAAGTCTGTCAAGCGCATTATCTCCGAAATAAATTGTTGTTTTAATATCAAAGCTGTTCATTCTTTTGTAACTTCCTTTTATTCTTTAGTTTCTTTTACAAGCTCCTTAACAGATGCCGCAAGTCCTGCCAGAGACTGAATCTGTGACGGAATAATAATTTTTGTTGCTTTTCCGTCCGCTGCCTTTTCAAAACTCTCCAATGCCTTTATTGCAACATATCCGTCAGATGGGTTAGCTTCATTGATTCTCTTGATACCCTCGGCAACTGCCGTCTGAACCGCCAAAATTGCTTCGGCTTCACCCTCGGCTTCCTTAATGGCGGATTGCTTTTTAGCTTCCGCACGTAAAATTGCGGATTCCTTCTCGCCTTCGGCAATCAGTATTGCAGACTTTTTGTTACCCTCTGCTATCAAAATAGATTCTCTGCGTTCACGCTCGGCCTTCATTTGCTTTTCCATTGCGTCCTGAATTTCTCTCGGAGGTAAAATATTTTTAAGCTCCACACGGTTAATTTTAATTCCCCACGGGTCTGTTGCCTCATCCAGAATGGTTCTCATTTTTGTATTGACGGTATCTCTCGAAGTCAGTGTTTCGTCAAGCTCCAGATCGCCTATTATATTACGCAAGGTGGTCGCCGTCAAATTTTCTATTGCCATCATCGGACGTTCAACTCCGTATGCAAATGATTTCGGATCGGTAATCTGATAATATACGACCGTATCGATCTGCATTGTAACATTATCCTTTGTTATAACCGGCTGCGGCGGAAAATCCACCACATGCTCTTTAAGGCTTACTCTCTTTGCAATTCTGTCAATAAACGGAACTTTAAAATGCATTCCCACGCCCCATGTTGCATAATATCCGCCCAGCCGCTCAACTATGAACGAATTTGCCTGCGGCACTATTTTTATGCACGAAATCAAAAGCAGTACAATCAATACAATTAAAATTATTACATATGGCATAACAATCCCTCTTTCTTATTCTTTCTCAACTATCAGTTTAACACCCTCAACGCCTTTTATGCGTACTTTTTCGTTTTCTTCTATTATGCTTCCGTCATCGCTTCTCGCCGACCAGAAAAGTCCGTTCAGTTTAACCTCGCCCTGCTCGGCAATATTATCTATTTTTTTTGTTACAACGGTTACCTTTCCTATTTGCGCGTCTACATTCGTTTTTTCTTTATGATTTCCGACAAGCTTTTTCACAATCGGTTTGGTAATTATTAAAAGCAATATTGAAAAAGCGGTAAATAATATCCACTGCACCGACATGTTTGCACCAAGCATACAACCGATAAATGCCGCCAGTGCACCGCCTGCAAACCATATTGACACAAGCTGAGCCGTACAGGCTTCAATTACCGAAAATGCAACAATTGCCGCAAGCCATGCATAAGCCATCATGAACACACCTCCCTTATTTAACTGATACGGAAGCCGCACACAGAGCCTTCAGCATATAAAATATACGGCTTCCGCATCAGCTTCATTATTCAATATATATTCCAGTCAGTCTTTAATCTATAATCGCGCCATGATCAACCAAAATTTTCTGCAGACTCTTCACGCTGATTTCGTCCGGCATTTTACCCTCATCAACCGCAATTGCAGCAGCTGCTCCCGCCGCCTGCCCCATTGCCATAGCACAAGGCATACACCTCAAACCTCCTGCTGCTTCCGATTCGCAGGAAATGGTTTTTCCCGCAACAATCAAATTTTTGCAGCCTTTAGGCAGCATTGCCGAAAATGGTATATAATATCTTTTTGCCACCTGAATCTTGAAATTACCGCCTTCACAGGATTCACTGCGTGAATGAATATCCATTCCGAAGCCATAGACCGCAATACGGTCATCAAATCGTTTCCCACATGCCACATCATCCACAGTAATTTTATATAAACCGTCTATATGTCTGCTTTCACGCACTCCCAGTACAGAAGCCGTCTGCATAATTTTTGAATTCTCAAACCCAGGGGTTTCCTCCTTCAGCACCTTATATGCCTGAATTACCTGATGTCTCGCCTCCAAATGTGCAGCTGTCATACTTTTGGAATTTGTCGCATCCACATTATACACATGATAATGATTTACGGTATATCGGCCTTTGTCGGGTGTTTTATATGCTTTTACCGGGTATTTCGGCCGCTTATCGTATCTTGAATCATCAACACCGCCTACCTCAAACATCAGCGTTCCCGGCTGAGGTATTCCATCCTTTTCATTTCCTTTATACGTATATACTCCCGCCGCAAAAGCCGTGTCCGCATTTCCCGTGCAATCAATAAATATATCGGCTGAAACAGCAATAAGTCCCTCAAGTGCCGAGAAAACCGCATACTTTATTTTCCCGTTTTCAGTTACACAATCGCAAAATCTTGTATACAGCAGCACCTCTGCCCCGGATTGCTGTATAAGCTCATCCAGAACAAGCTGCAGCTTAAAAGAATCAAACGGAGTTACATGCCTATGATATTTTTCAATAAAGGATGTAAAAACACTCGGCGCATCCGTTTCATCCGGAGAAACCGCTCCGTTAATATTCAAAAGTCTGTTCACTATCTCGCGGTAAATTCCGCCTACCGCAGGCGAATCACCGTCGCGGTCATACGAAGTCATAAATGGACCTACAAGTGCCGTTGTTGCCATACCGCCCAGCATGGCAAAAGCCTCAGTCAGCAGCACCTTTTTGTTCGCACGTGCCGCCTCCGCCGCCGCACAGACCCCTGCCGGTCCTCCTCCTATAACCACAACATCATAATGACCGTAATTATTAATATGTTTTTGGTATAAAACACTCTCGCCCATTTATTTTTATTACCCCGTTTCCGATTTCAAAATCTCACTTTTTATCAGCTCTTTGCAGTCTCACTCTTTTTGACTTATACATCTTATTTTTATTGTACCATTATTATGTCAAAAAGTCAAGTAAACACGCACTTCTTTTTATATTTTTAATACGGGTCGAATATAAATGATATATATACTCTTTTTTCGGCAAACAAGTCAAATATTCATCTTTAAAATTTGACTTTTTGTGCGATATTATTCTTGCAAAAAAAAATAAAATATGTTATAATATACATAAATTAAGCTATAAAATGAATTCTAGATGTTATAAAAAATTCAAAAATAGTATTTCGGAGGTTATATCATGTTATCAAAAAAAGCAATGGGAATCAGTCCGTCATCAACTCTTGCGATTGACGCAAAATTCAAAGAAATGAAAGCAAACGGAGAAGATGTTGTCGGCTTCGGTGCAGGAGAACCGGATTTTGACACTCCTCAGCATATAAAAGACGCGGCAATCAAGGCAATTATAGAAAACAAAACACGCTACACTCCGGCTGCCGGAACGGTTGAACTGAGAAAAGCGGTTGCAAAAAAATTCAAGGATGAAAACGGTCTTGATTATAACTTTAC
>CAKSFY010000085.1 GCA_934454035.1 uncultured Clostridia bacterium | reverse complement strand
GTATCCATTGCCTTAGAACGTTCCTCTCTCCATGCATAATCGTTCTTGCGGTAACGGGCAAGCGCCGCCAATACGTTCAGATGAATTCCGTCAATATATCTTTCGCATTTTTCGCAATACGGTTCAAGCGGTGAAAGCGTCAGGAGCGCGGCATCCTCATTGCCGAAATAAAGCTCAGCCATAGCCTCGGTAAAATATCTGTATCTTCTCATAACCTTGATATTCAGCGAATCCCTCGGCGCTTTGTCCCGATACCATTCTTCAATATATTCCACATCATTTTCACGAAGTGCAAGCCTGCACATCATCGCGTCGATGTTCGGAATAAATCTGCTAAAGCCCTTATCCTCAAATCTGCTGCGCAGCTGCTCAAGAGTATGACGTGCGTCATCTGCCCTGCCTGCCTCTGCCTGATTCCGCACCAAAAGCCCGACAAGTGCAAACTCAATATCAGGTGTACCGCTGTTTTGAATTTTCGAAAGCCTTGAAACAAGATTTAATATTCTGTCCGATATATTTTCGCCTTTTTCAAACTTGCTCTCCGCAATCGCACATTCCGGCAGTCCCACGCCATCCTTTCCGAGTATGCCGACCACCGGAATACGCATTGTTGCATACAGTAAATCATCTTTTTTGCTCCACGGCGAAAAATCCTTTCCTCCGTTCATTATACTCGGTAAGGTGCTTGTAACCGAAAACGGCACCAATCTTATTTCCTTATTTGTTATAAGCTTAAACGCCATACCGATTGTGTCAATCAGTCCTGCGACTCCTCGCTGCGGAAGCGCTATATCAAGCCATACCAACCTGTCCCTTGCCTCTTTTGCGGCAGCATCCGAGCGGCTGCGTGCAGCTGCAAAACTTTTAAGTTCACTATACCATTTCTCCGAGCTTTCATAGTCCTCATGAAGAGCGCAAAGCATACATTTCCCCTGCATAAGAGCCGGACTTGCCTTTATAATATCGTCCGAAAGAAGCAGAAAATATTCCTCTAGTTCCTCATAATACCCCATTCCCGGGTGAAGTCCGGTAATTTTGATTATAAGCTCGGACACTTTGTTGTTTTCAGCGCTCCTTGAATAAAATTTCAGTGCCTTTACATAATCCTTCCGTAATTCATAATAAAGTCCGCCCCTGCTAAAAAGAGCTCTCTGCTGCTCCGCCGTATAATATCTGTTTTGTTCCCAAAGAAGAAAATCCCGAAATATCGGCCAAAAATAAAACTCATCGTCTCCGTCATTCTGAAGCATACGCGAACGTTTTTGCAAATCTGCCAAAAGCATCCCTGCGTCCGCATCGCCGCTTACCATTTTCGCAAGCTCGGTATTAAGCCTTTCAAACGGAGCAAGCTCCAGAAGAAAGCGCCTTACAGGCATATCAAATCTACAGAAAATCATTTCGTCAAAATATCGGTAAAGCTCATATTTAAGGCTGTCCGCAAGCTTTTTTCCGTACCGTTCGCCGTTTGTCATTTTTTCGGCAAGCATTGATATGGCAAGCGGATATCCCCATGTCAGATTTATGATAGAATTAAGCTCCGTTTCCGAAAGGCGTATTCCGCACTTTTCAAAATATTCCGACGCAAGCTTTTTATCAAAAAACATAGCCTTTTCATCAATTTCATCAAGCAGTCCCGCAATACGAAACGGTATCAGTTCGCCGGATATTGTTCCGCGGCTTGTAAGCACAAACCACTTTTGCGGATTGCGCATAAGAGCACACAAACCTTTGTAGTCTTCGGCATCCTGCAGCATATGCAGATCCTCTGCAAGAAGTATGTCCCACTCGGAATCCTCCGCCAATTTGCCAAAATCCGTCTCGCCGGCGGAAACCGATTTTACCCTTGCGGAACTGCCCCTTAAAAGCTCATTCACAACCGTAGTTTTTCCGAAACCGCACGGTGCTTCGAACATTATAATCCTTCCGCTCTGTGTGAAATTTTCAAATTTTTGCGCTATATAATCGCTTATTACAATTGCTTTTTTCAGAATGCTCACCCTTTATTTTATAATTTGTAAAAAGGGCGGTGTAAAAGCCGCCCCTATAATTAATCTACTTTATTATTCTTCCGAATCCTGCCCAATTGAAATTTTCCTGAATATTATATCCGTATTCCTCGGCAGATGCATCCAAAAGCCTTTCCGCCTCTTTAACCGTCACATATGCTCTGTCATTTATTACCTCAGGCGACACCTCTAAAAGTGTGCCGTCAGCCTCTGTCCTGCCGCCGGGCAAAATCACTATCTTGTCAAATTCGGCATCGGAATCCTCATTTGCTTCTGCCGTAATTGTCCCGTTGTCATAAACGATATTATACGAAACTTCTTCAAGCAAATTTCTCAAAGGAATCAAAATCTCACCGTCACGCTTTACAAATTCGCCGTCTGTCTGTACATAAATGTACGAATAATATCCGTCGTCCGGCTCCGGCATTTCTGTGTCGGTCAAGCCTGCATATTCGCTCAGCGTCATGCTGTTGTCCTCTGTAAGCTGCGGTTTTGCAATCCTTGCCGAACCGTACTTTATTATATTGCTTCCCTTGACAGTAAATGCAATCTTTGAATTTTCAGCCGTAAACTCCGGATTCATGATTCCGAGTGCTTCCGCTATTTCACTTGCATTTGTATTGACATTGAGCGTGAAATCGCAGCGTTCGGGGTTGCCGTCAGAATTGACTGAATAATTCATTACCAAGGAGTTATCATCAAATATTTTAACTTTTCGCATTACATTTTCCACGCCCGAAAAATCAATTTCATTCAAAGTCTCTTTTGTGTTCTCATCATATAAATCCCAAACTATATCCTTCATGTCGGCAAGATATGCTTTAAGCCCGGCATCGGTAAATGTCACCGTAACATTTGAGTCATTTCCGGTAACACGCGCATTTTTACTGACAGATTGAATATTCTTTTTATTAATGTCTTTCATTCTGCTATTGTCAAAAAGGATTTTTGATGTCTCGCCAATGCTTGCACCATCGCCCGGTTTTTCAAATTCTTCGTCATTCATAACTATGTACTTTGCCGCAAAAGGCATTGATATAATATAATTATTTGAAACAGTATCGCCGTTTTTTGCAATATCTGCCCAAACATAATAAGACGAATTGACATTCAGTTCTAAATTCTTATTTATCTTTAAAGGTGCGGAAGAACTGATTTTTGCCTCGCAGCTCATTTTATCATGAGCGCTTATGCTGCTTGCCTCCATTTTGATTGTCGTATCAAAAAGACCCTCCGCAAGCTCTTTTAAGTCAACAATTTTCCCGATGTCGGTGCTTTCCGTCATTTTCGCAAGCTTATCAATAATTTTTATATCGCTCCCGAGTTTAAAGCCGATTTCGCATGTACTTGTAAAATTATTCAAATCCTCATAAGTTTTATTCATAAATTCCAGTGACGGCTGATATGCGTATGCATTTACCGCAGAAAGTAAAAGCATTGCCGCCAACACTGCCGACAACATTTTTTTCATAGCAATATACCTCCAAAAAAAATAGTATTCGGGAGCCTGCTCCCAAATACTATTATACTATTCGCTATTCCGTTTGTAAAGCCTTTTTTGAAATAAATTTCTGCAAAAGCGCAAGCACTACGGTAGTGATTATGATTTCCGGAATCATATACGAGCCGTTGTATCCCAGTGAGTATGCAACTATCGACTGGTCCTCTGCATACACGCCCCAGATAAGCAATCCGGACAATATGTGGCAGACATATCTCAGACACATAACAATAAAGCCGGATATGGGGATTGTAATCGGTTTATCTTTCTTATAAAACAATCCGGCAAGTCCGTAAACTCCGAAAGCCAGTATGTAATCCAAAAGAACCACCAAAAGATAATTTACAAAGGTTTGAGTCGGGGGCGGATAAAATCCCATCATCATCTGAATAACCGCGTATACCACCGATGCGGTCAGTCCCCATTTTGTGCCGAACATAATCGACGCGATAATTATCGGTACGCTCGATGCCAGTGTCACGCTTCCGCCCTGAAGCCACGGAGACGGAATCAGCTTTGACAGCCATGCAAGTACCGTTGACGCTGCAATAAGCAACGCGCAGGTTGTAATTTTTTTTGTGTTGTTCATATAAGCCTTCCTTTCTTTTTTTCCGATTCGGAAACTAAAAAAAGTTATGCAAAAAAGCATAACCTCATACAACTTCAGTATTTTCCCTACGTTGGCATTATCCAAATCAGGTTATGCGGGTCAAGGCACATTTGTGCCTACTCTCAGCCGTTGCGGCTCCCCTTTTTTTTACATAATATCACATTTTTCGCATTTTGTCAAGTACCGAAGTTAATTTTTTGAATATTGCCGGGCGTCTGCCGGACTCGTCAAGTTTTTCATACATAGTGCATTTTTTGCCGTCATGGCAGTATAAATAAGGGCATTCTGCCGAATGCGGATCAAGCTCGTAAGTATACTTTCCCGTTTTGCAGCGCGGGCACAGCTTTCTTCTAAGCATCGGCCTGCTCCTCCTTATCGCTTCGCTTTTTGCATTTTTTATCGTTTTTTAACTGTATTCCGGCAACCAGACAAAATGTCAAAAAGCCAATCATACCGCCGAACATTGCTCCCGATAAAAATATTAATATTCCCCTAATCATAATATTGTACTCCTTCTTTATATCTTCCGGCACCGGGAGCTTTAAAGCTCCCGGTAACTCTGTTGCATCATTTACAGTCCTCCCACTTGATTTCGACACCCTTATCGTCAAGATAATAATTATGTGTAATCGTTGCTTCCAAAACAGCAGTGTAGTACCATTTATCCTTTTCAAGGTCATTAAACGGATTAAAATCAAGAGATTTTACATACGTCTCTGACGGGTTTCTGCCAAGAATTTTATTTATAACCGTCATAACCTCCGCACGTGTAATCTGATTTTCGGGTCTGTATGTTCCGTCCTCATACCCCTGCATAAGACCCGAAGCATTAAGGCTTAAAATATCATCATATGCCCAATGCGATTTATCAAGATCTGGGAACGGATTTTCACTGTCCGCCGCCTCAAGCTTTGCAAAGTGGCTGATTAACGCCGCAAACTCCGCTCTCGTCAGATTATTTCCCGGTTTAAATTCGCCGTCGGGATAGCCGCTTACAATATTTTTATCCGACATATATTCAATATCGTGCGCGGACCAGCGGCTCATATCAACATCGGGGAACGCTTCGCCCGTTGCGGCAAACGGTTTTTCGTAGTCGTGATTTACGATACGGTAAAGAACAGAGGTGATTTCCTCTCTTGTAATTTCACCGTCCGGCTTAACACTGCCGTCCGGATAGCCGCTGATATATCCGATATGAGTCGGGTGCTCCGTCCCGAAAATATCCTTTGTGTATTTTCTTGTATTGTCCACGGTGGTGCGTCCGCCGCCGCCACCGCCGCCTGTATGGATAACGCTCGGAACGGTGTATTTATACACTCCCGTTTTCCCGTAAACCTTATCGGTGCAGAGTTCTTTCTTATCGTCCTTACAATACACGCACTTTCCGCATACGCTCAAATATACTGCCTTAACTGTTACGGCTTCGTTTAAGGTAAGCGTTTCACCGCCGTACAGCTTTCTGCCCTCACCTGTTTCGGTGCTCGGTTCACTGCCGTCGGTTGTGTAATAAAGCAGAATATTTTCATCGCCGGGATAATCGTTTATAAGCGTGTAAGCAGTTCCCTTTGAAAATTCCACCTTATCGCTGCCGAGCGAGGTTTGCGGAACTTTTAAATGCACAAACTCAATAGGAAAGGTTTCCTTACTGCCAAGGATTTCATTTCCGTCCCTGTCGGTCAGCCAAGCTGTGATTTTTATACCCGTCATTGAAGCATTAACCGTAATCGGTGTGTTATCATACACAAGATTCTGCGAGGTAACGCTGTTTCCGTCCTCGTGAGTATATGTGTAAAAATAATGTATAACCGCGTCATTTTTCTGAGTTAAAAGCTTGATTCCCTTTGCATATTCGCCGGTATCGAGGACATCTGCGCTTATACGCGGAACGTCATACGGATTGGCGATATATACACTGCCTGTTGCAACGCTTTCAGGCTCAATAATGTAATAATGAATTGTATTTTTACTTGCTCTGCCTGTTTTGGTATTGATGACATATGCCTTAAACGACATTGTGTGGTCGATTTCTCGTTCAACCGAATACGGAAAATCCTGCTTGTCGCCGTTTTCACGGTACATAATTTTATAATCATTTGCAATTTTATCCGACGGCGCACGGTCGTCATATTTAATTTCGGCCGTCTTGTTATCGCTCTTTAAATACCGTCCCGACGGAAGCGTAATAATCGGTGCAAGCGGCACAAAGTTATATACATAGCTTACCGCTGTGCTGTAATTGTCGTCCTTTTCACTTCTTATCTGCAATACGGTGTCATTCTTAATCGGTATTGTGTCGGTGTAGTCAATCCAATTTGCGCCGTTGTCGGTTGTGTATTGAATTGTATCGCCTTTATTTAAGGAATACAGCTTTACAAGCAATAGGTTGTTGTCCTCGTCTGCTTTGATTTCCTCATATTCGCCCGTTTCCTTATCGGCATAAGGCGGCGCAAGAGTTCCTGCGTCAGCGCTTAATTTATATGTGTATTTGTTCCGGTCGCTTTCGATACCGTCAAGCTCTGCGCTGATATTCAGCTCCGCCGGAGCTGTTACCGTTCCTGTGTTCTGCGTTCCCAAAGGCTCTGTGCAAGCCTCGTCTTTATATGCGTTTCCCGTTGCGGTGTCAATATAAAAGCTGCCGTCCGTGCAGACAAATTCATTTGTAATCCCGTTTACATCATATTTTACCGTACAGCCCTTAACCGCACTCACGGGAACAACAGGGAGCGTATTGCCGCTGATTACGGCAGAGGGGGCAGCTTTCGGAGCTTCGGGCGTTACGATATATTCAAATATACCGACGTCGCTTTTTACTCCGAACGCATTAACCGCTATCGCTTTTATAATCGTGTGTCCTTTAACCGTTATCGGATTTCCGTCATATTGAATTGTGTCGGCTGTGTTCGGTATCGGATCGGCTGTGAATGTTCCGTCATAGCTTATTGTATAATAGATTTCCGTTCCTGTCGGCACAGGCATAAACTTTGTGGAAAAACCGACGTCATCACCGATTTTTCTTATGTAATTGCCCGGTGTTAAGGTCATAAGCGGCCGGGACGGTTTTTTGTTTACAATATCATAAGAATGTGTAACAACGTTTGAGTAGGTTACTCCGTCTTTTAATACCGCCGCTTTTACAACAGTATATTTTGTTATTGTAATTTCCGCCGAATCCGAAACGTCATCGGCTTCAAATCTTGCTGCACTTGTTGTCGTGTCGCTTCCGTCAAGCGTATAGAAAAGCTTAAAGCGGCTTGTATTTTCCGGCTTGCTTTCCACACAGAAAACCGTAATTTCATCAGCATTGGTAAACTGCGTGCTTTCGGGAGCAAATACAGGAGGAAGCGGCTTTATTTTATATGTAAATGTATATATACCGCCTTTGTTGCCGCTCTTGTCAACCGCTCTTGCAAGAATATCCGTATCCTTGTCTATAACAAGAGTGTTTTCGTATTTCTGCCAGGTGTTTCCGCCGTCCGTGCTATACTCAATCTCATTTTCGGGATTATTTGCGGTCAGCGTGACATTTACGGTTCCCTCGTACACGCCGGATGGATAGAACGCGTCCACACCGTAATCATCTTTTGCGGTAAACAGATAATAGAACGAAGAAACATCACCGTATATACCGTCATAGCAGGCAACAGCTCTGACGGTTGTGTCCTTTGCAACGGTAATAACGCCCGAATATTCAATACCGTTTGTTTTGGGGTCGCTG
The DNA here is from genome assembly GCA_934454035.1 of uncultured Clostridia bacterium. Lineage (GTDB taxonomy): Bacteria > Bacillota > Clostridia > UBA1381 > UBA1381 > CAKSQL01. The sequence continues at coordinate 1,781 of CAKSFY010000085.1, read as the reverse complement.
CCGTCAAGCGTATAATAAATCTTTGCGCCGGTGGTTTTGACCGAAAGCGTTATATCCTGCTTTTTGTCATAACTGCCGGAATCGGGAGAAGCCGTAACCTTTGCAGGCTTTATGCCGAGCCGATATTCCGAAACATCGGAGAATACTCCCATTCTGTCGGTAATAAGCCGCACGGTGCGGTTTTTGTTTATTTCAATGCTTTGCGTGAGCTTATCGAGCTTTACCCATTCACTTTCGGGGTTTGTCCCGAGTGTGATACTATCTGCCGAAATACCGGAAAATGTGTAGTAAATCTCGTTTCCGTCCTCTATTTTTCCATAGCTTGCCTTATCCGCAGCGTAAACGGTAAATATATCATCGCTTGTATAAACATTCGGTATCGGCGTTTTTTCGCCGTCAAACAGTCGGGGCGCTTTCGGAAGTATGTTATACTCATAGCTTACCTTGTTACTTTGCTTGCCGTCCGTTGTGCGCTCAGCATAACAGGTTATAGTCGAGGTTGTTTCAATTTCTATCGGGCTTGTATATTTTTCAAAATTAGTGCCGTCAAGAGAATAATATATATCGCAGCCGCTTTCCGCCGTGAGCGTAACAAGCTGCTTTTCGTCATAGCTGCCGGCGTTCGGATTTGCAACAGGCGCAGCCGGTCTTGACTTGTCCTTAATCACGACAGTATGACTGCCGCCGTTTATAGCCGTGTAAAGAAAGGTTTGCTCCTCTAACTTTTCCGACTTATTTTTTGCAAAGAGTTCAAGTCCCTTGCCCTGTTCGCCCGATGTGTCAATAAATATTTGTGTACTGCCTGTTTTAAGCGGTGTGAGCGGCAGCTTGCATAAATTATACCAAAGCTGACCGTCCTTTTTCTGCGGAGCAAAACCGCCGTTATAAAACACTGTAACATATGCCGTCTTGTATCCGTTTTCCGTGCCGCTGCCCTGTGCATAAGGATAATAGCCAATCTCGGTCGGCACATCGACCGGCTTGCCGTGCTCATCGTCCTGACCCGTCTGCGAGGTATCGGTATTTTTGTCCGGAACGGTATAATCAATCGGCTTTGCCGGGTCTGAAGCATAATCAAAATATGCAGGGTCGAAGTATACGGTTACGGTATATCCGTTCAAATCATACTGCGGCTCTTTATGAATACCGTCCTCATACAAACCCTTGTTGGGGTTATCTACAGCTAAATATACATCGGTATTTTCTCCCATATATACCGTGCTGACATTCGGAGTATCCGTCGGATTTTCCCCCTGCGCATGCAAATACACGTAGCGCTCATTTTTTCCGCCGTTATCGGCAAAAACAAAGCTGCACGGCAGATACGAGCCGAGCATAATAATGCATAATATGAGTGATAGTATTTTTTTTCTAGGCATAACCCGATTCTCCTTTTGTATAAATTAATCAGCCGATTTTAAAAGTCGGAATAGTTTAATTTTAAACGGCTTTTTCTTGTTTATATATTGAATATGTGAGATTTTACCTCTCTCAAAAGACATAAAAGCAAAATACTCTTATGCCCTTTGAGAGAGGGGCGGAACTTTCCGCCCTTTCCGTTTTGTATTCTTTGATTATTTCACAAAAGAATACTGTTAAGTAATAGGTAAATGGTTTTAAACGGGAGGTTTTGGTTTTATGTAAGCTGTATCCTCCCGTCATGCTCACACATATGTGTGAGCATGACACCCTCCTTTAGGCAAGGAGGGCTTATACAGCCTCCCAATCTGCCTCCCTTGCCTAAAGGAGGGTGTCAGCCGACGGCTGACGGGGGGATACAT
>CAKSFY010000084.1 GCA_934454035.1 uncultured Clostridia bacterium | reverse complement strand
TTCCGAAAGGGCAGGACGCAACAGTTTCCTATGGGGCGATAGATTTTAAATTTGTGAACAGTACCGATTATCCGCTTAAGATTAAAGCCTCAACCGGCGGCGGAACCGTTACGGTTTCAATAATCGGAACAAAGCGCGACGCGGAAAGAACTGTTCGCTTAAAGCATGAAATTGTGACCACAACCCAGCCTACGGTTAAGGAAACACAGGACGCAAATATGCCTGTCAATACAAAAAAGGTAACCTCTGCCGGAAAAGCCGGATATGTGGTTGACACATACAAGACGGTTACAGAAAACGGAGAGGTAATAAGCTCCGGAAAAATAACGCGGAGCACTTACAAAATGGTACCGACCGAAGTTACCGTCGGCACAAAGACGGAGACCCCGGTTTACACGGTTCCGTCTCCGGCACCGACCGATACTCCGCAGGAAAATGAACCGATCGGCGAAACGGCGGCGGAATAAGAAGCGGAGGGAATACCGATGTCAAATTCCGATATTGATAAGAGCCTGCACAAAGAACACAGAAACCGATTAAGAAAAAAGTTTTTTGAAAGTGACGGAGATGCACTGGAGCCGCATGAGCTTTTGGAGCTGCTTTTATATTCAGTAAATTCGCAGAAGGATACAAATCCGACTGCAAGGGCACTTATAAAAAAATTCGGAACAATTTACAATGTCTTTAATGCAAGCGAGAAAGAACTTAAAAGTATAAAAGGAGTAGGACAGCAGACGGTTACACTTCTTAAACTGCAGGGAGCGCTTTTGAGAAAGTATCAGATAGATATAGGCAATCAAAAGGGAAATCTGAAGCTTACTCCGCAAAATGCCGGAAAATATGCGATAAATTTCTTTTACGGATATTCTAACGAAACTGCCGTAATGTTTGCGTTGGATGCAAATTGCAGGCTGATAAGCTCGCAGGTGATCGGCAAAGGAACAGTTAACAAGGTTCATGTGTCAGTCAGAGATATAATAAGCGCGGCAATATCGGCAAAAGCGGTTTATGTGATTCTGGCACACAATCACCCGAACGGGACTCTTGATTTTTCGCCCGGTGATTTAAAATTTACTCTTGAGCTTGAAATGGCACTGAATTATGTCGATATAAGGCTGCTGGATCATATTATTGTTGCCGACGGGCAATATTTGAGCATGATGAAGCAGATAGAAATATTAAAAAATAAAGAATAAAGCTTAATTATCCGGGTGAAATTTATATGTACAAAAATCTCTTATCATTTCCTGCTCTGCCGATAAGAGAAATTTCATTACTATTTGTGCCGTAGCAGAGCGGCAGAATGGAGATTTTTATGAAAAGACAAACGAGAACACAAGCGAGAACAGAGGCTTTTAAGCTGATATTCCAGCTTGAGACGAATAATGACGATATGGAGTTTTTGATAGGTCATATGCTGGACGAGGCTCCCGAATCCGTTGACAATATGCCTTATATCAGGCAGGTTGTGTACGGAGTGGACGAAAAAAAAGATGAGCTGGAAGAAGATATTTCGGCAAATTTGGGTGACGGTTGGAAAATATCGAGAATACCGAAGGTCGCGCTTTGCGTTATGAAGCTTGCAATTTACGAAATCAAATATGTTGATGATGTGCCGGAAAAGGTTGCGGTAAATGAGGCGGTAGAGCTTGAGAAAAAGTATGACGATCCCGAATGCTCGGCTTTTGTAAACGGAGTTTTGGGCGGATTTTTAAGGAAATATACAAAATGAGTATATTTTTAGGTTTTGATACAAGTAATTATACAACTTCAACCGCGGCTGTCGGCGGCGATTTTATATTAAGCGAAAGACAAATACTTGATGTTAAAAAAGGGCAGCGCGGACTTCGGCAGAGTGACGCTGTTTTTTTACATATTAAAAATATGCCGGAGCTTTACGGCAAGCTGGCTGCTGAAATTGATAAAGCGGATATTAAGGCTGTCGGCGTGAGCACAAAGCCGAGAAATGCCGCAGGCTCATATATGCCGGTTTTTCTTGCCGGACAAGGCTATGCAAAAATTGCGGCAGATACTTTGGGCGTTCCTTTGTATGAATATTCGCATCAGGACGGTCATATCATGGCAGGGATAGTGTCCGGCGGATGCGAAGAGCTTTTGGAAAGAGATTTTTTGTCGGTGCATTTGTCTGGAGGAACTACAGAAATATTAAGAAGCAGTTTCACGGGATATGCATTTGAAAATAAAATTGTCGGCGGAACAAAGGATATAAGCGCAGGTCAGCTTATAGACAGAGTCGGGGTTTCACTCGGGATAAAATTCCCGTGCGGAAAAGCTATGGAAACATTGAGTGAAAAGGCGGAAAAATGCATGCGGCTTAAAGTTTGTACGGACGGAGGTTTTGCAAACTTTTCCGGTGCGGAAACAGCTCTTTTGAGAGCAAATATAAGCAATGAAGAAAAAGCAATGAGCACCCTGGCTCATGTGGCAAAGACCTTGGCGGCAATGCTGAACAATGTGATAAAATCAGAGAAAATAAGTGAAGTACTTATTGTGGGAGGGGTAGCCTCCAATAAGTTTTTGAGAAAATATCTTGACGAAAATACAAACGGTCGGATTTATTATGCAAGTCCCGCTTATTCGACGGATAATGCGGTCGGAATTGCGGCTCTTGCGCAGAAAGGCGGCAGATGATATGGAACCTAAAGTTGCAACGGTCAGCCAGTTAAATACCTACTTAAAGCAGATTCTTGACAAAAATATAATTCTTAACGATATTTGGATAAAAGGTGAGATTTCGAATTTCAAACTGCATTATTCAGGACATATGTATATAACCCTGAAAGATGAGGGCGGAGTATTAAAGGCAGTAATGTTCAGAGGTGCAGCGGCACATCTGAATTTTATGCCGGAGGACGGCATGAGAGTGCTTGCCAGAGGAAAAGTGTCCGTGTATGAGGCAGGAGGCTCGTATCAGCTATATATAAATGAAATGATTCCGGACGGCGTCGGCGCATTATATATTGCGTATGAACAGCTGAAAAAAAAGCTTGAAGAGGAAGGGATATTTGACGCGGCGCATAAAAAGCCTATCCCGGAATATCCGGAAAAAATCGGAGTAATAACCGCGACAACCGGAGCGGCAATCAGAGATATTATAAATGTTATTACGAGGCGCTATCCGTATGCCGAAATAATCATTTACCCGTCTTTGGTTCAGGGTGACGGAGCGGCGGCAAATATAGTTGAGGGCATTGAATATTTTAACAGGAAAAAAGAAGTTGATACGCTTATTGTCGGCAGAGGCGGCGGCTCAATAGAAGATTTATGGGCGTTTAATGAGGAAATTGTCGCACGCAGCATTTATGAGTCGGAAATTCCGATTATATCTGCCGTCGGGCATGAAACCGATTTTACAATAGCCGATTTTGCGGCGGACTTGAGAGCGCCTACGCCGTCGGCAGCGGCTGAAATAGCGGTGCCGTCGCAAATAGAGCTTTTGTCAAAAATCGCAGCGGCTCAGGGACGGCTGAAAAATGCTCTTGTCAGAAGCGTGGAAAGCAGGCGAATTAAGCTTGACGGCTTAAAGCTCAGAGACCCGAGAGAAAAAATAGGCGATTTGAATATTACACTTGATAATTATATAAAGCAAATGCAGAGCGGTTTTTCTATGATGCTTGCAAGAGAAAACACCCGTTTTTCAAAAGCTTGCGCAAAATTAGACGCACTGAGTCCGCTGCGTGTAATGGCAAGAGGGTATGCAATAGCTTCAAAAGAGGACGGAAGTGTTGTGAGGTCTGCGGATGAGCTTATAAAGGACGAAGAATTTGATTTGAGATTTGCGGACGGAAGCAAAAAATGCAAGGTGATGTAATTAAGAAAGGATGTGTCAATATGGCAAAAAGCTTTGAAGAATCAATGAAAGAACTCGAAGAGGTTGTTGCAAAATTGGAAAGCGGAGACGCAAAGCTTGAGGAAGCACTCGGACTTTTTGAACAGGGTATAAAACTCTCCGAGAGCTGCCGCAAAATGCTTGACAGTGCCGAAAAGAAAGTATCGGTGCTTTTGTCGGGAGCGGACGGCGAAAAGGAAAAACAAAATTTTATCGGTGAAGAGGAATAATGATGGATTGCAAAGAGAAATTTATATGTACCGGAAAACTTGTTGAAGAAGCGCTTGCAAAGTATATGGATATCGGAGACCTGCCGCAGAAAAGGGTGTTTGACGCAATGAGCTACAGCCTTTTGGCAGGAGGAAAAAGACTGCGCCCGATTATTATGATATATGCTTGCGAAATGTGCGGCAAAGGCGCGGCGGAGGTTATGCCTTTTGCGTGCGCAATGGAGATGATACACACATATTCGCTGATTCATGATGATTTGCCTGCCATGGATAATGATGATTTAAGGCGCGGACGGGCAACAAATCATATTAAGTTTGACGAAGCGACCGCCATTTTGGCAGGGGACGCGTTGCTTAATATGGCATTTGAAATTACTGCCTCATATAAAAATGAAAATATAAGCGATGAATCCGTCCTGAAAGCAATTTCGATTCTTGCCCGTTCGGCAGGAGCAACGGGTATGATCGGCGGACAGATGATTGATATAGAAAGTGAAAATAAAAAGCTTTCGCTTAAGCAGCTGCAGCATTTGCATGCGCTGAAAACAGGTGCGATAATAAGAGCATCGGGAGTTTGCGGAGCAGTGATTGCCGGAGCTGATGAAGAGAAAATAAAAGCAGTTGATGATTATTGTCTTAATTTGGGAATAGCCTTTCAGATACAGGACGATATTCTGGACGTTGTAGGAGACGAGAAAGAGCTTGGAAAAAAGACGGGAAGTGACGCGGTGAACCATAAAAACACATATGTGTCTCTGACATCGCTTGAAGAAGCTGAAAAACTCTCGGAGGAATACACAAAAAAAGCAAAAGACGCGCTGAAACCGTTCGGCAATAAGGCGGCTGACCTTTTGTGGCTTGCCGATATGCTAACTGAAAGAAAAAAATAATAAAGGAGATATTACAATTGGCAGAATTTTTCAGGTCGTCAATACTTTTCACAACAGTGCTGTCGTGGTTTGTGGCACAGGTTTTAAAGGTAATTTTGGTTTTTATAAAAAATAAAAAAATGGATTTCAGGAGACTGATAGGTTCGGGAGGTATGCCAAGCTCACATGCGGCTTTTGTGGTAAGTCTGGCGGTATCGGTCGGTTTGACGGAGGGCTTTTCAAGCACTTTATTTGCCGTCACGGTTGTAATTGCCCTGGTGGTAATGTACGACGCGGCAGGAGTGAGACGTGCCGCGGGTCAGCAGGCAAAAATCCTCAATAAGCTTGTGGAGGATTGGGAAAAAAATAATTTTGAAAATACCGAGAAAAAGCTTAAAGAGCTTTTGGGACACACACCGACAGAAGTATTTGCAGGGGCTGTTCTGGGAACCGTAATAGCTCTTTTAAGACATTTCTGATTCTTTTCGGAATTTACCGGGTGAGATACCGAATCGGTTTTTAAAACTGCGTATAAAGTTTGCATAATCGTCAAAACCGCTTTCGTAGCAAATTTCGGAAACGCTCATGTCGGAATAGACGAGCATCTTTTTTGCATATTCAAACCGTATTGAATTCAGATATTCTTTAAAATTGATTCCGGCTTCCTTTGAAAAAACCGAGCTCAAATATGCCGATGACAAGCCGACATATTTGGCGGTATCGGAGAGCGTAATGTCGGAACGGAAATTATTGAGTATATAAAGCATTGCCGATTGAACATAGGTTAAAATCGGAATGCTTTTATTTTTTGTCCGTTTAACGGTTTTTAAAAGCAGAGTATCCAAAAGCGCGGAATAATATATTTTATCCTTTTGGTCAACGGCAGTGATAAGTTCGGACAAAAGGCATTTTATGAATAATGCGTCGGATTCGGAAAAATGCACTGCATTTTCACTTATCCCGGAGGTGAGCGTAAAAAGCGTGCTGTTGTTGCATATATTTTCCGAAAACATAATATTTACTATTTCTGCATTTTTATCAATCGAAACCTGATGAAAATTAATCGGCGTCATAAAAAAAAGCATGTTTTTTTCTATATCGTAGCTTTTTCCGTCTATAACATATTTTCCGCTGCCGGATAAAATAAATTCTATCTCGACAAAATCATGCCAATGTGTTTTGAAGCTGCCGCTTATTATTTTGCGCTGAACCGATATTCCGTCGGCAGATATATTTTGTGACTTTGTAAATCTTTCTATCATTCCGATTCCTCCTCTTAGACAATTATAATACATTATCTAAAAAAAAGCAACATATTTGCATAAAAAAGCAAGGAAAGATATTTTGTGCGGCTATATAATTAATATATAATATTAAATCGGAGGATAAGCGTATGAAAAAAATTCATATGATTGGAAATGCACATCTTGACCCTGTATGGCTGTGGCAATGGCAGGAGGGTTTTGCGGAAATAAAAGCAACATTTCGCAGTGCCTTGGACAGAATGAAAGAGTTTGACGATTATAAATTCACCTCCGCATGCAGTTTATACTATATGTGGATTGAAAAAAGCGATAAAAAGATGTTTGATGAAATTGCCGAAAGAGTGAAAGAGGGCAGATGGTGTATAACCGGCGGTTGGTATCTTCAGCCGGACTGCAATATCCCTTGCGGAGAATCCTTTGCAAGGCATGCTCTTGTGAGTCAAAGATATTTTAAGGAAAAGTTCGGAAAAATTGCACATGCCGGCTATAACGTAGATTCATTCGGGCATAACGGGAGTATTCCGAAGCTTTTAAAAAACAGCGGTATGGACAACTACGTATTTATGCGCCCGGCACCGCATGAAAAGGCGCTTGAACAGAATTTATTTCTTTGGGAAAGCATGGACGGAAGCCGCGTGACAACCTTTCGGGTACCGCATTTTTACAATATAGATTCGTCACGCTTTGAGGAATTTTACAATATTGTAAATGATAATGAAAATTATGATATTATGGCATTTTACGGCGTCGGCAATCACGGCGGCGGCCCTACGGTTGAGCTTATGGACAGAATGAAGAGAGAACTTGGCGAGGAGTATATTTTCTCTACTCCCGACGAATATTTCGAAGCGGTAAAGGGCGAAAAACTTCCTGTTGTTAAGGATGATTTGCAGTTTCATGCAAAGGGTTGCTACAGTGCATGCAGCCAAATTAAAGAGGGCAACAGAAAATCGGAAAACAGTGTGCTTACAACGGAAATGTATTCGGTGATTTCAAATCACCTTATCGGGACAGAGTACCCGACTGAGGAGCTTTCAAGGGCATGGAAGAATATACTGTTTAATCAATTCCATGATATATTGGGCGGCTGCTCAATAAAAGAGGCATATACGGATGCCGGATATATGCATTCTGAAGCGATGTCAATAGCGGAGCGCAATACAAATTTTGCACTTCAGCAGATTTCATGGAATATAGATACCATGGACGGAAAAGAATTAAAACCGTATAAACCGACAGGTAATCCTGTTGTGTCATGGCATTGCGAGGAAAACATCGGTACACCGATTGTTATTTTCAATCCATTGGCAAGGGCGATAAAGACATGTGTGACAGTCAGAGAAATGCCGGCGTACATAACCGACAAAGACGGAAATATACTTCCTATGCAAAAGGTGCGCGATTCAAAAACCAACGGCGACGATAAATACTGCATGGCGTTTACTGCGGAGATTCCGGCAATGGGGTATACTGTCTGCAGAATGTATTTTAATGAAGAAAAGAATCAAGAAAGTGAAAATCCGTTTATCTGCACCGACAGTTCGATAGAAAATTCATTTGTAAAGCTGTTGTTCGATGAAAATACGGGTGAGCTTAAGTCCGTGCTTGACAAGGAAAACGGAAAAGAGCTTTTGTCAGGGGACACAAAAACATTTTTTGTTGACGAAACTCCGTGCGACACATGGGCGCATGATATTAAGGAATTCAAAACTGTTGTCGGAACATTTGAAAAAGGCAGTGTAAAACTGATAGAAAACGGACCGGTAAGAGCAACAGTAAGAAGTAAAATGAAGCTTTTTGATACAACCGTTATCCGCGATTATACTGTTGAGGCAGAAAGCAGGGTTGTGAAAGTTAAAACAAAAATAGATTTTCACGAAAAGCATAAAATGCTTAAATTCAGTGTCCCGGTAAAGACCGGGGAACAGAGAGCATATGCGAAAATTCCTTTCGGATATATCGAAAGACCTACGGACGGCAGCGAACAGCCTTGCGGCGACTGGATTGCATTGTGCGGACAAGGCGGAGGAATAGGCATGGCAAATTCGTCAAAGTACAGCTTTGACGCGGACAAAAATGTGCTGACCCTAACTGTTTTGAGAGGAGCAATTTATGCCGACCATTTCGGAAAAAGAGATGAGTTCTGCGAATATATGGAACAGGGCGAGCATTACTTTGAGTATTCGATTTTCCCGTTTGAATCCTTTACGGATTGTGAGATTAAGGCAGAAGAAATCAATAACAAACCGACGGTAGTGGTTGAAACTTTCCACAAAGGGACGCTGCCGCTTGAATTTTCGGCAATATCGGTTTCGGAAAAGAATATTATTCCGACTTCGCTTAAAAAAAGCGAGGACGGCGACGGCTTTGCGCTGCGTTTGTATGAGGCGGAAAACAAAGATACCGATGTGTGCATAAATATTCTCGGACAAAGCTTAAAAACGAAATTTTCACACAATGAGGTTAAAACTTTTGTCTTTAAAAACGGAGAAGTAAAAGAAACTGATTTTATGGAATGGGAGATTTGACAGAATGGAGTTTTTGGGAATCGATATTGGCGGAACAAAATGCGCCGTTGTCAGAGGAAATGAAAAAGGCGAGATTCTTGAAAAAGTAAAGATTTCAACTGTTGGCGCAGAAGAAACGCTTGAGAAAATTTTCGAGGCGGCAGAAAAAATAAAAGGTAATTCCATAGCGGTCGGAATAAGCTGCGGAGGGCCGCTTGATTCGGAAACGGGGACAATTTTGTCACCGCCGAATCTGCCCGGATGGGACGAAATAAAAATTGAAAAAATGGTAAATGACAGGCTCGGATTAAATGCATATCTGTGCAACGACGCAAATGCATGCGCATTGGCAGAATGGCGGTTCGGAGCAGGAAAAGGAAGCAGAAACATGATTTTTCTGACTTTCGGCACAGGCATGGGCGCAGGACTTATATTGGACGGCAGACTGTATAACGGTACAAACGGAAATGCAGGCGAGGTCGGGCATATCAGACTTGAACGCTTCGGACCAAGCGGCTACGGAAAAGAGGGCTCTTTTGAGGGTTTTGCAAGCGGCGGCGGAATTGCGCTTTCGGGGAAGATGAAAGCGATTGAAGCGCTGCAAAAAGGCGAAAAACCGATGTACTGTAAAAGCCTGTCCGAATTGGAGAGCGTGACGGCAAAATCGATTGCGGAAGCGGCAAAAGCAGGCGACAAGACCGCAATTGAGGTATATAAGCTGACAGGAGAAATGCTCGGGCGCGGACTTTCGATTCTGATAGACATTCTGAATCCGGACAGAATAGTAATCGGCAGCGTGTATCAAAGAAGCTCTGAGCTTATGAAAGAATCCATGCAAAGAGTTATAGATAAAGAGGCTCTGTCTCATGCGCGAAATGTTGTAAAAATAGTCGGAGCAGAACTCGGCGACGAACTTGGAGATGCAGCTGCACTTGCGTTAGCGGTTGAATGTTATGAGCAAAAGGGAGTGAAAATAAATGATTAATGAATTACTTAAAAGATATCCGATACTTGAAGAGTGTAAAAAGGAGATTTCTCTTGCAGAGGAAATTC
>CAKSFY010000083.1 GCA_934454035.1 uncultured Clostridia bacterium | reverse complement strand
TGGCGAAGTTTGTTGATAGCAAGAAAAGAAATAATTTTATGAAAAATCATTTTTTTGATTTTTCTACATACAAATGTGGGGCAATCCCTCATTTTGTCTACAGTCTGTGGCGAGGGAATGTTTATCCCTCGCCCTTATGTTTTATCTCTCTATATTAAAATCACAATTGTGAGTATTAATGCCATAGATACTTGTATAAGAGTTATTCTCACCGATACTTATGAGCGGTTTTTCATCAGTACAACGCACATTATCAAACGTAATGTTCCGATAACACACGTTATAATCATCATAGTTCTCAGCGGCAATTATACCTTGATTTCCCGTTGCCAGGCCAAGCCTTTCCGGTGCAATATGTACAGCTGTTACCGTCTTTGAAAGGTCGTTTATGTATTCATGATGTGTGTCACTCTCATAATCCTCCGCCATTCGATATTCAACGCCATCATAGTCCATAAAGATGTTTTTATAAGACACATTTTCGACAAGCGACATTTCACTTCCGTACCATGTTGTGATATTAATCGCAACAACATTTAAGCGTATCAAATATACGTTATTAAAGCTGATATTTCTTATCGCACACGGCTTGTTTCCGCACCATATTTCAAGCGATTTCCCCCAGTCACACCACAGCACGCAATTCTCAACCGTTATATTCTCCACATCCTCGGTTTCGTCTTTGAGATACGGCGCTCTCGCAACAAAGCAATCGTCAAACGAACGCACAAAGCTGTTTTTGACCGTCACATTCTTTGACGCGCATATGTCTATTCCGTCACTGTTATACCGCCACTGACCTATTATCTTGATATTATCGATGACGATATTCTCACAATGGTTGCGGACTATCAGCGACCAAAGCATTGAATCCTTAAGCGTTATACCCTCGATATAAACATTTTTGCAATTATATATCACTATATTTGAGCATATATAACCTGCCTCTGACGGTTCTTTTCCTACTCCGTGAGCTATCAAATCATCATAAATTTCACGTCCGCCGTCATGATAATCATCGCCGCGTCTGTACAGTGATGAATCGATAATTCCGCGACCCATAATCTTAATATCCGCCGCATCTTTGGCATATATCACGCCATACACAACCGCACCCTCATTGAGATAGAGCGTCTGACCCGATTCAAGCCAGATAAGTCCTGCCGTATGCTCACCCTTGCCATAATATATTACATCTCCGTTCGGTTTTACACTCGGCGGATTTATGAATATATGCAAGGCATTATGAAATCCATCGGGTTCAAACGTGAACTGCATCGGCTTGTCGATATTGAGTGTAACCGTGTTCCCGTTCCTCTTATCCGACAGATTATACTCTAACGGTCTTATCTCATAAGTATCAAAACCCTCGTCAACGCTGATTTCCATAACGGCGAAATCTGTTATATCCGCCGTCACAAAATATGCCTCCTCAGTTTGTTCAACAGAACGCTGTGTACCGTTAAACACTCTGTTAAATGGCATTGCCGACACACGCACCTTATTTATCTCAAGTTCTTTTCCGTTAAGCTTTACGGTATATGTTTTCATAAAAATCTCCATTCTGCCGCTAAAGCGTCAGCACAAATAGGAATGAAAGTGCTGTCAAGCGGCTGTTTTTTTGATATACTGTATTCGAGGGAAAATATACTACAAAGCACGGTAGGAGGAGTTGTAGAAGAACTTTTCTGAAAACAGTATAAAAATCAGTGTTAGAAGCATCTTTCAAGCACAAATAAGTGGTGCCATAGAGCCCGCACGTTAAGAATTGTTTTAACGCATGTTAATTGTGTGACGCTTCAGTCAATGTTTTTCCTCCCTAGCCTAATTCATCATCAAGCTCTCCGTCAAGACCATTCTCAAGCATTTCTCCGACCATCATCTTAAATACATCTTTCAGGTCATCAAAATTTTTCACATCGAGTCCTTTCATAATATTGCGCAGATTTTCCTTGCGTTCTTGCTCCAGTGCCCTCTCCACGGGACTTAATTTGTACCTTGGCATAATTAAAACCTCCAAAATGATATTTTTATTATACATCATTTCGGAGGTCTTGTAAAGAGTTTACACAAAATTCGGTATTGACTCGCTCGATACAAAGGCAAAAGCCTTTGTTCGGGCGGCTTTTTTGCGTTCCGGACTTTTTTACATCCCATTTTTAAATATTTTTCACGCACCGTTTATTCAGTCACATATACCTTGGTATAAAGCGGAATCGTATCTGCCATCCAGTTGATATCATCTGGGCGAAGTCTTACGCAGCCGTGAGAAATTCTCTTGCCGAGACGTCCGTCCGCACTGCTTCCGTCATATCTGAGCAACGTACTGTGCAGCGCATATCCGCTGTAAAATCTCATTATAGGTCCGACGTAATATGTAGGATAAGTCCATCTTTTTTCTTTTGAAAAATAATCAAATTCACCTGTTACCGTCGGCGTGGACGGTGCACCGACAGAACACGGGAACACCTTCTGTTCCGCCCATGTTCCGTTTTTGTTTTCAAAGACCGTTACCTTAAAATCTTTTCTGGACACCCAAATCAAATAATTTGTACGGCTCTTTATTCCTTTCACAAACCATTCGGATTTTTTCAGTCCGCTGAAGTGATAGCTTGCGGTGACATTAAGCACTCCGTCCGGATTTTTTACAATTATTCTGCCTCCGAGTCCTTCAATTAAAAATCTCATCGGGACATACAAAACCCCGTTGATTTTTGTCGGAACTGCATCTGAATATGTAACCTTTCCGTCTGCATACATGTCATTTCCGCCCAGATAAAATTCAACTCTGTGTCCGTCCGCCGCAATCTCCGTTTTATCACCCGTTTCGGTCTTGCAATGCATCATCGACATTGCCGTCAGATATTCATCCAAAGGAATCATGGTTGCGCCGTCAATAATCTTTGCCGGATTTTTAAAATAAAGCTCCCATTCGTTTGCAAATGCCTTTACATACGTCGCCTTAAGCGGAATGATTTTGATATTCACGTCCGCGGAGGTATCAATTTCAATCATGTCTCCGACACTATATGTATTTCCGCCGTATTCAATGCTTTGCGCTCCGCTGAACGAGCTTATAAAAAGTTTGTCACCCTTTTGATATTCGGGAGTTGTAAAGCTCATTGATTTTTCGGAATTTTCTTCATCAACCCAAATATGATTTGCGCCCCAAAATTCCTTATTTTCCGAATAAATCCCGAGCACAAAATTTTTCGGATACAAATTTCCGTTTTCGCCTACTGTAACATTTACCGACAGTTCGGTTGCATAAGCGGCAGCCGCCGTTTCGGCGGCTGCCGGCTCTTCGGTTATTTCATCGGCAAATGCATTTGCTCCGAACAAGCCCATTACGCAGATTAATGCAAACAATACTTTTTTCATTTTTTCTACCCCTTATATTTAATTTTTACTTTACCGTCAGTTCGATTTCGTTTCCGTTTCTGTCCGCGGTTATTATGCAGCCGTCGGCAATTTGACCCTTTAATGCCAGCATTGAGAGCTTATCCTCCAAAAGACTCCTGATTGACCTCTTTAAAGGTCTTGCTCCGTATCTGACATTATATCCGTTTTCCAGAATAAGCTCTTTTGCCGCATCGGTTACTTCAAGCCGGGCATTCTTTTCGGCAAGCTTGCCTTTTATATCTTTTAAAAGCAGATTTATTATCTCTCTTAATTCTTTTTTGGTAAGCGGCTTAAATGTAACAATTTCGTCTATACGATTCAAAAACTCCGGTCTGAAATGTGCTTTTAAACTCTTGTCCACATTATCGGTCAAAGTAAGCTCCTTATCCGCGCCGAAGCCCAGAGCATTCGACTGAAATTCCGAACCGGCATTGGTTGTCATAATTATGATTGTATTTTCAAAATTAACAATCTTTCCGTGACTGTCCGCCACTCTGCCGTCATCCAGTATTTGCAGGAATAAATTGAAAACTTCGGGATCTGCCTTTTCAATCTCGTCCAAAAGAATAACCGAATAAGGCTTTCTGCGAACCTGCTCGGTCAACTGCCCTGCGTCATCATATCCGACATATCCCGGAGGTGATCCTATAAGCTTTGAAACCGAATGTTTTTCCATAAACTCAGACATATCGAATCTGATAAGTGCGTCCTCTCTGTCGAACATGACCTCGGCAATGGTTTTTACAAGCTCGGTTTTTCCCACACCCGTAGGACCTGCAAAAATGAATGAAACCGGGCGCTTTTTAACCGATATATCCGCTCTGCCGCGTCTTATCGCCCTTGCGACCGCATTTACGGCGTCCTCCTGCCCAACGACTCTTTCATGAATTCTATCCTCAAGTTTCAATAGCTTTTCGGTTTCACTCTCCGTCAATCTGTGAACGGGAATTTTTGTCCAGCTTTCGATAACCGCCGCAATATCGTCAAAGGTTATCTCTGCCTTTTTTGCTTCGGCTTCCGCTTTTTTTGTTGCCTCCTCAATCTTAAGCTCCTCGCTTCTGAGCTCGGCAACGCGGGCATAATTTTCATTCTTTGCCTCTTCCTCAGATTCTCTTGCTATTTGCGAAAGTCTTTCCTTATACATTTTCAAATCGTACAAAGCGCGGTTATTAAGATTTACTCTTGAGCCTGCCTCATCAATCACATCAATTGCCTTGTCCGGCAAAAATCTGTCGGTGATATACCGCTCCGACAAAGTGACTGCTTCCTTTATAATTTCATCGGATATTTTAACCGCATGATATTCTTCATAATAATCTTTTATACCCTTTAGTATTTCAACACTTTCACCGCACGACGGCTCATCAACAAGTACAGGCTGAAAACGTCTTTCAAGCGCGGAATCTTTTTCGATATGTTTTC
The DNA here is from genome assembly GCA_934454035.1 of uncultured Clostridia bacterium. Lineage (GTDB taxonomy): Bacteria > Bacillota > Clostridia > UBA1381 > UBA1381 > CAKSQL01. The sequence goes on along the minus strand of CAKSFY010000083.1, from coordinate 5,009 downwards.
TGTACTCCGAAAGCGTCGTTGCACCTATAATCTGGATTTCGCCCCTCGCCAGCGCAGGCTTCAAAATATTTGCCGCACTCATTGCACCCTCTGCATCGCCGGCAGCCACAATATTATGAATTTCATCTATAACAAGTATGACATTTCCTGCTTCTTTTGCTTCGTTAAGAACATTTTTAAGCCTTGCCTCGAACTGTCCGCGGAACTGCGTCCCTGCAACGAGGGCAGTAAAATCAAGCAAATAAAGCTGATATCCGAAAAGCTTTGGCGGAACCTTTTTTTCAAATATTCTGCTTGCCAGCCCTTCGGCAATCGCAGTCTTGCCGACACCCGGCTCACCCAATATGACCGGATTGTTCTTGTTTCTTCTGTTCAAAATCTGAACAACCCTGTCTATTTCATCATTTCTGTTAATAACTCTGTCAACCTCACCCATTGCCGCCTTTGCGGTCAGATTGGTACCGTAGGTATCAAGCATACTTTTTTTGCCTGATTTTTTCTGGCGTGTTTTCCCTGTTTTGCTTTCCTCATTCTTATTCTGCCCTGCTGAGAACATATTCTTAAGAAAATCAATCGGCGCGGCAGGTGCTCCGCCCTCTTCATTTTCTCCGCACTCCATCAATCCCTCAATTGCTTCCGGATCGTTGATATTTTCCATATTTGTCATAAATTCCGACATTTCATCATTGAGCATATCAATATCATCATCGCTGATTCCGAGATTTTCTATCATTTTATTTAACGGCGCAATGCCCATTTCCTTTGCGCATGGCAGACACAAACCCTCCTGAACGGTCTTGTCCCCTTCCATCTTTGCTATAAATATAACGGCAGGATTTTTTTTGCATCGTGAACATAAATTCATCTGTTTATCCCCTTTAGTCAAATAAATAATCAAAATTAAATTACAATTCATTATACCACACTTTCTTATTATATGAAAGAGTTTTTTTGCAAATTTACAATCTGTTAAAATTATATCAATAATTAACAAAAAATGTTTCTTTTATCATATGGTTTTTGTGCTATAAATAAAATTAACATTTTCTTAACAATTTTCTCTTGAAAAATACATATTTTTCCGTTATAATATAAAAAGTTTTTAACATTTTTGTAATAATTTCAAAAGTACTTGAATATACATAATATATAGCTTTATACGAAAGGAACTTTTTTATGAATCAAAAACACATTGCACTTATGTGCAGCGTACTTATAGGCATAAGTTCGGGAAGTGCCATGCTTAACCACTACTGTACCGGCGGCTACAAAATAGTCGTTGAGGGTAAAACAATCGGTTATGTGGAAAGCAGTGACGATTACGAAAAGGCTTTGTCCGGTGTCAACGACACACTAAGGGCAGACTTCGGCGAAGAGTATATCCTCTCCCCCGAAGCGGAAATAACCGGCGTTATACTTGACAAAAAAATGCTGTCCTCGGAGAATGAGCTCCGTAACAACATTGCAATGTTATCCGAATATATGACCGACGGATACGTAATTTCATTAAACGGCGAGGATTTATGTGCATTTGCCGATAAAGACGATGCACTGGACACACTTATTATTATGCGGTCAAAATATCCCGTAGACGGCGGAGCAACCTCAATAAGGGAAAATGTCGAAATCCTTCCGAAACAGGTCAGCGCAGCGGCAATTAAAACGCCCGAGGAGGCAGCGCAAACACTTTTGGACAGCGGCAAATTAAACGTAAAAACAACAGTCAATTCGATATATCATATCACAAAAGAGTATGAAACAATTGAAGAGGCAGACGATACGCTCTTAAAAGGCAGCCGCACCGTTGTTACAGAAGGCGAAGTCGGAGAATATGAAGTTTCATCATTGGTTGAGTATAACAACGGCGTATTGGTCGGAGAAAGTATTATCTCAGAGACCGCAGTCCGCGAGCCTCAGACAGAAGTAGTAAAAGTCGGCACAAAGGAAATCCCCAACATGGGAACCGGCACCTTTATAAAACCGACTCAAGGGTCAATAACTTCAAACTACGGCGGCAGATGGGGACGAATGCACAACGGAATCGATATCGGCGCTTCAATCGGAACACCGATAAAAGCTTCCGACACAGGCGTGGTAATATTCTCGGGAAACAAAGGCAGCTACGGCAACCTGATCAAAATAGATCATAAAAACGGCTATGTTACATACTATGCGCATTGCAGCCGGCTTGCAGTTTCCGAGGGAGAAACTGTTACTCAAGGGCAAATTATCGGATATGTGGGCAACACAGGCAACAGTACCGGGCCTCATTGCCATTTTGAAATTCAGCAAAACGGAACCCCTTTAAATCCTCTGAATTTTATATAATAAAGCAAAATCCTTCGGAGTAAAAATTTCGAAGGATTTTTTTTATAAATGTATTGCAATTTCCAAAATTATAGTATATAATATACTGCGAAATATACAGAAAAAGGAGAATGACTATGGCTATCATTCCTAAAGTACAAAAAGCGGAAATATCGGATAAAACCGTAAATTTAAGCAAGTTAAACTGGATTTTTGACGCCGATATCGACTCAAGAATAACAAATGAAGCATATTCAATACAAAAAGGCTGCTCATGCGGTTTTCCTGTGCATATCAGTGCCGGAGAAACCGACTCGGAAGCATACCGTCTGGAAATTAACGAGGACAAGGCAATAATCTCCTCCGATGGCGCTAACGGCGCATTTTATGCATTGCAGACTTTAAAACAGCTTATAGCCGAAAACGGCGGCATCGTACATTGCCAAACCATTGATGACGCTCCCGGGCTGAAATACAGGGGCTTTTACCATGACGTTACACGCGGAAAAGTTCCGACTCTTGATACGCTCAAAGAGCTTGTCGATACAATGGCAAGCTATAAGATGAATTCACTTCAGCTTTACATAGAGCATACATTCGAGTTTAAAGAATACGAATTCTGCCGTGATAAATTCGGTTATCTTACAAAGGATGAAATCAGAGAGCTGGACAAATACTGCAAGTCAAAATTTATTGAGCTGATTCCGTCAATATCAACCTTCGGACACCTTTACGAATTGCTTTCATGCGATAAATACAAGCATCTTTGCGAGCTCAAGGACTTCACACCAAAGTATCATTATTGGTGGGAGCGCATGCTGCATCACACAATCAATCCCGAGCTTGACGAAAGCTTTGAGCTTATAAAAAGCCTTATTGACCAATACCTGGAGGTCTCGACAAGCGACAAGTTCAATATCTGCTGCGATGAAACATTCGACCTCGGGACAGGCGTAAACAAAGGCAAGGACAAGGGCAAATTGTACGTAACATTTGTCAAAAAGCTTATTGAATATCTGTCCTCAAAAGGCAAAACCGTTATGATGTGGGGCGATATTCTTCTGCAGCATCCCGAATGTATATCCGAGCTTCCCGAAAATGTTATCTTCCTCAACTGGGGATATGACAAGAATCCGCCGGAGGATCAGTACAGAAAAATGTACGAAACCGGAAGAATACAGATTATGTGCCCGGGAACAAGCTCATGGGATAATATGACCGAGGATGTGGCAGTCGAGGACGGAAATATTACTGCGCTTGCAGAATATGCTTATAAATTCGGTGCCGAGGGTATTTTAAATACAAACTGGGGCGACTTCGGAAATATGGCAAGTATTACAACCTCGTCATACGGATTGGTACTCGGTGCTGCCCTTTCATGGAATAAGGACACAAAAGCCGACTCCGAATTCAAAAAAGCGGTATCCGAGCAAATTTACGGAAATGAAGAAACTGTTGAGCTTATCGGCAAAATATCCGATATGAAAAACTTTCTCCATTGGTATACTATAGTTGTCCGCGACAAACGCGAACCGGTTGATGAAAAAATCTACATAGACGGAATAAAGCAATTGCAGGATATAAGACAAAAGCTCGAAAAGCTTTCATTTAAATCAGAGCTTATCAAGCGTGAAGTGTTGGTTGCGGTTGACGGATACCTCCTCATTGCTCAAGGATGTGCAAAATTCGACGGTCATTCCGTTTCCTGCGGAGTTGATGTTAATACATGGAGTGACGAGTACAGCAAAATGTGGCTCGCAAGAAATAAACAAAGCGAGCTTAATGAAGTTATTAAGGTAATGAAAGAAAGAACATAACAAATTCGGTTGCAAAAAAAATCGAGGTTTAAAAGCCTCGATTTTTTGTGTTTAAATTCCAATATTTCACTTTTACTTGTTGATTTCCAAGAATTTACATATTTTAGTGAGGAGTGAATAGGTAATAAGTAAAAATCGACAAGTACTAATCATACTTGTCGATTTTTGGATGCACCGAATCCTTTAGATATTTTGATTTTTCTTTGCTGTATTGATTGACGCAATTAATATTTTCTTTATTTCTGTGCATTTGGCAAGAATTGTCCTGTCTTCATAATATCCGCTTTCTATAAGCAATTCCAGCCAATACTCACTTTCCGAGCACTCTTTTAATGCTATTTGCAATTTGGCGATAAAATCATTTCTCCCATGTCCGTAAAAAGCTTCTCTTACATTCGCACCTATGCTCGTTCCGCTGCGAATAAGCTGATTCGTTAATATGTTTTCCTTTTTCTCTCTTTTTACAGAATTACAAACCTTAATTATATCTAATGCAAATTGCTTTGACTTTAAAATTAAAGGACTATCCATAACTTCTCCAATTTTTAATACAAACTCGCCCTGCGAGTTTGCACCATACTTCTTCATTTTTCACTATTACTTATTACTTTCCAAAAAATCGACAAACCTTAGTGAAGAGTGAATAAGTAATAAGTAAAATCGACAAGCACTAATCGTACTTGTCGATTTTTTGGAGGCACCACCCAGATTTGAACTGGGGCATAAAGGTGTTGCAGACCTCTGCCTTACCACTTGGCTATGGTGCCGGATAAGAAAAGACGCTTTTTTATGAAGCGTCTTTCGTAAATAAATGGAGCGGAAGACGAGATTCGAACTCGCGACGTTCACCTTGGCAAGGTGACGCTCTACCACTGAGCCACTCCC
>CAKSFY010000082.1 GCA_934454035.1 uncultured Clostridia bacterium | reverse complement strand
TTTTGCTGTCTTTTTTTAGTCAAAAAATTTTTTGTTTTTTTCTCAAAAAACTCTTGACTTTTTATAGCTGGTCTTTTATATTAAATAAAAAGTTCCTTTTAGGGGGAGTCGGTACTGCGGCTTGCACCGCAGTACCTTATGAAAAAAGGATGGTCAAAATGCACTGCTGCAGCTTAAAAAGCTTTTGCGTTTGCATTTTACTTTTTACTCGTTAGCATTAGAGGGAACATCTTCGCCCAAAACCACGTTGATGTCCATTACTTCGCCGTCTCTGATAACAGTAAGAGTCAGAGTATCGTTGGGGGCTTTTTTGTCTCTGATTTCATTGAGCTGAGCAGAGGTTTTAACGCTCTGACCGTCAGCCTTTACAATCAAATCGCCGACTTGCATACCTGCTTTTTCGGCACCGCTGCCTTGGGCAATCTGTTCAACCGTAAGTCCGTTTCTGTTAGCGCTTACCGAAACGCCCACAAGCGGTCTGCCGGAAACATATCCGTTATTGATAAGATCTTCAATAATCGGCTTAGCTTCCGAAATAGCAATTGCAAAGCCTATGCCCTCGACTTCTGTCGAAGAAAGCTTGATTGTGTTGATTCCGATTACTTCGCCGTATTTGTTAACCAATGCACCGCCCGAATTGCCCGGGTTGATTGCGGCGTCTGTCTGAACAAGGTTGTAAACTTTGTTATCAACAGTCATTTTTCTGTTAACTGCACTGATAATACCGTGCGTTACAGAACCTTCAAGCTCCTGACCGAGCGGATTGCCTATTGCGACTGCAAGCTCGCCTACCTGAAGCTTGTCTGAATCACCGAGTGTTGCTGCCGGCAAATCTTTTTTGTCGATTTTCAAAACCGCCAAATCGGATTTTGAATCCGAGCCAATCAGCTTGGCGTCATATTCGTCTCCGGTGTTTAAGATAACCGTAATTGCGGTTGCTCCGTCAATTACATGCTGATTTGTTACAATGTATCCGTCCTCGCGGATAATAATTCCCGAACCGCTGCCCTGCTCCTGAAGCTCGTTGTTGTTAGGGTCGCTGGTGTAATAATATCTGCCGGTAAACGGGTCGTAATATCTTTGCGGAGTAACCTTTGTTTTGTTGATAACACCGACGCAGCTCGGACCGACTTTTTTGGCAATTTCCGGAATGGAAAGTTCACCGGTCAGAGTAGTTGTGCTCAGGTTGGACACATCGTTTGTGCTCAGCGAAATTGAAGAATCCGCTTTTGTATCATTCGGCTTTAAGTACTTGACCGCGCCGACCGTAAAAACAGCTCCGGTCAGCAGGCTTGCGGCAACCGCCGACGAAAGACAGGCAAGCCACGGTCTTGATTTTTTGGCTTTTTTCTTTTTGCCTTCATATATAATGATATCGGTAGAATCTGTGTAAGGATACTTTTTCATAACAATTCCTCCAATTCGTATCTTTATTTTGTTTATGCCCTTATTCTACAACATCATTTTGTCTTTCATGTGAATAAAATATAAAAAAAATAAATTTTTTTTGTTAATAAATTGTGAATATCGGCAAAAAATAAATATCAAGATTTTTACAATAAGTATATTGACTCAAATAGGATTATGGTGTAAAATAATAGGTAGTAATTATTTTGGAGGGTTGTCCGATGGTCAATATAATTCCGTTTTGCGGCTACAGATTTAATCCGGAAAAGGTGGGGGATTTGGGTAATGTTATGGCACCCCCGTACGATACCATTTCCGACTCGGAGCAGGAAATTTTATATAAACGGGAGGAGCATAATATAGTCCGCCTTAATAAGGGTGTGACTCTCCCGAACGATAATAATGAAGAAAACCGTTTTTCACGCGCGGAAAAGCTTTTAAACGACTGGATTGCCGCAGATGTTCTTAAAAAAGAGGATAAGCCGTGTTTTTATCTTTATGAGCAGCAAGTGGTTTACAAAAATACCTCTTATTCAAATTTGGGGCTTGTCGGACTTTTGGAATTGCAGGATTTGAATTCGGACAATATTCTGCAATGCGAAAAATCAAATGAGCATAATAAGGCGGCGCGCAAAGAGCTTTTGGAACATACAAAGTCGAATTTCAGCATGATTAACTGCATTTATATGGAATATGAAAAAGCGATAATGAATAAGCTCAACGATATTGCGGAGAAAAATGAACCGATAATGCATTTTGTAACAAAAGAGACGGTAATCGGTGAGGGAGTTACGCAAAAGGTTTGGGCAATCAGTGACCCCGAAACCATTGAATTTATAAGAAATATTTTAAAATCGCATACATTCTATATAGCGGACGGGCAGACAAGATACGAGGTCAGCCTTGAATACAAAAAACAGTGCGAAAAAAATAACCCGAACCATACCGGAAAAGAGCCGTACAATTATATTATGGCTTTGTTCACGAATGCGTTTGATGACGGACTTATCCAGCTCCCGGTTCACAGGCTGATTAAATTTCCCAGAAAAATTTCCGAGGACTTTTTCATCGCCTGTGCACAGGACTATTTCAAAATAGAAAAAATTATAATCGATACTGCAAATGACGGCTTTTTGTATACTATGAAAAAGCAAATCGCCAGCAGAAACGAATGTAAATTTGCGCTTTGCTTCGGCGGAAATTATTTTTACCGGCTTACCTTAAAAGATATAAAGCATATCAAGGAGCTGCTGCCGAATAAGTCTGACGCATATTGCGCGCTGCCGGCAACGGTAATAAATAATCTGATACTAAAGGAAATCCTTGGCATGGATGAAAAAACGATCGCCGAATATGTCTCATATACTGCGAGGACGTCAATAGGGCTTGAAAGAGTCAGAAATAAAGAATTTAACTGCATGATAGCGGTAAATCCCGTGCGTGCCGATCAAATTTGCGATGTTGCCGGGGCACATGAGCGTATTCCGGAGCGGTCTATGTTTATATTCCCGAAAGCTTCTACCGGTGTTGTAATATATAAGATGTAATTCATACGCTTTGCTTATTTGCACCCCGATGCCCTCCTTGCCTAAAGGTAGCGCAGCGGCACCGAGGAAGTGAATGACAGCCCGGTTTTGCCTCCCTTGCCTAAAGGGAGGGGGACCGCCGAAGGTGGTGGAGGGATACAATAAATTCGGGAGACCGCGCAAACGATGGATACATAAACATATAGACATGGGTTAATTGCCGCGAAAAAACCACCCGAAATAGCGGAGGTATTTAAAAACATGAAAAAAATAAAAGCTCCGCCGATTATTTTGTGCATTTGTCTTGTGCTGGTATCGGTAATCGGCGGACTGACAACTATGTACGGTGACGATTTGATTTATGCAGCGTATTTTTCGGACGGATTTAAAAGCTTTGTAAGCCATAATATTTACCATTATATGAACCTGAACGGAAGAATTTTCGTGCATTTATTTTTGGAAATTGTGCTTATTTTCCGCGATCGGCTGTTTTTTATTGTCGTTCCGTCAATGCTTTTGGCGGCATTTTATATGCTTTCCGAACTGCTTGTTCCGAAAAAACAAAAAATCATTTTCGCCGCATATGGCATAATGGGTGTTATGTGCCTTTCGCCGCATGTCCTGCGCGAGGGTATGCTTTGGATGGCAGGTGCATTTAATTATATTTTTCCGCTCAGCTTTGCATTCGGTGCATTTTATATGGTAATCAAAACATATGAGACCGAAAAAGTCCGCGGATATTATTATCCTCTTGCTCTTATTTCGGGGGCAACTACCGAGCAGTGCGCGGTGATTGCCATATCGGCAAGCACAATATATATTGCTTATCGGTTTGCAAAGGATAAAAAAATCAATATAAAAAGTATTGCGCTGACTCTGGCAATGTGCGCAGGACTGCTTACGATAATGCTTGCCCCGGGAACTGTTGCCAGAGCAGGAAGAGAAGCGGCCGGCGGAACGGGAGATATAATAGAACGACTCGGTTTGCTGTATAAATCCGCATTGAGCGATTGGGGCATTCTGTGGGTGTTTTTGCTGACCGAAGCCGTTTTTGCGTGTAAAATGCGGAAAAAAGCCTTGACTGCGGCGGCAATTGCAGTGCAGCTTATACTTTGCCTTTGCGGCAAATATCTTGTCGGCGGAATAGTGCTGACCGTGACCCTGCTTGTTTTTGCGGCGGGTCTGCTTCGGGAAAAACCAAAGGAAGCATGCATGCTTTTTGCGGCGCTTTTGTCAATCGGAATGATGGTTATTGCCGATAGCTTCGGTATGCGTAACTATATGCCGGCGCTTGTGATAATGATAGCGCTTTGCGCGGAGGAGTTTTCGAAAATCAAAGGTAATCTTACTCCGGCAATTGCATTTTGCCTGTCACTGGCGGTTTTTGCGCCCACACTTTGCGGATATGCGTCAAACAGGAAAATCATAAACGAAAATATTGCAAATCTTGAAAAAACCGACGGGAGCGAACGGTATTATAACGCAGATATAAATCCGCTTTACGGATATTATCAGTTTTATGCCGACAGCTTCTATGCAGAAGGCATGAAAAAAGCGTATCATATTAATGATAAAATATTTATAAGAGGTAAAGACTTTAAGGACTTGTATATTAACGGAATCCATCTTGAAAACCCCGAATATATAAAGGACGGAACTGCCTATTATCCCATGCGCGGAGTGCTGGAAGCATACGGAGCGGCACTTGACTATAACGGCAGCGCGACGGTTATTGAAATAGGCGGCAGGACGGTATTCTACGACGGAAAAACCTTTTCCGACGGTGAAAAAAAGGTAAATGCAGACGGTTATCGTCTGTATGATACAAAATACGGAAATATGTTTAATTCAAATGTATATCTTAATAAAAAAGCATTCGAAGAAATATTTTCAATAAATTTATAGGAATTTGTAAAATATAGACAGGTTTTCTGCAGCTTGCCGATTAGCCCGGTATGCCCTCCTCTGCCTCCCGATTCGCCCTCCTCTGCCTCCCTTGCCTAAAGGGAGGGGGACCGCGCAAGCGGTGGAGGGATTCAATATTGTATGTCTGTATTTTGCAATTGCTAAAATATTTTCAATAAATTTATAGGAGGAAACAATCATGTCAAGAAACGTAACCATTTCAAACGAAGAGCTTGAGGTCGTAATCAACACCTACGGTGCTGAGCTGAAAAGCATGAAAAAATGCGGAAAGGAATATTTGTGGGGCGGAGACCCCGAGGTATGGTCGGGACAAGCGCCGATACTGTTCCCGATTTGCGGCGCATTTAAAGATGATAAATATATATATGAAGGAAAAGAATATACAATTCCTAAGCATGGCTTTGCAAGAACAAGCGAATTTGAACTTGAAAGTGCGGAAAAGGAAAAAGCAGTGTTTCTTTTGAAGTCAACGGAAGAAACCTATAAAAACTATCCGTTTGAGTTTGAACTGAGGATTACCTACTTATTAAATGGAAACCGGCTTGAGGTAACATTCGAGACAACAAACAAAGGCGAAAATAAAATGTATTTCTCAATCGGCTCGCATGAAGCATATGACTGCCCGGAGGGAATAGAGGAATACAGCGTCATTTTTGAGCATGAAGAAGAATTTGAGAGCAATATCTTAGACGGCGAGCTTTTGGAATATAATAAGATAAAGCTTGAAAAAACCGGAACGGAATTTCCGCTTAAGTATAAGTATTTTGCAATTGACGCGCAAGTGTTCACAAATGCAAAATCGAGAAAGGTCACACTTAAAAACAGAAAAACCGGCAAATGCATAGATGTAGCTTTTCCCGATGCGGATTATCTGCTTTTGTGGACAAAGCCTACCGGTAAATACATATGCATAGAACCGTGGAGCGGAGTCCCCGACTTTGTTGACAGTGACTATGATATAACTCATAAACCGGGAATTGTTGAGCTTGAAAGCGGCAAAACCAACATTAAAAAACATAGCATAACTCTGTGATTCTATATCCAACCTGCCCTCCTTATATCTAAAGGAGGGCTTTGTATTTGCTTTTCTGATACCACGCTTTCGCCTCCCGATTCGCCCTCCTTGCCTAAAGGTAGCGCAGCGGCACCGAGGTAGTGAATGACAGTCCGGTTTTGCCTCCCTTGCCTAAAGGGAGGGGGACCACCGAAGGTGGTGGAGGGATTCTCAGAGCCGAGGTGTGACCGAGCCGCAGCGAGAGGGGGACCGCATAAGCGGTGGAGGGATACAATAATCCTCTAAACGCGTCGAAAACCGGATGCAAATAACCACAATTCTTTCAAAAATTATGCAAAATATCCAATAAAACAATAATAAAAATAAAGAAATGTAAAAGAATGTAAAATCCAATAAAAATCTGTTGACAACTTTGCCGAAATAGAGTAAAATAGACAATAGGATTGTAGCGTTGGTTCGGTGTGCCCGAATTTCTTCGGACACTCTGCCGGATGCGCGAAATCCGGGCTGACGGCGTGCAATATTATACAGGAATGTTACTGTAACTTTGCCTTTTTAACGGCAAATTACAACGATATTTTTGTATAACAGCAATTTTACAGTTATATTACAACTGTAGAAAGTGCATTGACTTTTCACCTTGTTTGGTGGTATAATCAGTGCATAGTTAAGATTATCTCTGTTTTGTAATCTTAACGAGTCAACGTATCGGTGTGTTGGAAAGGGGCACAGCGAACGCAAAGAAACGCCCCTTTCACAAAAAAATAAAGGGAGGATTTGAGAGTATGAAAAAGAATCTCAAAAAAGTAATTTCTGCTGTTATTGCTTTGGCTCTTTCAGTATCTTCAGTTGCTATGGCAGCTCCGAAGTTTACAGACGTAGCAGACACAGCAGCTAATGCAGACGCTATCAACGCTCTTGCTGCATTAGGCGTTATTAACGGTTACGAAGACGGAACCTTCAAGCCGGATAATAGCATTACAAGAGCAGAAGTAGCAACTATGGTTGTTGCAGCTCTTAACAGATCGGCAGACGCTGCCGGTGCAAAAGGCACAACAAAGTTTGCTGATGTTAACACAGACGCTAAAGCTTGGGCTTCGGGCTTCGTTAATATCGGTGTGTCGGAAGGCTACATCTCAGGTTATGAAGATGGAACTTTCAAGCCGGACAACAATGTAACATTTGCTGAAATGGTTTCAATGTTGGTTCGTATGACAGGTTACGGTCAGTATGCTGAGTACCTCGGCGGTTGGCCTAACGGTTACCTTTCGGTAGGTAATGACAAGGGTATCACAAAGGGTGTTTCTGCATCACAGGATACTGCTGTTACAAGAGCGCAGGTTGCTCAGATGATCTATAACTCAATCGTTGATGTTTGCAAAGTTTCTTCATCGGGCTTTACAACAACTAACGACGGTAAACTCGTTCCGAGCCTTACAATCATGGACGGTTCGCAGAACAACACACGTAAAGCTTCTGACTATCAGACAATCTTGACTGAAAAGTTTGACGCTTACTATGTTGAAGGTTTCGTAACAGAAACTTCAAAGACAAACGGTCTTAATTCTTATGACGCTGACGAAGTTATGTTCAGAATTCGTTATGCTGAAAACTACAACGATGAAGACTACTTGCTCAAGAACGGTACTGTAAACGGTGCTAACGGCGGCAATAGCTACATCGACAAGAAGGTTAACGTTGGTGATACAGATGCTGCTGATTATCTTAACACATATGCATCGGCTATCATCAAGGTTGAAGATGATGACGATACAATCGTTAGCTTCATTCCTTCGGGCAAGAACAACACTGTAACATTTGCTTCTAACCTTTATGAAGAAACAAACGTAACAGATTGGACTGCTGCTCAGACAGGAACTCCTTCAATCAGCTTTAACCAGACAAAGGACGCTTCTAAGGCTACAAAGTACAACCTTGCTACAGATAAAGATACAAAGAAAATCGCTGTTGATTTGTATGTAAACGGCAAGAAGATTGACGCAGGTCTTACAGACGCTACTTTCAAGAAGTATATCGTAGATAATACTTCGGGTGAAGTTGAACTTATCGACAAATATGATGTTGGTGCTTCAACAGATAACAAGTACGAAATCATCAATGTAACTTACTACGGTACAGCTAAGGTTGATACTGTAAATGCTTCCAACAAGGGCAGAGTTACTTTCGGTAAAGTAAGTGCAGGTCTTTCAACTTACATCAACCTTGATAAGGATGATGAAGATAAGACATTCGCTATCTACTACAATGGCGAAAGCATCGGCGTTGAAGCTTTGAAGGCTGACGACGTACTTTCAATCAAATATGATGTAGAAGCAGGTCTTGCTAAATCTGAATTCTATGAAATCTATGTATCGAGAGATACAGCTGAAGGTAAATACACAGGACAAAACTCCGGTGACGAAACCTTCACAGTAGGCGGAAAAGATTACGAAGCTGTTGCAGGCTATGACAACTTCAATGAAATGAAGCTTTCATATGAGTACACATTGTACTTGGATGCTTTCGGCAGAATCTTTGACGTACAGGTTCTTACATCTGCTGCTAAATACGCTGTAGTTGATAAGTTCTATAAGAGAAACTCAGGCGACGACAACAGATCTGTATTGCTCTACACAATGGACGGTACAACAAAGACTGCAGAAGTTGACTTTGCTGCATCGGGTGTTACAATGACAGAAGCTGATTTGGCAAAAGCAATCTATGGTAACAGTGCAGTTTCGGGTACAACAATTGTAGAAGGCAACATGACAACATCTAACAAAACAGCAATTGAAAACCGTGTTGTTGAATACAAACTTTCAACATCTTCAGGCAAAGTAACATCACTTAAGTTCTTGGGAGCAGGTGCTTCTGCAACACAAGATAACTCTTACAATGCTGCTAAGAAGAGCATGGGTTCAATCAAAATGAATGATTCTACAAAGATCATTGACGCTACAGATTACGTTACTTCAGATCCGACAGATGCAACTTATTCAAATCTTGCACTCACAACTCCGTCGGTATTGGTAGATGATAACAACTATACAGCATTCGCATTTGGTGATATCAACAAGTCTGACAAGACATATCCGTTGGTAATTATCACAAGTGCAGGCGGTTCTTACTCATCAGACACAATGTTCGCAGTTATGACAGAAACTCCTTCGGAAGCTTCTGACGACAACGGTGACGAGTTTGATAAGGCTAAAGTATTCTACGGCGGTGCAGAAGTAGAAGTTAAATTCGATTCTGATACAAACGGTTACGATATGCAAACAGGCGCTAAGTTTAGCTACAAGAACCTTGTTAAGGGCGATGTAATTGTATTCTCTAAGAGTGCTAATGATTATGTTAAGACATTTGATGTAGTTGCTACAGCTAAATCAATGAACATTGATGCAGATACTCTTAAGAAGCAGGAAGACCAGAGCAAGTACTTCATGACAGAAGCTTACAAAGAAACAACTCCGTTTGCAATTGCTTCTGGCAGACAGGATGACTTCAACAACTGGACAGGTGCATGGGCTCAGACAAATAAAGCTTTGGGCGATACAAGCACAGAAATCACGTTCCCGAAAGTTAAATATGACAAGGATGTAACTCGTGTAGTATTTGGTCCTGTTATGGAAACTGTATCAGGTGGATTCACACTTGGTTCAATCGGTAATGACGGAACTAACTTGTTCACAAACACTGTTCTTAAAGACGGTTCTAAGGGTTCTGTAATTGACGTTGATACAGGCGCTAACACAAACGTATATGTATACGATTTCAGCTACGGTATCAATTCTTCGTCAAGATTGACTCTTAACGGTGCTGTTTCGACAGGTGCTTCTGATAACTATGCTGAAGATAAAGATGGTTCTTCCAACTACTTCAACTGGAACAAAGCATCGGCTGGTTCATCTGTATATGATGAAGTTAGAAATGCTGTAACATTTGCACTTGTTAGAATGGTAGACGGTGAAGCAAGAGA
>CAKSFY010000081.1 GCA_934454035.1 uncultured Clostridia bacterium | reverse complement strand
AACAAATTAACAAATATGTGGATTTATATTCAGAGATGAAAAAATAAAACCTGAATATGATAAACGTTCAAAGTAAATGCCGCTTGACATGACGGTAATTATGTGCTATATTGTAATTTGAGTACAGAAGTTATGCTATCGGATCAGAGCTGAATTTGGGTTTTACATAAAATGAGATGGTTTATGCCTGTAATTCGGGACATTTACAATAATTTATAAAACGCAAGATAATGAGGAGACAGTGTTAATAATGATTAATATAGCAATAAGGATAGTATTTGCATTATCTTTTTTCTTCGACTTTAAAAAAAGAAATCATAAAAAAGCTTATATATTCATATGCATGGGAATGATTTTTCTGCTTTTGGCACTCAGAGGTAATATTGTTGATACAGCAGGTTACTTAAATGCATATAACCACAACCGCATATTGCCTTTTCACCGATTGTTAAGGCTGTATCCGCTGGATACGGCAAAGGATCCTGTATATCAGTACACGGCATGGGCTTTCAGCCAGGTTTTCAAAAACGGTCAATGGTGGCTGGCGGTTACAAGTTTGTTTACCGCAACGACCATCGGTTATTTGTTTTTTAAAGAATCCGAGGCACCTGTGATTTCAATACTGATGTACATGGCTTTGGATTATTTGATATTCAATTTATCGGGAATAAGACAAAGTATAGCAATGGGATTTATAATAATTTCTTATTTCGATATAAAAAATAAGAGGCCGTTCCGGTTTATTATATGGGTGCTAATTGCGTCTTTATTCCACAAAACCGCGCTGATATTTTTGATTTCGTACCCAATATGCAGATTTAAACTGGGAATATATCATATAGTGCTGACGGCAGTTGCATTTGCAGTATTTTTTGCATATAAATCTCAGCTTTTGAATCTGATGCAGACTTATTTAACAGATGACAGATACAGCAGTTACATTGCAAATGGTGCAGAGAAACTGTCCATATCGGGATTCCTTATAATGCTGGTTATATTCATATTTTGCATGATATACTACGGCACTTACACAAGGAAAGATCCTAACGCAATTATATTATATAATATGTGCTTTTTGGGATTGGTTTTTCAGCTTTTTTCTTCATTTATTGCGGAAATGTTCAGAATAAGTATGTATTTTTCAATGTTCAATATGATACTTCTCCCGAATGCAGTTAAGCTTGACGGTAAAAAGACCTCGTCAAATATGATGACGATATGGTTCAGTATAATTTTTATACTTTACTACTTCAGGGACGGCGGAGTTGCATATTGGTTTTACTGGCAGTGAGCGCATATATAATTAATTAAAGAATAACTAATAACAAGAAGGATAAATATGAGTTTTGAAAAGTATGAAAATTGCATAACCGGATTAATAAAGAGTTCAATATTAAAAGAGGATACATTTGAAACGGATAATTCCGTTGATATGAATATTCTTAAGAATATTATAATAAGCCATAATATTGTAAATATTGTTTTTCCTTTGCTTGATTCCAAAGGTTTGGCAAGCGGTGTGCTTTCAAAAAAATTTAACGCAGCTATATATATTGATACAAATCAGCAGTATTATCTGGAAATACTGAAAAAAAGATTTGAAGAGGAAAAAATCAGATTTGTATGCATGAAGGGAGCGTATTTAAAGACGTTATATCCCGAATCATATATGCGAAGTTCTTCGGATATAGATATTTTTGTTGATGATGAAAACACCGATAAGGTTCATGACATTATGACGGAGCTGGGTTTTAAAACTGACAGATTCAGCCACCAAATGCAGGATGATTCATACACCAAAGATAATATTGTACATATTGAAATACACAGGAAACTTATTTCAAACAAATGCCCGTGGGATGCAAAATGTCAGGATATTGTCAACAGAATTGTTCCGGTTTGTAAAGGTTCATACGAATATAGAATGACCGATGAGGATTTTTACCTGCATATGATTGGACATATGGCAAAGCATATGAAATATTCCGGTTTCGGGATAAGAATGCTGATTGATGTATGGGTTTACCTTAACGCTTTTCAAAATAAAATGGACAGAAAGCTGCTTGATGAAAGGCTTTCTGCATGCGGTCTTGATAAATTCGAAAAGGAAATCGGCAAGCTTGTTGATTATTGGTTTAACGGAAAAGCGGCGGATAAAGAAACAAAAGAATTGTCAAGATACGTATTTGAAAGCGGCATTTTCGGCAATAAAAAGCAATTTAAGGCAACAGAGCTTGTAAATAACCAAGGCAAAACTCAAAGCAAAAGGCTTGGAATCCTTGTAAAGCTGGTAAAAGGTTTTTTCCTGCCGTACGAGAATATGTGCCTTTTATATCCGACATTGTCAAAATATCGGATACTGCTGCCGTTTTACCGAATATACAGAGCTTTTAATATCATAATTTTTAAAAACAAAAAAATTATTGAAGCGTCAAAAGAGTATGACGATATGGATATGAATTATGCGGACAGAGTAGTTAAATTAAAAAAACGTCTGGGTTTATGAAAGGAAGCATTATGAATATATTGGTAACCGGTGCAAAGGGTTTTGTCGGAAAAAACCTTTGTGAAAATCTTAAAAATGTAAGAGACGGCAAAAATAAAACGCGAAATTTTTGTATTGACGAGATATTTGAATATGATATTGATACTCCGAAAGAGTATTTAAGCGAGTTTTGCGAAAAGGCGGATTTTATATTTAATCTTGCCGGTGTAAACAGACCGCAGAATACAGATGAATTTATGCAGGGGAATTTCGGATTTGCAGGCACGCTTTTGGATACGCTTAAAAAATGCGGCAATAACTGCCCGGTTATGCTTTCTTCATCTATTCAGGCAACCTTAATAGGCAGATATGACGGTGAATACGGAAGAAGCAAAAAAGCCGGCGAGGACTTGTTCTTTGATTATGCAAAGCAAACGGGCGCAAAGGTGCTTGTTTATCGCTTTCCGAATTTATTCGGAAAATGGTGCAGACCGAATTACAATTCGGCAGTCGCAACATTTTGCAGCAATTGTGCGAATGATTTGCCTATAACAATAAACGATCCGTCAACGGAGCTTGAGCTTTTGTATATTGACGATTTAATCGAGGAAATGTTCGACGCACTTGAAGGCAGGGAACATAGATGTGAGTTTGACGGAATAAAAACAGTGTTATGTAAAGACGGACGCTTTTGTGCTTCTCCGGTTACACATCATGTAACTCTCGGCGAAATTGCAGAGCTTTTGGAAAAGTTCAAAAATCAGCCTCAAACACTTATTATGCCGGAAATACCAAAAGGCAGCTTCGGAAAAAAGCTGTACTCAACTTATCTGTCGTATCTGCCGAAGGAAAAGGTCAGCTTTCCTCTTAAGATGAATACGGACGCACGCGGCAGCTTTACCGAGCTTTTAAAGACGGAAAACTGCGGACAGTTTTCAATTAATATTTCAAAGCCGGGTATTACAAAGGGTCAGCATTGGCATAACACAAAGTGGGAATTTTTTATAGTTGTTGCAGGTCACGGTCTTATTCAAATGCGGAAAATTGCCTCCGACGAGGTTTTGAATTTTGAGGTGAGCGGCGATAAAATTGAAGCCGTGCATATGCTTCCGGGGTATACGCACAATATAATTAATCTTTCGGAAAATGAGAATCTTGTTACGGTCATGTGGGCAAATGAGCAATTTGACCCGGATAAGCCGGATACATTTTGGGAGGAAGTTGAGTAATGTTTAAAAATAACGGAAAATTAAAGCTTTTGATTATTGTGGGAACCAGACCGGAAATTATACGTCTGGCTGCGGTAATTAACAAGTGCAGACAGTATTTTGATACTGTTTTGGCGCATACAGGTCAAAATTACGATTATAATCTTAACGGTATATTTTTTAAGGATTTGGGCCTTGATGACCCGGATGTGTATATGAATGCGGTCGGCAGTGACCTGGGCGAAACCATGGGTAATATAATAGCAAAATCGTATCAGCTTATGGTGCAGATAAAGCCGGATGCGGTTCTGGTCTTAGGCGATACAAATTCGTGTCTTTCGGTAATAGGCGCAAAAAGACTGCATATTCCGATTTTTCATATGGAAGCAGGAAACCGCTGCAAGGATGAATGTCTGCCTGAGGAAACAAACAGAAGGATTGTTGATATTATTTCGGATGTTAATATGGCATATTCAGAGCATGCAAGACGTTATCTTGATGACTGCGGACTGCCTAAGGAGCGCACATATGTAACAGGCTCGCCGATGGCGGAGGTTCTTCACGGCAATCTCACTAAAATAAAAGAAAGTGACATTCATTCAAAGCTCGGACTTGAAAAAGGAAAATATATTTTGCTCTCGGCACATCGGGAGGAGAATATAGATACGGAAAAGAATTTTAAATCTTTATTCAATGCAATCAATAAGATGGCTGAAAAATATGATATGCCGATACTTTATTCGTGTCATCCGCGTTCAAAAAAGCGCCTTGATGAAAGCGGATTTGTTATTGATAAAAGAGTTATAAGGCATGAACCGCTTGGGTTCCATGACTACAATTGCCTGCAAATGAATGCATTCTGCGTTGTGTCGGACAGCGGTACTTTGCCGGAGGAAAGCTCATTTTTTACGAGCGTCGGACATCCTTTTCCGGCTGTTTGTATACGAACAAGTACCGAACGTCCCGAAGCACTTGACAAAGCGTGCTTTGTGCTTGCCGGCATAGATGAAAAAAGCTTGCTTCAGGCAGTTGATACTGCGGTCAGCATGAATCAAAATAATGATTTCGGAATTCCTGTTCCGGATTATAAAGATGAAAATGTTTCAATAAAGGTTGTAAAAATAATTCAAAGCTATACAGGTATAGTTAATAAAATGGTTTGGAGAAAAGGTTAGCTAAGGGAATGTAAAAAAGTACATTTTATGGTATAAAATGTCTTTTTGCTGCGCTCTCACCAAACCGCTCGGAGTGCCCGAGGGCGGTTCGGTGAGAGTTTTCCGGATTTTTATCTAACCACTCACCCTATATTTTATTTCCATGAACTCACAGACAACGGCTCAAGAGAGTTTAAATCCTTGAAAATCATCGCTTTCACCATGTCTGTGTTGTCGGCATTCAAGCCGAGCTTAGCGAGAGTTATTGACGTCTTTTTGGTGATGTTTTCGGTTTTTGTATCGACAAGCTTGCCGTCCTTATACAGAGCGACAACAAGCACGCAAGGGGAATCCGCAAATAATACAACAATATTCTTGCCGGTGTTTACTACGGCAGCTTTCGGTTTCTTGTTCGCATGTATCAGCTCATCGCCGTGGTTGCCTACCAGATATACAGTACCTCCGCTGAACGACGGGTACGATTTGCCTATGTCCTGATACCATATCTGTGTACCGTCGCATTCTGCTTGGTTGAGCTGATACGTGGCATAGCCGGAAAACCAATCGTCCGTATACAGCGCACGGTATGTAGAACCATATTCGCCGCCGTATGCCGCTGTATCGGCAGATGCAACATTAACTTCAATATTTAATGACGGGTTCTGTACAGCGCCTATTATTGCTGCGCCGGAGGATTTTCCGGCAGCATAGCAGTTCGTAAGCTGGCGGAACAAGGTGGAATAGACATATCCGAGGATACCGCCGGTATATCCGCCGCTTTTCGCCGTTACATTCCCTGTCGAACCGCAGTTGTTTATCCATACATCGTTGTTTGCATATCCCAAAATGCCGCCTATGCAGTCCGAAGCGTTCGGTACGTTTATATTACCGGAATAGATACATTTTTCGATTGTCAGTAAGCCGGAAAGCACTCTGCTGCTGCCGACTACTCCGCCCACGTGTTTTGCGGGCGCATTTCCCGAAATATCGACGCTCGATATAATTCCCGAAAAGACTGCGCCGTTTTTTGCCGCACCGGCAACTCCGCCGATTTTTACGTATTCGGTTTCGCTTGGAATCGATATTTTTCCGCTTACGGAAAGATTTTTTACCGTACCTCCGGAAACAGTGCCGAAAAGTCCGAAATTATCGTGTGAAACCGTAAGATTTATATTTTTTATTTCTTTGCCGTTGCCGTCAAATGTTCCGCTGAACGGCGTTTCGATGGAATTTCCTATAACAACGGAGGTTGTTCCGCCGAAATCTATATCGTTTGTCAGAATTGCGTTCAAGTTGCTTTTTCCGCTGTTTACCAGACGTGCAAATCCGGAAAGGTCGAGCGGAGTGCCTATTTGGTATACATCGTCCGTCATTTCCGGCGAATATTCGTATTTGCAAAACGTGCATATGCCGTCTGTATCAAATGTATGTTCAAGCGTTTCGTTTTCAAATTCAATTATTTTGCCGTTGGAATTTCTTAGTTGAGTTTTGCAGCTGTGAGAGTGACCGCCGGCGGCAGCTGTCCATTCTCCCCATGTATGGGTATGTGTATATTCGCATACGTTGCATTTCATCGTGTTGTCGGTGTCTTTAACCCATGTATGATTTGCGCTGATGAGCGTCGAATAACAGAATGCACAGCGTTTTGTATGGCCATAGTCGCCTGTGCCCCAGTCGTCACTCTGTACATGAGAACCTTTTGCGTATGCCGCACCGCAGTCGAGGCATGAATATTGCGTTTGGCAGTTTCCCACCGTATCGGTGTGATGGTATCCCATATCCTTTCTTGCGTCGCAGCTTTGGCATGAATTCCAGTGAGCGTATACGTCCAGGGAAACGGCTTCTTCCCATGCATTGTGTTCGTGAGTTATTTTGCATACCTTGCATTTGTTGTCCGAACCGAAGTTATGTATTTCAGGTGATTTTGTTGCGCCGCATTCGCTGTTTTCGCATACGAGCCAATGCCTTGACGAGTCATATTTGTATGATGTCCAGCTGTGCGTATGTCCGGCGATTTCGGTGCGTACATATTTGCAGGTACGGCAGATATTATTAGAAAAATTATGCTCTTCATAGTGCCTTTGTTTTGTATCTTCAACGATGGTGCAGCCGTCGTTTTGACATTTTGCATAATGATAAAAGCTGTCCGAAGCTGTCCATCTCGGATAGCTCTGATAATTGTGTTCGTGGGCGAATGCCTCGGCAGTTGCCGTAATGTTATCGGGATTGTTTGTGTCGCCGGCAGCGTGCAGCAGCGAGTATGCGGTAATAACAACCGAACCGCTTTTCTTCGGAAGCACTTTTCCGGAGGATGGACCTACTCCGATAATTTCCGAATCGCCGGAGGAATATCTTACAGCATCGGTAGTGTCGCTCGGACCGAGTTCGGCGGTTAAAGCAGGTGCAAAATCAGAACCGTATGACGATTGGTATTCTGTGGCGAAATACATTTTGCTGTAGTTCAGCTTGATTGTTTCCGCTCTTTTTTTTACGGATATTGTTATCGTCGCACTTGATTTGCCGCTCGATTTATTGTATGAAGATATCGTAACCGTACCGGGATTAAGCGTAGTGAGCTTGCCCGAGGTTCTTTCGATTGTTGCGACCAATGGGGCGTTGCTTTTGAAATAAACGTCTGACGAGCCTGTGTCTTTTATCGTATACGTACTGTTGCACGTCATGATTTTCGGGATAGCCGAGCCGTCCGAAAGGACAAGCTTGTGTGCAGCCAATGCCATCGGGCATAAAAATACCAAAATCAGAATCATACAAAGTGTCGTATGTAAAAAGCGTTTTGAAAAATTCATTGAAATACCTCCAAAATATTTATGTATATTGATTGTATCACAAGTTTTTCATTTTGTCATCAGCCCAAAGTATGATATGAATAAAAAAAGGACCTCCGAAAGGCAGTCCGTAATAAAACAGCAATAGTGTTTTCTTTGAAAGGGGCTGCCGTCAATTCGATTTTAAAAATCGTTTTGCTACAGCCCATTATAATTTTTTCTATTTAAATGTTTTTCCGTATTTCCCGGGAGATACCCCGACATGGGATGAAAAAGTGCGTATAAAATTTGAATAGTCGTTAAAGCCGCACTCGTATGCGGTTTCGGATACGCTGCTGCCTTTGCGCAGCATTTTTTTTGCTTCTGAAATTCGCTTACTGGTAATATATTTTGAGGCGGTAGTGCCAAGATTGTTTTTAAAAAGTCTGCATAGCTGCGTTACCGAAATAAAAGAATTTTTCGCTATATCGTCAAGCAGAATGTCTTCTCTGAAATGTTCATCAATATATCGCATAGCAAGAGTGAGCGATTTATCGGTATGTACAAATGTATTGCTGCCGCAGCCGGTCGAAAGGCGATTAATTTTAGCAAGCAACAAAATAACAAGGCTTTGCTTGATTATATCGTCAGCAAAATCATTTTCTTTTTCCAGCTCGGCGAATATGTTTTTGAAAAATAACAGATTTTCTTTGTCCAGTTCTATTTTGTTATATTTGTTTTTCCTGTAAAAACATGCGGAAAGATTCGTAATTTCAGTCGAGAAATTAAGCATGAATTCGGGATGAACCTGCAAAATGAACCGCTCAACATCGTTGCCGGGCATAAATGTGATTTTGTGTGCCTCAAACTGATTCATGTAAAATAAATCCCCGTTGTTCGCATCATAGAGCTTTCCGTCAATCAGAAAATTGTTTCCGCCTTTTATGCATAAAAATATTTCGCAGCATTCGTGCGTATGAATATTTTGATTTGCGTTATTGATTGTGGAGTGAAACATTCCGTAAGTTTTTGTTTTGATTGCATATTCGAGTGCATCTGCACATTTGTCAAAGGTTACGTTCATTTTAATCACCGATTATATTATACTACATATGGGTAAGAATTGCAATATTTTAATTTATAAATGCAAGGACTTTGTAATTATTTTATGATATATTTATAAAAAAAGGTATTGGAGATGATGTTTATGACAAAGCCGATTGAATACGGCGAGCTTGCATGCAAAGCGTTGATGCATATGTATAAGCCGGAGGATTTGCCGCCGAAAGGTGTGTTGTTCTATCACCAAGGGGTATTTTTGTCCGGTATGCAGAATGTGTATTTATTGACGGAAAAAAAAGAATATTTTGATTATATAAAGACTTATGTTGACAGTGTTATCGGAGAGGACGGCAGTCTGATAGGCTTTGATTATGAGCTTAACACAGACAGTACACCGGATTTGGCAAAGGCAGCTCTTACAATGCTTGACCACAAGCAGCCTATAATTCTTTTCTATAATTTATATGATGAGACGGGCGATGAAAAATATAAAAAAGCGATTGATACAATTGCAGAGTCAATGCATTTTTGGCCTGTAAACAAATGCGGCGGATATTGGCACATGATGACGCAGCATAATCAGATGTGGATGGACGGGGCGTATATGGCAGGTCCGCTTTCGGTTATGTATGATGCACGGTTCGGAGACAAGGTGTTAAGAGAGCGAGCAATCAATCAGATTATTATAATGAATGAACATATCAGAGATGATAAAACCGGACTTTATTTCCATGGCTGGGACGAATCAAAAGAAGCGCCGTGGGCGGATAAGGAAACGGGTCTTTCAAAGGAAATTTGGGGCAGAGCGGTAGGCTGGTATGCGGTCGCAATACTTGATATATTGGAGTATATTCCAAAAGACCATCCTAAGAGAAAAAAACTTGAAGAAATAGAGACAGATTTGCTGGAATCGCTTTTGAAGTTTCAGGATGAAAAAACAGGTATGTGGTATGAGGTTGTCGATAAACCGGAGAGAAGTGATAACTGGGTTGAAAGTTCATGCACAAATTTGTTTATTTATTCGTTTGCAAAAGCAATCAGAACGGGAGTTGTATCCGGAGAAAGGTTTGAAAATGCACTTAAAAAGGCATACGACGGAATTGTCAGCTCGCTTTATTATGATGAGGACGGATATCTTGTAATTGATGATGTCTGCTGTGGTACTTGCATTGATGAGGGCACATATGAACATTATATCAACCGTCCAAAGATAAAAAATGATTTACACGGTGCAGGCGCCTTTATTCTTATGTGCGCTGAGGTCGAGCGATATGAAAGGAGCCGGAAAAAGTGAAAACGGCTGAAAAAATTATAAGCTCAGATATTAATAGCACAACAGCTTCT
>CAKSFY010000080.1 GCA_934454035.1 uncultured Clostridia bacterium | reverse complement strand
CGGAACGTACAGCTGTACAGCTCGGAGATGATATGCTCAGAATAGTTCTTTTGAGAACGAAAGAGGGCAAGGGCAATCATGTCAGCCAGACGGATACTCTGGATGTAAATTCCAGATTGATTTTTGTAAATCTTCAGGACGGCCCTTACAGTAATATTTACGGACCGGAATTATCAAAGTTTTTGCAGAATCAGCCTGCTGATAAGCGTATCTGTGTGATAGGACACAGAAATGACCTCGGTACAATTCCCGAAGTTGATAAATATTTCACTGATGAAAAAGTTGTAATAGACAGTTCGACAAACGAAACGGTTCAAATCTTAAAGCCGACATCAACGAGCGAGATTCTTATGACTACATCGGACGGAAAGCCGTGGGCACTAAAAGACGGCGAGCTTTATATAGTTGCTTCGGATAAAATAGTTGTTGAAAACGAAACAGACGGTTATTTAAGATATGTTGATGAACTTGGTATTACCGATGTAAAAGCTCTTAAGGGTGCAAAAGCAGCTGATGAAAGCGGATTTGCAGACATGATAGGCCACTGGGCGGAAAAAGATGTCAATTATATGAAAGCACTCGGAATTGCATCGGGTGTCGGAGAAAATAAATTTGCTCCGGAATCAAATGTATCTGTTGCCGAATTTACTGCACTTGTAACAAGAGTTATGGGTTATTCGGGCGGCACAGACGGTGATAAATGGTATTCAAAATCCATGTCACAGGCAGATGAAAACGGACTTTTGACCGAGGATATGAAAAATAACCCGGAAAGAAATATCACCAGAGAGGAAATGGCATATATTTCCGCAAAAGCATTAAAGACAGAGGATACAGAGTTTGATTTATCAGTTTATTCCGATAATGCGGATATAGACGAAAATATGCTGAACGAAGTAAAAGCCGCAAGCAAGCTTGAAATTGTGTACGGTATGACCGACGGTACTTTCAGACCAAAGGATAATGCCACTAGAGCACAAGCGGTAGTAATTGCCAAACGATTGCTGCAAAAGTGATTTTATTGTTTTGCCGCGGCGGCATAAGTGCTGCCGCAGGCAAAATGCATAGGAGGAATAACAAAATGAAAAAAATGATTTCATTATTAATGGCTTTATCGTTTATTCCGGCAATGATTCCGTCAGCTTTGGCAGCAACAGTCACGGTTAATGCCAAATTAAACCGTTCATCAATGACATTGAATGTGAGCGGAAAATGTTCCGACAGGAGAAACCTTACATTTTATGTTTCTGATGATAATATTCCGTCAAGTCAAGTAACGACTGATGACCTTTATGCAATGCAGCAGTTAAAAACCGCTGATGACGGCAGCTTTGATATTGATATCAAGCTTCCGGAGGATATTTCATACGGAGAGTACAAGGTTGTGGTCGGAGGTTTGGGAACTGATGTTGATGAAGCTCAAAGAAGTGCGAGCTTCAGTTATGAGAGCCTTGAAAACTTTTCTCTGTGGCTTGAGGCGGAAACAGATGCCGAGCTTTTCGGAAATTATAAAAAAATAACGGGACTGACAGATGCAAGTGCCGGAGGAAGAATTGTTGTTGATACAACCGACACCGAAACGGAAAATAAAGCTTTGT
This sequence comes from uncultured Clostridia bacterium, assembly GCA_934454035.1. Taxonomy (GTDB): domain Bacteria; phylum Bacillota; class Clostridia; order UBA1381; family UBA1381; genus CAKSQL01. The sequence goes on along the minus strand of CAKSFY010000080.1, from coordinate 8,452 downwards.
TTAACTTTGAAATTCCGACTGACGGCAATTTTGATATATGGGTATTGTCAACACTCGGCGGTGCGTCTTATGTTACAAGTTATTTGTACAGTATTGACGGCAGTGAGGAAGAAAAGAACAATAATGCGCCGCTGGAGAAGGTATATAATACAACAGATCTCAGAAAGGTCCCGGTTTACTGGACAAAACTTACAGAGACAGACTTGAAAGAGGGAAACCATACACTTTCATTCAGTGCGAACGAGTACAGTGAATTAAACAGTTTTATATATCACTCTCTTGATGCGGTTGTAATTGTTCCTAATGAATGGAATTGGCAGCCGGCAAAGTATCATAAGACTTATAACGCATCAACCGTAAAACTTGAATGCACTAATGTAAAGAGCTATACCGCAAGAGCAAAAAGAGGCGGCAGCGTTGAAGCGACCGTCACAACAAAGCTCAATGAAGAAACCGTTCACGATGCAACCGTATGGGCGGCTGTTGTGAAAAACGGCGAGTTGGTTTCCTCAACTGTAAAGGATACGCAGACTCCGACATCAAAGGCTGTTGTCGGCAGGGAATATCAGACAAAAATTGTTGTGAATATTCCAAGTTTTGCGCCTGACGGAGATTATGATATCATCTGCGGAATCGGCGGAGTTATGAAATACGGATTCAATTTCGCAAACGGAGTTGAGCTGACAGAGGACGGTTTTGTAAAAGCAGGCAGCTTTACAATAGGCAGCAATGCAGTACCGGAGCCCGAGAGTGTTGGATTTGAGTATGTTAATCTTGAAACTAATAAAGAGAGCATTGTCGCAACATATAAACTTTCATCATCAAATGCACAAACAAATGAGAAAGCGTTTGTAAAGCTTTGGAAAGATGATGTACTTTGGGGCGTTGCCGAAAGCTCTGAAATATCGGAAACAAGCGATACTGCTTCGGAACATTCGGCAGAGCTTATACTGCCGGAGGGGATTCCGTCAGGAAGCTACAGAGCGGAATTTGGATTTTATAATATAAACAGAACCGAAAATTGCGGGGCAGTTAATACAACGTTTAACGGAAAATATGGCTACAAGCCGTTATCAAACGGAATTTATAAAGCTCAGAAAACGGGCAGAAATCATTTCTGGTATGTGAATCAGGAAAATGCACTTATATGGGACGGAGAGCCGTATATCCCGATAGGCGGAATGGAATGTCTGTCAATAGCCACAAGCTACAGCGGTGATCTGAGTGATAATGAAAATTCATGGCAGATTGATAAGGCAGAGCTTGAAACGCTTATCCGAAACGGTGTGACCGATCTCTATATAAATGCAGTCGGAACAGCAAATTCAACCCCGGGATGGGTATGGGAGTATATATTCTCGTTCCTTGAAGAAAACGGAGTCAGATACTCTATTCAGACTAACGGAGCAGTAAATAATACAACAAATGCATTTTATATAAGAGCAAACAAACCGATAACGGTTTCTGATGTAACATCAAGCGGAATTGTGGAGACAACGGCTCCGATTGATACTTATGGTGCGATATATTCGGCAACGGGATATTATGCTTTGATTGACTCGAGCGACACGGCGGTTAAAACGGGAAAATGTACGGCAGTCAGGACAGATGACGGTTATAAATTTTCTGCTGATATTATACTTCCGTCATCGGGGACGTATAAGGTTGTTTTCACTCCAAAGGTATATCAGAATAATACTTTGATGGCAAACTTCTGGGATTATTATGATGAAAATATTGATTATGCCGAACGCTTCGGAAATGAAGTTCCGATGGGTGACAATTTCAGATGTATAATTGATCCTCTCACAAATGAGGCAGGATATTATAACTGTGTTGAATCCATAAGACCATATTCCGAAAGCTATAACAGACTTTATGCAAAATGGCTGTCCGAACAATATTCATCAGTTAGAGAGCTGATGACTTCATGGAAAACAAGCGGTATTTCAAGTTTTGACGAAGCGTCGGCACTGATTCCGCTTTATACCGAGCAGAGTAATTCGTCGGATTACAATATATATGCTGTCAATCCCGAAACAAACAAAATATATACGCTAAAGGGAAGAAGCGGTATTATGTGGACTGATTATCTCCGATTCAGGGATGAATCAACTGCGAACTTCTACAATGATGTTTCGGATGCTTATAAAAAGACTGCCGATGTTCCGCTAGTGATTAAAAATGTTTGGGGTCATAAAGAATATTTCATTAACAAAAACCAAAAGGGCGGCTTTGACGGTCTCGGAGCAGAGGCATACGGAAGCTCGGAAAGACTCAAACATCTTTCGGCGTCATGCTACGGAATGGGACAACAGTTCGGTAAGACGGCATGGCTGATTGCGACCGAAACCGAAACCGAGGAGGATATAGCCAAAAAGTATAATGAGCATGATTACGGCTACGGAACGGAAGCCAATATGCATGAACATTTCAACGCGCTGATGGATTACGGCTTAAAAGGAATTTTCGACTTTGTATATTCGGCAAGGCATGACGGAAAAATTCAGACGGCATACAGTTATATAGAAAATTCGGAAATGTTTGAATGGGCGAATAATTACCGTGCGGCATTGGACATAAACTCTCGTGTAAAATATGTTCCGAGAGAACATAAGGTTTATATGCTACCGCATAATTCAAACTTTTATACAAATCCGAACAGATACACTGCGGTTATTAAAAATGATGATTATGATGCAGTTATTCAGCCGTGTGTATCCGGTAATATGCTGCTTTTGCCGATCGAAAATGCAAACACCGACGGAGAAGTTATCGCAGCAACCTTTAAAAACGGTCCGGCATCGACGGCACAGGGGAAAATCTTCGGAAATATGCTTGAAAATATGCCGCCGGAAAGACAGGCTGTTTATTTGGGACACAGATATGATTTAGGCACTGTCGGACAGCTTGACAGATACTTTACTTCAAATTATGATTATAATTCCGACGGCATTAAGGTTCAGATTTTAAAGCCGACGGCAACATCGGAAATTATAAGAACAACTCCGAGCGGAAATCCATGGGTAATCCGTGACGGAAATCTGTGGATTATATCGGCAGAGAATACTATAGAAAGCCAAGGCGTAAAGTACCTTGAGGAAATAGTTTTTGCCGATAATTCGGAATTTGTATGGCGCGATAAATCGGTCAGAAAATCCGACGGCACCGAGCCTTTAAGTCTTGAAGCAGGGGAATATGTCATAAAAGCACAGGTAATTAACAATTCCGGAAAAACTGCGGAAGGCGCAATCATCTCGGCAACGTATTCGGGCGGAAAGCTGACAGGAGTATCAATGAATGAAAAGAAGCTTTACACAGGCTTAAACGAATTGGGTGTTACAATAACCGCAACGGAAAACGACACTGTTTTGAAGTCCTTTATATGGGATTCGGCAAGCGGAATGAAACCGATTAATTATATAGAACCGCTTAAAAAGTAAAATCGACAGGAGGAAAGATTAATGAAAAAAATCACAGCAGCAATAACGGCGCTTGTTCTCGGAACAAGCGCTCAGGCAGCGGATTTAAGCGCAGTATGCGATTACGGTTCAAACACAATTAAAGTTGTGCTTGATACAAAGGGTGAGGCAGCAAATGATATTTTATTCATTCTTGCGTCAGAAAATGCTGACTTAGAGACTGTTAATTCGGATAATATTTCCGATTCGGTATTTGAAGTCAGAGAGGTTAAAGGGCAAGACGGAGTTTATTCGTTTACATTACCTTTCCCGGCAGAAAGAGGAAAGAGCTATAAAATAGCTTATGAAAACTATAACGCAGTCGATGATATCGGCGGCAGTCCTCTTTCGGAGAGACAAACCGTAAAATATATTGCCTCGGCAACCGAAGTGACAGATATTCTTGCGGCAGTAAATGCCGCAACGGCGGAGAGCGTTTTGGGTATTTTAAATGCAAACAAAACAAAGCTGGATTTGCCGCTTGAAAATGACCTTTTACCGGAAAATGCGGACGATGCTCTTTGCGGAGTTTTACTTATGGCAAATAAGCCGAGTGCAGGTTTTACCGGACTTAATCAGCTGATTGAAGCAGTTGATAAGGCATATGCGGCAGCAAAGCTTAAAAATTCAACCGCAGATACTTTTGAGGAAAATCTCACAAAATACGGCTCTGTATTCGGTATGGAACCGAACAGTGACTATAATGCCGAAAAGGATGGGGAATTTGTCTACAAAGCTAAAATAAACGAAGCCGTTTCGACAAAATATCAGGCATTGGCAAATGATTCGTCACTTTATCAGAAACTGACGTCAATTTACAGAGAAACTCTTGCAATGACGGTACTTAATAATTCAACAAGAGATGCAATTGACAGAATACTGACCGATTATAACAACATTTTCGGGCTTAACCTTACGTCAAGTGCATATTCAAAGCTTTCGTCGGACGGTAAAATAAACTTTAACAAAGCGCTTGAAAGAAAGAACTTCCAAACTCCGGCTGATGTTAAAGCGGCATTTGACAAGAAGCTTTCGGAAACCGCAGGCAGTTCTTCCGGCAATAACGGAGGCGGCTCATCAGGCGGCGGAGGAGGAAAATCCTCAACGACATACACACCGTCCACACCGTCAACTCCGTCCGATCCTTCAACCGACCCGGGCAAAACGGATGAGAAATTTAACGACATGTCCGGCAGCGAGTGGGCAAAAGAAGCGGTTAATGCTCTTGCCGAAAAAGGAATTGTATCGGGATACGATGATAATTCATTTAGACCGAACAACACCGTTACCAGAAATGAGTTCATCACAATGCTGATACGAGCTTTTGATAAGTTGGACGAAAATGCGGAATATACTTTCACCGACGGTGACAAAAATGCATGGTATGCAAAATATATTGCGAGTGCAAAGCAGGCAGGGATTCTTTCGGGTTATGAAGACGGAAGCTTCGGCGACGGTGAGAATATCACACGTCAGGACTTGGCAGTAATGGCTTACAGACTTGCAGGACTGAACAAGGCGGAGGATTATACTGCATTTGCCGATGATGATAAAATCGCGGATTATGCAAAAGAAGCAGTTTATGCGCTTAATGCGGCAGGCATTATTAACGGAATGGGAGACAATATGTTTGAGCCGTCAGCAAATGCCACAAGAGCGCAGGCAGCAAGAATTATTTATCTGATACTGGGAGGTACAAACAATGGTTAAAAAATTATTGGCGGCATTGCTTGCCGCGGCAGCAGTTGCAAATACGGTCACAGCATTTGCATGGGAGCCCGTTAAAGAAGATACAGACGATAACGCACGCAGACTTTTGTACACTCTTGATATTATGGACACGGTCACATCAAAAGGTCATAAGGATGACGACAAAATTACAAGAGGTGAGCTTGCGGATATAGTAATGCGGCTCAGCGGTCTTTACGAAAACCGTATCTACGCAAAGATTTTTGATGATGTTGACGAGAATTCGGCATATGCGGCAAGTATATCAAATCTTGTCAATATGGGCGTCATCGCTCAGGCGGATAATTTTTATCCCGATGATACCGCGCTTTATGAACATGCCGTTAAAATGATTGTATATCTTTTAGGCTATGATGTAGAGGCTGAATATAACGGCGGCTGGCTTCAGCCGGTTATGAGGATTGCAAGCGATATCGGACTTACCAAAGGTATAGCGGCAACAGCAGGGCAGGAATTGAATGCAGGAATGCTCAATGCACTTTGCTATAATGCTCTTGACTGCGAAATGCTTACAAGAGATTTAAATAACGATTTCACAAAAGAAAACGATAAAACTCTTTTGACCGAAAAGTTTGATATTTATAAGCAAAAAGGAATAGTTGAAGCTACCTCCGAAACATCTCTGACAGGCAGCGGAAAGTCGGAAATTGCAAGAGTAGGCACAACCGAGCTTACAGACGCCGATAATCTTGCGGCAGATTACCTCGGTATGGAGGCTATTGCTTATTATCATGTTGATGATGCAAAAAATAACAATCTTGTATTTATAAGTCCGACCGATAAAAATAATATTACAACGGTTTCTGCGGATGACTTGGCACTTGATGAAGCAGGCACAAGCTATACTTCGATTTATTATGAAGATTCCGAAACTGAAAAGGTAAGAAAAATCCGCATTGATGAAGAAGCGGACGTTATATATAACGGAAATGCATTTCCGTCATATACTCTGGACGATTATGAAATTGAAGCAGGCTTTGTAAAGTTTTTGGATAATGACGGCGACAGTATGGCTGACGTAGTATTTATCGAAGCAGTTGAAAATTATGTCGTTGATTCGATTAATGCAAGCGACAACCAAATTTATGATATGTATGGAAAATATCTTGATTTGGACGATTGCGAAAACTTAAAAATAGTTGATATGTACGGAAAAACGCTTAAGCTTTCTGAGCTTTCAAAATGGAATGTTTTGAGCGTAAGACAAAGTAAGGACGGCAGCCTGGTTACAATTAAAGTATATAATGATCCGGTTGTCGGCGATGTTCAGTCAATCAGCACCGAAAACGGTGAAAGAAAGGTAACAATTGACGGAGACACATTTGCAGTTGCAAAAAGCTATGAAGAAGCTTTGCAAAAAAGAAATGCAAATGCAAAGGAAATTGTTCTTTCTCAGTCGGGTACATACTATCTTGACGAACAGGAAAAAATCGCCGCTGTATCGCTTGACACCGTTAATTCGTGGAGATACGGATTTTTGATTAAAGCGTATTATGATGAGGGTGACGAAAGAGCCGGATTCAAGCTCATTTATGATAATACCGGAATGAAGCGTTTTGAAGCTGCCGACAGTGTGACAATTGACGGCTCTAAAAAGGAAGATGATAAAATTGCTTCTTACTTCTACGATGCCGGCGGAGACACAATTCCGCAGCTTATTAAGTTCATGACTAACGGTCAGGGATATATCAGAAAGGTTGACACCGCCGCTCAGGGCTCAAACGAAACCTCGCAGAATCTGACCCCGTCTTTTATCGGAGCAACAGGCTACTGGAGTATAAGAACAAGACGTGTCGGAAACGGCGATACGGTCGGTGTACAGATTGACCCGTCGGCAACACTTATTTTCCAGACTCCGACATCATCTGCCGATAAGTATAACGAGGATAAATATTCGGTAAGAACATATTCTTTCAAGAATAATGATTACTTGACCTACGACGCATATGATGTAGACAGCACTGGACTTGCAAAAGCTGTTGTAATAAAATCGGACGGAGATTCAAATGACAGCTACGACAATAAACAAATGTTAATTCTTACTAAGGTAGATAAAATTGTCGATTCCGATGATGAAGTCAGAACAGTTATTTCCGGATATGACTTTAACGGAAATACTGTTAAGGAAACTATGGCAAACGATGCAGACCTTTTGAATGTCAAAGCAGGAGACATTGTCGCGTATACCTATAATTACAAAAATGAAATAGAAAAGTTTGTTTATGTATATCATCACGAAAGCGGAACAGTTTCCGGCAAAAGCATCGGAACAGGTTTTATTGTAGGCGATAAAGATATAGGTGCCGACTATAATCAGTCGTATAAGCTTTTCTACACAACAGGCGACTCAAATCAGGCATTCTCGTCAAACTCTCAAAGCTATCTTACGGCAAACGTAATTGCAGATAAGCTCGGCGGTGTTATAAAGGCATACCAGCCGGGAGTATTCTTTGCAACAGGCGATCCGGATGATTTGGCAAACGTTCAGATTTATGAGCAGTCCTGCCCGTTCTATACTTCAAGCCCTGCGTCGGTATTCCTTTGTGAAAATAATAAAGTCACAACAATTTCGTGGGGTGATTTGGAACAATATGTATATTCAAGAAATAAGACCGCAAGAGCACTGCTGTTTACAACATATTCACAATTGAGAGCAGTATATATTTATAATTAATTTTGCTTTATCTCTCCCTTTTATAGCCCTTTAGGGAGGATAATAAAGCCGCGTTAAACGGCTAATAAATAAGGCTAAAAAGCGTAGTTATCCGATGCGCTTTCAGCCGAAAATGTACAATGGTTGAAAAAATGAGAAATCATTTAAATTCTTAAGCCGCCCGGTGCTGACGGTATATATGTATATAAAAGTATTAGCATGCCGCAGCGAGACGGCTAACCGCCAAAAGCGGTGTATAAGTTTTTATAAAATATAAAGCTTAATAAGCCCTCCTCACCTAAAGGAGGGGGGACCGCCGAAGGCGGTGGGAGGATAAAAATAATTCATCATTTAATCAATCAAAAAAACTTTAAATTAGTAGGAGGTAATAAAATGAAAAAACTTATTTCGTATCTGGCAGCTTTGGCTATGACAGTATCTATCATTCCGGCAAACCTTGCAAGTGCAGAGGCAATAACTGTGCAGCAGGGAACGGACGGCGTTGTAACATTGGACGATGCTGATGCAAACTATAATGCAGGTTATTTATCAGCTAATTCTGCACGTGCATTTGGCGGAACAGTGTTGT
>CAKSFY010000079.1 GCA_934454035.1 uncultured Clostridia bacterium | reverse complement strand
GTCCGAAACCTCCTGCCTTTACAGTACTTATTGTTACTATCACGGCAAGTGCTATTATCATTACAATACTCTGCATAAAATCCGAAGCACTCTCGGCAAGAAATCCGCCGAGGATTGTATATATAAGCACAAATGCAGCTCCGACAATCATCATCGTAACATAAGGCAGCCCGAACAAGGTCGAGAACAGCTTGCCGCATGTCACAAAGCAGCTTGCCGCATAAACCGTAAAGAAAATCAGAATAAACAATGCCGATAAAGTCATAATAACCTTTTTATTCTCTCTGAAACGATTTGAAAAAAACTCGGGCAGGGTAATTGAATTGTTTGCCCTGATACTGTAGCGTCTGAGTCTCTTTGACACTATAAGCCAGTTAAAGTATGTACCGACCGCAAGTCCGATTGCCGTCCATGCAGCGTCTGCAAGTCCGCACCAGTATGCCACTCCCGGCAGTCCCATCAAGAGCCATCCGCTCATGTCCGACGCTTCTGCGCTCATTGCCGTTACCCACGGTCCCAGTGATCTGCCACCGAGAAAATAATTCTCCGAGCTTTTATTTGCCGTTTTGGCAAATATTACTCCTATCGCAATTACTGCTGCCATGTAAATAATCATCGCAAACAATATCTGCATTGTTTGTCCATCCATATTTTTTCCTCCTATTATTCGGCACAATCTGCCTATTATACCCCTATTATACCATATTATCGGTAAAGAAACGGTAAAGATTTATTTGTTTTCATCTTGTTCGCACATTCTGTAGCCTACTCCGAGCTCATTAACAATATAATTATTTTCACCCGGCTTTTCACCGAATTTTTTTCGGATATTTGCCATATTTACCTGAAGCTTTTTTATACTTCCCATATCATTGTAACCCCATATTCCTTTTATTATAAACGAATATGTAAGCACCTTCCCGGCATGCTCCGACAATAACGCTATAATGTTGTATTCTGTCTGAGTAAGCTTTATTTCATTTGAATTTACAAAAACGCGCCTTGCATCATAATCTATAACAAGTCCGTTAGCTTCAAATTTACCGCCCGGCAGCAATCCGTCATCGGAGCTGTGCCTTGTTGTTCTCAGCACAGTCCTCACCCTTGCAACCAGCTCTGCTGAGCCGAACGGCTTTGTTATGTAATCATTTGCCCCTGCATCCAATGCCTCGACTTTATCCGATTCATGTCTCCGAACCGATAAAACAATAATCGGCGTAAAGGAATTCTGTCTTATTTCTCTCAAAAACTCCATACCGTCCTCATCCGGAAGTCCCAAGTCCAATATAACCAAATCGGGGCGATATGACGCAAACATCATTTTTCCGTTTTTGCATGTATCTGCCGATATAGTTTTATAGTCATTTGCTTCCAAAAGCGTTGTTACAATATTGCATATGTTTTTTTCATCTTCAATTACAAGAATTTTATACTTATTGTTATTCATTTTCTGACTCCTCCAAATTCAATGTAAATTGAAACAGTGCACCGCCTGATTTTAAATTTTCCGCTTCTATTTCTCCGCCGTGCGCCTTTATAATTGTAGAGCATACCAGTAATCCAATACCGATATTATGGCTCCTTCCGTCACTTACCGGGGATGAAAAACCTGCCTTAAACAAGTTTTTCATTTTTTCCGAATCAACTCCGCAGCCGTTATCTTTGATTTCAAAAACGGCTTTATCTCCTTTTTTATATACCTTCAGCGAAAGAGCCGTCATGCCCTTTGCATGCAGCACCGCATTATCAAGAATATTCATCAGTACCCGTTCGATAAGCACCGCATCCATAGGAATAATCATTAATTCATCCGGAAGCTCAACATTTACTTCCCATTCCGGATATCTTAACCGCAGTTTGACCAGCACCGAATCCACAAGCTCGTCCAAAGAAGTCGGCGCTTTAAAAATCTTTGCATCATCCGACTCAAGCTTTGTTACCGAAAGCAAATTATCCACCATATGAGCAAGTCTCTGAGAATCCTGTCTTATTCCTATGAGCATTGTCTCTTTTTGCTCCTCTGTCAGATAATCGCCATTTTCCAAAATAGCTGTACCGGCTCCGTATATGGTGGTAAGCGGCGTTCTCAAATCGTGCGAAAGCGCACGAAGAAGGCTAACCGTAATATGCTCCCTTGCAGATTCCGCTCGTTCCTTTTCCCGAGTTTTCAGCCGCGTCGTAATAAAGCAGGTTACTGTTGATATTGTTATCATTATCAATGCGGAAAAGAAATTTTCCGGAATGGTAAAATTAATCTTGAAAAAAGGAAAAGTAAATGCATAATTTACAGCCAAAACACTTATTACAGCTGCTGAAATACCGTAAAAATATCCATCGGTAAGTACCGAGGTCAGAAAACAACCCAGGATATAAACCGACGGAATAAGATATGTCGTTCTCATTTTTCCATGCAACCAAAGACAAATTACAAAGCTTGCAAGTAAAAACAGAAAACTTATAAATACGTTTTTTAATATCGCAAGCATTTTTTTCACAAAAATTACCTCCTATAACTCAAATTGAAATACAATTCCGATTACAGCGGAAATTGCAATAAAAACTATCGGATGCCATTTAAGCTTTTTCGTCGCAGCAAATATGACGGCTGCCATCAAAGCACCCTGCCAAAAAAAATCTTTATATGATGCTCCGAAAAACGCCAGCTTCGCGACACCTATCCCTGCAACCGTGATAAGTGCGCAGGATGCTGCACGCAATCCGTAAAAAACATTTTTCACAACCGCACTTGTTTTAAATTTATCCAAAAACTTCGCGACAATTATAATTGTTATTATTGACGGAGTTATAAGTCCGATTGTAGATGTAACTGCGCCCACAGGTCCCAATTTCAAAAAACCCACATAGGTAGACATATTTACACCGAGCGGTCCGGGAGTGGATTCGGATATTGCAATCAGATTGGATATATCACTGACGCTTATCCAATCACGCGTACGTGCAAGCTCATACAAAAACGGAAGAGTTGCAAGTCCGCCGCCAACCGACAAAAGCCCTATTTTAAAAAATGACAAAAATAAATCAATCATCAACATTCTTTTGCTCCTCTCTTATGATTCGTTTAATTATATACCCTGCAAAACCGGAAGCAATAACCAAAATTGCCGCGGAAACATTAAAAAACAGCGACAATATAACAACCAAGGCAAAAATCAGTGCCGTCGGCTTATCGACAACCGAACTTTTTCCTATTTTAAGCACCGAATTGAGTATAAGCACACACACACATACTCTTATTCCGTTAAATGCATGCTGCACTGCCGGAATATCTGCAAAATTTGTTATAAATGCCGCTATTATTGAAATTATTACAATTGACGGGAACACAACGCCGAGTGTGGCAAATATTCCGCCCAAGATTCCTTTTTGCTTATAGCCTATAAAAGTAGCCGTATTTACCGCTATTACTCCCGGCGTACACTGACCTATTGCAAAATAGTCAACCAGTTCCTCATCTGTTGCCCAGCCGTTTTTTTCCACAATATCTCTTTGAAGAATCGGCAGCATGGCATATCCTCCTCCAAAGGTTACCGCTCCGATTTTTGCAAAAGCCAAAAACAGCTTTATGATGTCTTTCATGTCAATCACCTTCTGTATTATAGTAAATATAATTTTAAGCATATACTATAATTATACCACATTTTTCAAGAAAATTCATTAAATATACAAAAAAATATTAACAAAAATATTCATAATGAAATTAATCATTTTTGACATTTTGCACCATATATCGTTTTTTTTCGATTTCAGCTTCTGTACAGTCTGCGATATTCCCTGGGTGAAACTCTCATATATTTTTTAAAAACCTCCGAAAAAAATTTCAAATCTCCGTACCCCACGCATTCAGCTATTTCAATAACCTTTTTGTCGGTATTGGCAAGCAGTCTGCACCCCTCGCCGACGCGTGTACGCTGAAGATAGCTTTCAAATGTTTCCCCGTATTTTTCACGAAATAATTTGCTCAGATAAGGAACGCTGTAGTTAAGATTCTTTGATATTTCCGTAAGCGTAATCTTTTTCATATAATTATCGTCCACATAATCGGAAATATACTTTTCAATACTGCTTGATACTATTTTATTTTCAGACTGAATCCGCCTGACGGTTGTTATTATTATTTCTATCAGCATACATCTTAAAATTTCTATGTAAGCAGGCTTTTTTTCTTCATATTCCGCAAGCATTTTTTCTATAATTGTACGTATTTCTCCGTTTTCGTCAAAAAAAATTTTGTTAGCCGGATTTGCTTTTACCGATTTGCTGCTGTAATGAATCAGATAATTATCCGTCACCTGTTCAAACTTTCGGCATCTTTTCAGCGTTTTATCAACAAAATCGGGCAAAAATAAACAATTCACTATTTTAAGCGGTACATTACCGACAGCGGTATAGCTATGCTTTGTGTTATAATCTATAATAAAATAGTCACCCTTTTTTATTATCATTTCTTCATCATTCATTATATGCCTTGCCTTTCCCTCGGCTACGAATACAAGTTCCAGGAAATCATGCTCATGCATTCTCGCATAAGGAGAGGTAAATACTCCAAGATATATTTTTTCCGTGTCATTCAAATGCGGCATTAAAATCACCCCTATTTTTATAAACAATACCCATTGATTTTATTATACCATACAAGTATAATAAAATCAACAAAAAAACGGAGGAATGAGAATGTTTTACAAAAAAAACACTTCAGACAAACTTGATATTGACCTTTTTAAAAATCCTTCAAGCGAATACAGGGGCACGCCGTTCTGGTCATGGAACTGTGTGCTTGATAAAGATATTTTGCTTGAACAAATCGATTTTTTAAAGGAAATGGGATTCGGCGGATTTCATATGCATTCACGCTCGGGAATGGCTACGGAATATTTAAGCGATGACTTTTTCAATCTCATTAAAGCATGTACCGATAAGGCAAAAAAAGAACAAATGCTTGCATATCTTTATGATGAGGACAGATGGCCGTCAGGTTTTGCGGGCGGACTTGTTACCAAAAACCGCAAATACAGAGGACGGTATATCCTATTTACAAAGCAAAAAGAAACTTATGTCGATTTTGAAACCGGCTATGAAAAAGGACTTACATATCTTCTTGCATGCTATGAAATAGACTTGGACGAACGCGGAAATCTCAAAAGCTATAAACTTTCAGATGAATCGGAATCCGAAAACAAATGGTATGCGTATGTAAAAACCTTAGAGGATTCGGAAAGATTCAATAATCAGGCATATGTTGATACACTGTCAAAGGAATCAATTGATAAATTTATAGAAATAACTCATGAAAATTACAAAAAGCATGTCGGGAATGAGTTCGGAAAAACAATTCCGTCGATTTTCTGTGATGAGCCGCAATTTACAACAAAGCAGCCGTTCACAAAATTATCCGACACATCTGCCGAATATCCGTGGACACCGCTTTTGCCCGATATTTACCTAAAAAAATACGGTACGGATATAAGGCTGACACTGCCGGAGTTATTTTGGGATTTGCCGGACGGAAAACCGTCTGTTGCACGCTGGAGATTCAATGATATAATATGCGAGCTGTTTACGGTTTCTTTTATGGATAATTGCGCCGGCTGGTGTGAAAATAACGGAATTAAGCTTACAGGTCATGTCATGGAAGAACCGACGCTTTTATCACAGACAAGAGTAATCGGCGAGGCTATGCGGACTTACCGCAGTATGGGTATGCCCGGCATAGATATGCTCTGCAACAACACAGAATTTACAACCGCAAAGCAGGCACAATCCGCAGTACATCAATACGGACGGGAAGCAATGGCATCAGAGCTTTACGGAGTTACAAAATGGACTTTTGATTTCAGAGGGCACAAATTCCAGGGAGATTGGCAGGCTGCCATGGGCGTTACCGTCAGAGTTCCGCATCTTGCGTGGGTTTCCATGAAGGGCAGGGCGAAACGCGATTATCCGGCTTCTATCAGTTATCAATCGCCGTGGTATAAGGAATATCCGTATATCGAAAATCATTATGCAAGGCTTAACACAGCTCTTACAAGAGGAAAGCCGATTGCAGATGTGGGAGTTATTCATCCGATTGAAAGCTGCTGGCTCCGTTACGGACCTGTCGAATCCTCAAAGGATATAATTGATGATATGGATTATAACTTTAAAAGCCTGACCGAATGGCTCTTGTTCGGACTGATTGATTTTGATTTTATAAGCGAATCACTTTTTGCCGAAAACGGCGGTGTTGAAGATGACAAGCTAAAAATGGGCGAAATGAAATATAAGACGGTCATTGTTCCCAATTGCGAAACAATAAGACGAACCACCTTTGAAGCGCTGAAAGAATTTAGTAAAAACGGCGGTAAAGTGATATTTATCGGCGAATGTCCCAAATATATCGATGCATCGGAAAGCGACGAGGTAAACGAACTTTACGATACTTCCGTAAGGGTTCCTATGTCAAAATCGGCAATATTGAAATCTCTTGAACAGGACAGATTTGCAGATATAAAAATAAACGGTGCCCGGACAGATAATATGATATACACGCTCCGCCGCGACAACGAGTCCGACTGGTTTTTTGCAGCACACGCGAAAATGCCCGAAAACAAAGACGTACCCCAAAAAGAATGCCTTACAATCGAATTAAACGGCGAGTTTACCCCGTCTCTTTATGATACGGTAAACGGTTCCGTAGAAAAAATGAACTACAAATATAAAAACGGAAAAACCGTAATTTATGCCGACATTTACGCATACGACAGTCTCTTGATTAATCTGGCGCACAAAAAAGAAGCTTGCACATATACTCCCGACAATGAATATAGCGTAAAACAGTCCTCAAATATAAAGCATAAAGTCGAGTATTCGCTTGAAGAGGACAATGTATATCTTTTGGATATGGCGGAATTTGCTATAGATGACGGCAAGTTTTACCCGCTTGAAGAAATACGGAGAATCGATACAAAATGCCGTGAAGTGCTTAACTTTCCGTCTGCTCTTCACTGTGCCGCTCAGCCGTGGGTTGTGCCCGAGGATTCTCAAAAGCATATCATTACGCTTAAATTCAAATTTCAAAGCAATATAAATGTGTCCGGTGCACATATCGCCTGCGAGGAAGCCGATTGTATTGAATTGAACAACGAAAAAATAAAACTGTCACCGGACGGGTATTACGTTGACCGGTCAATTCTGACTTATCCTCTGCCCGATATAAAAAAAGGTGAAAATATTCTTATTGTTAAAGTTCCATTCGGTAAAAGAGATGATATAGAAAATGCATATATTCTCGGTAATTTCGGAGTTACAATTTCAGGCTGTGAAAAAACCATTGTAAAATTACCGGAAAAAATAAGCTTTGGAGATATTGCAGTACAAGGTTTTCCGTTTTACGGAGGAAACATAACTTATAAAATTGACTTTGAATTGGATAAGCGTGCAAAAATACGAATTAAAGCACCGCATTTCAGAGGTTCGCTCATAAAGGTATCATCGGACGGTTGTGAATTAGGTAAAATTGTATTTGCACCGTATGAGGTTGTTACCGACTGCCCGGGAAAAGGAACACACCGGCTTGAGTTTACTCTGTTCGGAAATCGCTCAAACACATTTGCCGCACTGCACAATTACGGAAATCAGCAATGGTATGACGGAAATATGTGGTATCCTACCGATACAATGAGCTATGAATATATACTTGAGAACACAGGCATTCTTTCCTCCCCTGTTTTAGAAATTATTGAATAAATATTGACAACGCAAAAAAAAGAATATATAATAAACATATATTTTTTCAAAAAAAGGATTGTGATTATATGGATGCGATTCAATATTTAAAAGATAACTGGGACTTGTGCGTAAGAGAAAATAAAGCCGATAGCGGAACACTTATCGGTATGCCTTATAAATATACTGTTCCGTCTCCGGAGTTTTTTAACGCAATGTATTACTGGGATACATATTTTACTAATATCGGTCTTATAAAGCTTGGCAAGGCAGAACTTGCAAAAAATAATGTTGATAATATGCTATATATGGTTGATAAATACGGGTTTATGCCGAACGGGAACAGAACATTTTATCTGTCCCGTTCGCAGCCGCCGTTTTTATCCGAAATGGTAAAGGACATATTCTCTTATTATAATGACAGAGCATGGCTTTCGGGAGCATATTCCGCTTTGGAAAAAGAATATGAATTTTGGCAAAATAAAAGGAATTCGCCGATAGGCTTAAATCATTATGATTCATATATTGCAACGGACGAAGCCAAAGAAATTGCCTCAGCTCTTGCCGACAGGCTGAAAGTGCGTCCCGAATGCTCCGATTTTGACTTTGCGCGGCATTATTATGCAACAGCCGAAAGCGGTTGGGACATGAATCCGCGCTGGGAGTTTGAGGCTTATAATTATGCGTCGATTGAGCTGAATTCACTGCTTTACGGATTTGAAAATAACATGGCATTTTTTGCTGATATTTTGGGCAATGATTCTGCCATATGGAAATATCGTGCAGGAAAACGTCTCATGAGAATGAACAAATATTTAATCAATAAGGATAATATCTTTACGGATTATAATTATGTTTCGGAAAAGCAAAGCAGTATTTTCTCGGCAGCTTCATATTTTCCGCTTTTCAACTGTGTTGCATCAAGCGAGCAGGCAAAGAGTCTTGCCGATAATCTTGATAGACTCGAAGAAAAGTTTGGAGTTTCTACCTGTGAAAAAAGCAATTCCGGGATAACATATCAATGGGATTATCCGAACGGCTGGGCATGCTTGCAATATATTATCATTGTCGGATTTAAAAATTACGGATATGATAACATTGCAAAAAGAATTGCAGAAAAATATGTTGCCGCAGCAGAAAGAGTATTTAACGAAACACACAATTTTTGGGAAAAATACAATATTACAGACGGCAGCATAAATGTAACCGACGAATATAAAATGCCGACAATGCTCGGCTGGAGTGCCGGAATTTATGTATATGCAAAGGACTTGTTAAATCAACTTAAATAAAAAAATGCATTAACCTCAGCAATTTTAGCCGAGGTTAATGCATTTTTTAAAATCCCGTTATAAAAACAAACGCCAATGCCAGCAAAAGCATTTTATCATCGCAGTCATTAACAAGCAGCATCAAAATAACAACTGCAAGGATGATATCGTCGGTTTCAAAATTACCGAACAATTTATTGTTTTCCTCTTTTTTATGTACCTCCTCGCAGCATACCGGCTTTTCTTCTTTTTTATATACCGGTGTGGGCATATCGTTAAAACTGGAATATTTTCTGTACATAATTTATCACCTACTTAAACAATCCCGCAATTCTGGTAAGATTTAAAATCTTGACCGCATTATCTATACTCTGCCGCCGCTCTGTACGCATATACGGTTTCAGCGACAAAAGCAGATTCGACCTTGAATCGTTTGCGCTGCCCATTTGTCCGACAAGGCTTTTTATTTGTGACAGATAATCGTTTTGGCTGCCGTCTGAAAGTGCACCCCCTTCTCCTCCCGATTGGAGTCCGCCCAGAACGGTTTTTATTTTATCTTCTGCATCATCTCCAAGCATTCCTTTCAGTGTCTCCATCATGTCAGCCATTTGTTATCACCTCAGCTTTTTAAGAATTTCCTCGACGGATAATTTTGATAAATCCGCTTTATTAAGCTTATCCTTTATGTCCTTGCTGTCCATGCTCATAAACTTTTGAAGCAGATTTTGTTTATCCGCTTCCGACATACTTTGAGCAAGCTTTTTCCCTTGAGGTGATTTTAAAAGCCTTTCTATTCCGGAGTTGTTGATTGCCGACATATTCACTCCGGACAATATTTCCTTCAGCTTCTTTTCTATTTCATTATTATTCATATTATCAACCCTCTCTGATATATCATATACTTTAATATATTCCAAAACAAAAAAAAGTTGACAAAAAAAGAGCGTATCTTCATATATTTTTGAAAATACACTCTGAAATTTTAAAGTACTTTATTTAAAAAGTCAATCGCTCTGGGATTCTTCGGATTTGAGAAAAATTCCTCCGGAGCGCCTTCCTCCATAATTATACCTTCGTCTATAAACACAACTCTGTCCGAGACCTCACGAGCAAAGCCCATTTCATGAGTCACAACAA
>CAKSFY010000078.1 GCA_934454035.1 uncultured Clostridia bacterium | reverse complement strand
CTATAATTATCGCAAAGGAGGCGTAATTTTATGGCAAAGTTTTCGTTTACTCCGCACGGAGTATGCTCTGCTCAAATCGATTTTGAAATTGAGGACGGCATAGTAAAAAATATAAAGTTTACAAGAGGCTGCAACGGAAATACTCAGGGAATTGCACGGCTTGCAGAAGGTATGCCCGCAGCTGAAGTTATAAAAAGATTAAAAGGAACCGACTGCGGCGGCAGAGGGACTTCATGTCCCGATCAGCTCGCCAGAGCACTTGAGGCAGCACTGGCACAATAAAAAAGTTGTAATATAATTGATTTTGCAATCATATACTTAATTATATATACATATGATTAAGGAGTGGTTGCCATGAAAAAAATACTATTACTGCTTACAATAATCCTCGGCGTGATTTTTATTGCCGGCGGATTTTCGGACGGCGGACAAACTCAAACCAAATTGTATTTTGTGGATTCGTCAATGCAAAGGCTTATTCCATCCGACTTCACGGTAAAAACAAAAAACACGGACAAAGCAGCAAAAGCAGTCATTGCCCAGCTTGTAAAGGGGCGCGACAATAACAAAAAAATCATGCGTCTTATTCCTGATATAAAAGACGGGTTATCCGTCAAGGTTAAAGGAACGACCGCATATGTGAATATGAGCGATGAATTCGTCAGACTTCATTCAGATGCTCGGCCTCACGAAATACTGACAATTTATTCAATTGTCAATTCGCTCACATCAATTAAAGGAATTACAAATGTAAAATTTACAATCGGCGGCAAAATACAAAAGGATTTTAAAGGCTTCTGCGATATGCGGGAGACCTTTATTCCCGATTACTATATTTAGGAGAATTAACGATGGCTATTACAAAAGAACTTTTCGGAACTTTAAAAAACGGAGAAAATGTATACGCATATACTCTCGATAACCAAAAAGCATTAAAAACAACAATACTTACATACGGCGGAATAATCAAAAATTTATTTGTGAACGGAACAGATGTCGTGCTCGGCAGAGAAACACTTGATGAATATTCGGACAATGACGGTTATTTCGGTGCTCTTGTCGGCAGACACGCAAACAGAATAAAAAATGCCGAATTCGAAATCGACGGCAAAACGTATAAAGTCGGCGCAAATGACGGCGGAAACTCGCTCCACGGCGGTTTTCACGGATTTAACGAAAAAAACTGGGCAGCTTTTGAAGCCGGAACCGATTCGGAGCCGTCACTTGTTTTAAAAACATTTTCACCCGACGGCGAGGAAGGTTTTCCCGGCAATCTTCATATAACTGTCACATATACGCTCACCGCCGATAACGGACTTGTTATACACTATGAAGCAATTTCGGATAAGAATACGGTCTGCAATTTAACGAACCACAGTTATTTCAACTTAAACGGCCATAACTCAGGTACAATTGACGGGCATACTCTGCAAATAAACGCAGACTTTTATACCCCAAACACTTCCGAGTGTATGCCTTACGGAGAAATACTTTCGGTTTGCGATACACCGTTTGATTTCCGCAATGCAAAGAAAATCGGCAAAGATATAAACTCCGGCTTTGAACAAATTAAAATGTTCGGCGGCTATGACCACAACTTTGTATTAAGCGGAAAAGGCTTCAGAAAATCAGCTGTATTGATCGGTGATAAAACAGGTATTACAATGGAAATGTATACGAATAAACCGGGAGTTCAGATTTACACCGGTAATTGCATAGATGACAAACGTAAATGCAAGGGCGGCAATATATATGCGGTTCATCAGGCAGTCTGCCTTGAAACGCAGTTCTTCCCCAACAGCACTTCATGCACTCATTATCCGTCTGCATTTCTCAAAAAGAACGAAAAATACGACTTTACAACAGAATACAGATTCAAGTAATTTTAAGAAATCCGCAGGAGAGAAAAATCCTGCGGATTTTTTACCAGAAGGCTATTGTCTTTCTGCATGTTTTGTGGTACAATAAATAAAATACATAAAAACGGTGAATAAACAAATGACAGGACTCGGAACAATAATAAACAGTATAAGTATAATAGCAGGCGGATTACTAGGGCACTTTACCGGAAAAATCTTTAATCCTCAGCAGCAGGAATCACTAAACAAGGCTTGCGGAATAAGTGTTATCTTTATAGCAATTGTAGGCGCTATGGAAGGAATGCTGAAAATCGAAAATTTAAAAATTTCAAGCAGCAAATCAATGCTTGTTGTATTGTGCATTGCAATCGGAACCATAATCGGAGAGCTTCTTTGCATCGAAAAAGGATTTGAACGGTTCGGGCAATGGCTTAAATCAAAAACCGGGAACGGCAGTGATGCCGGATTTGTAAATGCTTTTGTAACAGCTTCGCTGACGGTATCAATAGGAGCAATGGCAATTGTCGGAGCTATTCAAGACGGACTTATGAATAATTATTCCACGCTTGCGGTAAAGTCGGTTTTGGATTTTATCATTATTGCGGTTATGACGTCGTCTATGGGAAAAGGCTGCGCTTTTTCCGCAATACCGGTATTTATATTCGAGGGGTGCATAACCTTACTTGCACGCCTGATATCGCCGGTTATGACCGAAACTGCCGTTGCATACTTATCCTTAATCGGCTCTGTTTTAATTTTCTGTATCGGAATAAATTTGGTTTGGGGCAAAAAAATTAAAGTTGCAAATATGCTTCCGGCTGTTTTGCTGGCAATTTTGGCAGCATATCTGCCTTGGAATTTCTGACAGAAATGACTTGCGGTTATAGATTTAGCAAGATACGCTGCCCCGCTTTTGTTCTTCATAATACAATACAATTTAAAGGCAATCCGCATCGGTTGTCTTTTTTTAGTTCATACAAAAAAACTGCCGTTTGTGTCAAAAAGCAGCTTTTTCAAAATCATTTAATTGAATATAATATATTTATCTTTTTTTAAAAAAACTATTGACAAACATGGTCTATTATGATAGACTAAAATTAATCTATAATTATAGACCACACGGAGGTATAAAAAATGACTGAATTAAAGCTATGCGCAAGCGATTACAAATTCATGTGCCTTGTATGGGACAATGAACCCATAAACTCAACAAGGCTTGCAAAACTGTCTGAGGAGGTGCTGGGCTGGAAAAAATCAACAACTTATACAATGATAAAAAAGCTATCCGGGAAAAAGTTTCTTAAAAATGAAGAAAGCATTGTATCCTCTGTTATCCCAAAATCAGAGGTACAGGCGTTTGAAAGCAATTATATTGTGGATAATGCTTTCGGCGGCTCGCTCCCTGCATTTATTGCGGCATTTGTAAAAAGTAACTCTCTTTCCGAAAAAGATAAAAACGAAATACGTGATTTGCTTGACAGCAAAACGGAGGGACAATAATGACGAACAGTATTTTTTTATCGATTCTGAAAATGAATATCGCAGCATCAATCACCGCTGCTGCGGTTCTGCCGATTAAATATCTTTTGCAAAGACTTGGCTGTCCGAAAAAGATAACATTTTTATTTTGGATAATAATTGCTTTCAGATTGATATGCCCTTATTCAATAAATACCGAGTTCAGTATATTTAATCTGAGAAAAAATATTAATACCCCTGCGGTTTCGGAGGAATATATCGGCTATGTGACCTCACACGAACAGTTCAATGAATCAAATACAAATAACATTGCCGGCAAAATCTGGCTGGGCGGCTTTTGCACAACTGCATCTTTCGGGATAATATCATACCTTATTCTTAAAAGAAAGCTCAGATTCTCGGTTAAGTATACGGATAATATTTACATAAGCGATAACATTCCCGACCCGTTCGTATTTGGAATTTTTAATCCGAAAATATATATTCCGAACTGTATTGAGAATAACTGTTATATAATAGCTCACGAAAAAATGCATATAAAAAGACGTGATTATATTATTAAACCGATTGCATTTTTTCTAGTGTCCGTAAACTGGTTCAATCCGTTTAACTGGCTTTTGCTGCGGCTGTTATCTAACGATATTGAACTTTGCTGCGATGAAGATGTCCTGTCCCTAACCGAAAAAAATCAAAAATCGGCATATGCAAAATCATTGTGGCAATATGCATCTCAATCTCAAAAAAAGATGATATATTGCCTGGCTTCTTCCTTTTCGGGCAATATTGCAAAAAAAAGAATCAAAAATATTCTCGGCTACAAAAAATATTCCGCTAAAGGATATGTTCTTTCCTTTGCAACCGTTTTACTTACCGCTGCGGTATTCTGCACAAATGCAGCAGCTGTTCAAAAGAGTGCGGAGAATATAATTATTTCTCCAAACCCGATTGAAAAAGCAGAAACAGCTGCAATTATTCAGCATGAATCCACTCAGGTGCCGAGAGAGGTTGCCACAGAAAAACCGGCTGAAAAACCTACTGAAAAGCCTGCTGAACAAGCACCGGAAAAGCCCCCTGAGCAGACGCCCTCACCGCAGCCCGAAAAGCCGGAGCAGGATATCACAAAAATACACCCGTCGGAAAACGGAAGTATATCCATTACCTTCGACATGAACACAGACTGCCTTATGGACGTTATACTCTACGATTCTGAAACAAACGAAGAGGTTCTTTCTATGATGCTGCCGTCTAAAAACGGGACCGCACAGGAAATTTCCGACCTTGACCCCGAAAAAACCTATAAAATATCTGTAAATCCCTCTGTCGGCTCCGATTGGCAAATTGAGGGTTCCTACAAAATAAATTAATGAAACGAGGTAAACCAATATGAAAAAAATAATATGTTCACTTTTAATCGCATTATCTTCAATAAGCATTGCAAATGCGGCAGAGCTTTCCGACGCACAGAAAAAAGACCTTGCAGAGCTCAATATAATGACGGGAGATGAAAACGGCAGCTTAAATTTGGACAAAAACATCACCCGTGCGGAAGCGGCAAGAATAATATGCTCCGCCGGAGCTATAGAGCCAAAAACCTCGGAAGCTCCTTTCCCCGATGTTTCGGCAGATCATTGGGCATATAAATATATATGTGCAGCAAAAGATGCAGGGATTGTCGCAGGCGATGAGAACGGATACTTCAATCCGCAGAATAATGTCACCAACGAAGAAATTGTTAAAATGATTGACTGCCTTTTGGGGTATGACGCTATGGCTGATTTTTTGGGCGGATATCCGGCAGGATATACCGCAGTGGCAGCACAATTCGGATTAACAAAGGATATGAAGCTTATTCCCGGAGGATATGCAACCCGAAATGATGTCGGTATTATGATTTCAAATGCACTTAATCTGCCGATGGTTATAAAAAAAGACGATTATACACATTTTGTTGCCGATGGCACCGAAGGAATGCCTAAAATAACATTACGTTCTAAATATCACACCAAATAATCCGCTATAACGCCCCATGCTTCTGTAAGTCTTTCAAGACTCCATGCAGCGTTTGCCGGAGAGGTTGACGGGAGGGCAATGCATGCCCTGCCCGTCTTTTCTTTTGTATATTTATTATAGTATTTTTCCGCTGTTTTTCCGTTTACAAAAATCGCCCGGATACGGCTTTTTGTTATAATTTCCGAAATGTCGTTTGCCTTAACGTTTTTAATAGAACTGTCACTGCTGCCTGTTATTTCACATGATGCAATAACATCCCACAAGGCAATTTTATTTCTTAAAAGAAAGCTTTTCTTTTCCTCAATTGTTTTCGGCACATCTTCTTTGCACACTGCCGAAACCGTCTTCCAGAATCTGTTTTGCGGATGACCGTAGAAAAACATTTGCTCTCTGGATTTCACAGACGGGAAGCTCCCCAATATTAATATTCTCGAATTACCGTCATACAAAGGCGGAAACGGATGTATTATCATTAAAATCCCTCAAATTCATCAAATCCGCATAGCTTTATTGCCTGCAAATAATCTTTATAGTTTATGTTTATTATATTAGTAAAATAATGATTCTTATATTCCCTGCCGTCTGAATTCCACTTTATCAAATAGAATTTCTTTTCGTCTTTTGATATTTTCAGCCTTGCCAGCTTTTGCGATGAATCAGCCGAAAGCTCGGCTCTGCCCTTTAAAACTTCCTTATTTTTAAGAACATCGACAACAGAATATGAAACATCGGATTGTTTCGGCAAATCGTTTACTCCGTATAAATCCATATAATTTCCGACTGGTTCATCAAACATCAGGCAAACGGGATTTTGTGAACGTTTTATATAGCTGTAGGCAAGCTTTTTGGTATAATAATAATCAACTATTGCGTCCGAAACCTGTGGCCACCCGTCAATCAGGTTCCACCAGATTATCCCTGTTCTGTCCCATTTTCTGATTCTGAAACGCTCAATAAAGTACTTCTTTGCCTCAGCCTGCGAAATCTGACTTTGCTTTACATAATCCTCAAAATTTTCCTCCGCTTTTGCAAACAAGGTTACAACCTGGTCGTATGCGAGCTTTATTCTGTATGCGTACGGAGCATTCGGATCAGGCTCCATACATGCAGCGTGCACCAAATATTCATCGGTCGGTATGAATCCGCTTTCAAAAATTTTGTCCGGATTTTTAAGAAACTTTTCAAGTGATTTCGGCGACGGCATGCCATGGTATCCGGTTTCACTGGCAAAATGGCATACTGTATTCCTATAAAAATCACCTTTAAAGTAATCTCTCGGTCCCCACAAATGGTCCTCTGTAAGTGGCAGATTTTCCCCGTGCGCCTTTTCGCTCACAAACGGCGAGCTCGGCAAATAAGGACGTGTATAATCATGCGCATCTGCAAGCCTTTTTATAACCTCTCTGTTTATAAAATTATTATTCGGATTTCTTATAAATCCTCCCCATGACTGATATGACAAATCACACTCATTATCTCCTGCCCAAAGTACAAGCGACGCATGGTTGCGAAGCCGCTTTATCTCAAAAACAACCTCCTCGGACAGCATATCGGCAAATTTTTTCTCCTGAGGATAAACGCTGCAGCCCATTGCAAAATCCTGCCATACCATTATTCCGTGTTCATCGCAAAAATCAAAAAATTCATCCGATTCGTAAACATTTCCTCCCCAGCATCTTACCATATTACAGCCTATGTCGTCAAGCAATTCAAGAGCTTTCGGCAATCTGTTTATATCATTTGAATGAAATGCGTCCAACGGAACCCAGTTTGTTCCGAGACAAAAGATTTTTTTGCCGTTTACTTCAAAGTCAAATTCTCCGCCCGTCCCGTCCTTTTCCATATCGCTTACATTCAGTTTAATTGTACGCACACCCACTTTAAGGCAATATGTGTCTATGACATCACCCTTATACAAAAGTTCAGCGACGGTATCATATAAATTTGCGTTGCCGGAATTTTTCGGCCACCACAATTCGGCATTTTCTATATCAAATTGGAACTGATAACTGTTATGCCACAATTTTTTTTCACATTCAAAACTGCTGCTGCCGCATGTTCCTTTTATCCGCACAGAATATTCGGATATAAAATCTCCGGAAATATCCGCATTAATATAAAAGCTCATGTGAGCGGTTTTTTCCTCTATGGAATTGGTTACGAAAAATACTTCATTGATTTTGTCTTCACGAACCGGAAGAATTTCAACCTCCTTCCATATCCCTGCCGATACAATTCTGGGCATAATATCCCATCCGTACATATGAGCTGCTTTTCTGATATAAAGCGACTGGTAATTGTAATGCTGTGAATTGCTTGAAGCCGGCAAACTGTGCTTTCTTGCTTCTATACACGCAGGCTTTATATGTACGGTAATCTCATTTATTCCCGGCACAAAATCCGGATAAATATCATGGGCAATAAACATATTTTCCACCGAAGAAACAAGTTCTCCGTTTACATAAATGTCCGCAACCGTATCGATACCGTTAAATCTTATAAATGACCTCTCGGTTATCTCTGTATCCGTAAAATACCAAATATGAAGATTTTCAAGCTTTTGAGCATTGAGAGTATTGTCCGAATAATACAAATCCTCCAAAAGCCCCGCCTTCATCAAGTCAAGCTCTATATTTCCCGGCACCTCTGCGTCAATTACCGGAAGTCCGAATTTTTCCGCATCTGCCAATGTTTTTATGCAAAGCTCCCTGCAAGCATAATTTTCGGCAAAAGCCGCTTTCCATTTCATCATTTTTCCATTCTCCGTTCTTTTTTACATATATTATATAAGTTATTTTAAATATTGTAAATGCCTTTTCTTTAGAAAAAAAATATTATTTGCAAAATTCATTGTTATGATGTATATTTTTTACATTGTAAACCCATAATAAGGAAAAAAGGAGTGATTTAATTGAAAAAAAACGGTTTTATTATATCTGTAACCGCAATATTGGGAATATCGGGGATAATATGCGCATATATTTTGACGGATAACAGTTCTGACATACCAATTGAGGAGAATGCATCCAATAAGGAAGAAAGCGTTGAAATATATCATCCGGTCATAACCTCCGAGCCGGAACCTGCTCCCGAAAAAACTGCCGAGCCAATCTATTATATGCTTGTTGCCGAAGGAAATAAACTGGTTCTTTACGAAATTAACGGTGATACAAAAAAAGCGGTAAAATCAGCAGCAATTACTCCCGAAATTTTTCCCGAAGAAGATATTGAACTGCTAAAAAGCGGAATTCACGCTCTGTCCCTCGAAGAAGGCATTGAAATAATGGAAAATTTTATAAGTTAACAAAAAACGAAGATAATTGATCATTTTTAAAGTATTTTCAAGTTATTTGCTTTTTATCATTTTTTTTTAAACTTGCAATTGACTTAAAATAGACTATAATATAATTATTAGCACTCGATGAGGTTGAGTGCTGATAAGCAGTTTATAAGGAGGATATTAACATGAATATCAAACCATTACAAGACAGAGTTGTTATTAAAATGCTCGAAGCGGAAGAAACCACTAAGAGCGGTATTATACTGGCAAGTGCGGCAAAGGAAAAGCCGCAGGTAGCTGAAATAGTTGCAGTCGGCCCCGGCGGCGTGGTTGACGGCAATGAGGTAGTTATGGAAGTCAAAGTCGGAGATAAGGTACTTATTTCAAAATATGCAGGCACTGAAGTTAAGCTTGACGGAGAAGAATATATGATAGTTCGCCAATCCGATATTTTGGCAAAGGTTATGTAAGATAAGAAAGGAATGACATATTATGGCTAAACAGATTTTGTTCGGAGAAGAAGCAAGACGCGCTCTGCAAAGCGGTATTGACCAGTTGGCAGACACGGTAAAAATTACATTGGGACCTAAAGGCAGAAATGTTGTATTGGATAAGAAATTCGGTGCACCGCTTATCACAAATGACGGTGTTACAATAGCAAAAGAAATCGAGCTTGACGATCCGTTTGAAAACATGGGTGCTCAGCTCGTTAAAGAAGTTGCCACAAAGACAAACGATATTGCGGGAGACGGTACAACAACCGCTACTCTTTTGGCACAGGCTTTGGTAAGAGAAGGTGCTAAAAATGTTGCCGCAGGCGCAAACCCCATGATTGTAAGAAAAGGAATCCAAAAAGCGGTTGATACAGCGGTTGACGAGCTCTTAAAGACTGCAAGAAAAGTTTCCGGCAAGGATGATATAGCAAGGGTTGCCGCAGTATCTGCCGCAAATGACGAAATCGGTAAGCTTATTGCCGAGGCTATGGAAAAGGTTACAAGCGACGGAGTTATTACGGTTGAAGAATCAAAGACTGCCGAAACATATTCTGAAATTGTTGAAGGTATGCAGTTTGACAGAGGTTATATCACTCCCTATATGGTAACCGACACAGATAAAATGGAAGCTGTTTTGGATGACGCTTATATCCTTATCACAGATAAGAAAATTTCAAACATTCAGGAAATTCTTCCGCTTCTTGAACAGGTAGTTCAATCCGGTAAAAAGATGATGATTATTGCTGAGGATGTGGAAGGCGAAGCATTGTCAACATTGATAGTAAATAAATTAAGAGGAACATTTGTATGTGTTCCGGTTAAAGCTCCGGGCTTCGGTGACAGAAGAAAAGAAATGCTCAGAGATATCGCAATCTTAACAGGCGGCGAAGTAATTTCCGAAGAGGTCGGTCTTGAGCTTAAGGATACTCAAATTTCGCAATTGGGTCGCGCAAGACAGGTTAAAATTCAGAAAGAAAACACAATTATTGTCGGCGGTGCAGGCGATGCAAATGAAATCAAAGCCCGTGTTCAGCAGATAAGAAATGAGATAGAAAATACAACATCGGACTTCGACCGTGAAAAGCTTCAGGAAAGAC
>CAKSFY010000077.1 GCA_934454035.1 uncultured Clostridia bacterium | reverse complement strand
ATAACCGGCAATCCGAGTTTTTGCGCCATATTAATAACAGCCGATATAATTATCTCACTCTTTTTTATATTTTTACTGTCCGACAGAAATTTTAAGTCAAGCTTTAAAATATCAATATCTATATCTTTCAGGGTATTAAGCGATGAGTACCCCGAGCCGAAATCATCCATTTCGATTATGAATCCCCGTTCCTTAAGCTTTTCAACATTATTTATAAATCTCTCTGGGCTGTTCATATACGCACTTTCGGTAATTTCCACTCTTAAATTTGCAATCGGTATATTGTATTTTTCAATTATTTTTTCAAGAGAATCGCAAAGCCAATAATCGTAAATATCGTTTCTTGAAAGGTTTACGGACACGATTATTTCTTTACCGGGCATTTCATCCATCCATTTGCGCATATAACGGCAGGTTTTCTCTATTATATGCATATCCACCATGCCTATATAATTGCTTCTTTCCATAAGGGGAATAAATTCCCCCGGTGAAATAATGCCCTTATCCGGATGATTCCAGCGTACAAGTGCTTCCGCTCCGATTAACGATTTGTTTTCGTAATTTATCTGCGGCTGAAACCAAATCTCAAATTCATCATTGTCCAGTGCTCTCCCTATGTCATTTAAAAGCGCCTGGTTATCTATTTCCTCTTTCATCATGCCTTTTTCGTAAAAATTTATATGCTTTCTGAGGTTGCCTTTTTCCGACTGCAGTGCCAAAAGCGCTTTATAGCTCATCGTATAAGAATCACAGTCCGGTTCACACAGGTCATAAACTCCGACATGCATTGAAATCGGTATTTTCAGATTATACTGGGCAAAACAGTTTTTAAAAATGTCATAATACTCATGCACACTGATAGTTTTATCCGTACAAAAACGAACAAAATGATCTGCATTAAGATGCGCCGAGAAACTCCCGTTTCTGTCGCTTTTTTTCATGTAATATCCTATATCCTTTAAGAGCTTGTTGCCCACAGAATAGCCGTAAAGTCCGTTAATATCCTTAAAGCTGTCCAGATTATAACGCTGAACCCTGTACCACTTTCCGGGATTTTTACGAAGCCATTCCCGCACCTTGTTGTGAAAACCTGTTGAGTTATAAAGTCCGGTCAGCGGATCAATCTCATTTGAAAGAATATCCGAAATATCCTCAAGTATCAGCACAATAATACCACTTTCAAGATATTCAAAGGTCAGGCGCTTATATGTATACTTCACCGACTGGAAATCAATATAATATTTGGATTTTTTCTTAAGCTTCGTCATTACATTTGACAGCTGCATTTTCTCGAGCAGCATATCCCTGTCCACCTGCGGAATATATCTGTTTATAATATTTTTTGCCTGATTCTCATACGGAACATTATCAAAGCTTACAAGCTCAAACAGTTTTCCTGTGAGGATTCTGTTTGACTCAATTAACAAGCCCGATTCTGCATCAATTAACAAAATTCCGTCAAAGCGTTCGGACAGCAAGCGGGTCACTAATTCTATTTCGGAGGATTTATCAATTTTTTTAATCATATTAAGCTTTTCCATATTATATTACACCTCCGATACAAAATAAATGTTGTTTGATTACTGATATTTTACTAGATTTTTATTTAAAGTCAAGAAAAATCAAAAGGAATTGAATTTATGCAAACGCATCATTTCAATACCTTTTTAATCCTTATCTCAATTCCGCATTAAGCTTTTCTTTAAGGGCTTTCAATATTTTGTCGAAAACCTCATTAACTTCATCATTTGTAAGATTTCTGTCAGCTGCTCTGAACGAGACTGCATAAGCAACACTCTTTTTATTCTCGGGAATCTGTTCGCCTTCATAGACGTCAAACAAATGAATCGAATCAAGCAGACTGCCTGCTGCTTTCGTCATAACATTTTCCATATCCGCAACATGAACCGATTTATCCACTATCATTGCAATATCGCGGATAACTGCCGGGAACCTCGGCATTTGCTTATATTTAACCTCTGTATTGACTTTATCAAGCATTTTTTCAAGATTAATTTCCGCAACATAGCATGGAGTTTCAATCTCAAACGCTTTTGAAACCTCGGGATGAATCTCGCCGACAATTCCGATTTCCTCATTTTTTATCATGATTTTTGCACATCTTCCGGGATGGAATGACGGATGGTCGGTACATGTCACATACGAAACCTTTTTAACCTTCATAGCGTCAAAAAGTTCCTCGCATACTCCCTTAATATCATAAAAATCAACGCCGCCGTACATACCCATAGTAATAATTTCGGGTTCCTCGGGGATTTTACCTGCTTCTGTCGGAATATAGATTTTTCCTATTTCAAAAAGCTTAGCGCTGTCATTTCTGTGATTGTAGTTGTGCGAAAGAATATCCAGCATTGACGCTATCGTTGTGGTTCGCATTACAGATGTATCCTCGCCGAGCGGATTGGTTATTTTAACCGTATTTCTTAATTCACCGTCCGCCGGAATTCTGAGTTTATCGAATATTGCAGGGGATGTGAAAGTATAGGTCATTATTTCATTAAGACCCTGAGAACACATAATTTTATTGATTTTGTCCTCTGCCTTTTGTTTGGGTGATTTTCCTCCGACTGTTGTCGAGCCTGACAAAAGCGACGTGGGAATCTTATCATATCCGTAAAGTCTTGCAATTTCTTCGGCAATGTCAGCTTCTCCCTCAATATCCGGGCGGAAAGACGGAGCAACAATTGTCATCTTATCGCAGTCAACCGTAAATTCAAGCGATTCAAGATACTTTGCCATATCCTCTTTTGAAATATCCGTTC
This sequence comes from uncultured Clostridia bacterium, assembly GCA_934454035.1. Classification (GTDB taxonomy): domain Bacteria; phylum Bacillota; class Clostridia; order UBA1381; family UBA1381; genus CAKSQL01. Next base: position 7,520 of record CAKSFY010000077.1, on the reverse strand, counting down.
CCAAAAACGCATTTATTTTGTCCGGTCTGAATTCATGAACGCGCGGAGCCGGGATATGACCTTTTATATCAATCATTCCGCCGACCACTTCGCCGCAGCCCAGCATTTCAACAAGTTCGCAGGCACGCTCAAGCGCCGGAACGGTATTGTTTACATCAAGTCCTTTTTCATATCTGGACGATGCTTCGGTTCTGAGTCCGACTCTCTGAGCGCTGAGGCGGACGGTTGACGCTTCAAAGGTTGCCGACTCAAATACAACCGTTTGAGTATCGTCCTTTACTTCCGAGTTAAATCCGCCCATAACGCCGGCGATGGCAACTGCCCTTTTCCCGTCGGCAATTACCAAATCGTTTGACGTGAGTTTTCTGTCCTGCTCGTCAAGAGTTTTAATTATTTCGCCGTCGGCAGCGTCTCTTACGACAATTTTTTGTCCTTCAAGGTCACGCAGGTCAAATGCATGCATAGGCTGACCGTACTCAAGAAGAATATAGTTTGTAATATCGACAATATTATTGATTGAGCGTATTCCGCAGGCGCGAAGTCTTGCCGCAAGCCATTTCGGAGACGGACCTATTTTTACATTCTTAATCATTTTGGCACTGTAGCGCAGGCACTTATCCGAATTTTTAACCTCTACTGAAATTGTATCGGCAATATTTTCGCTATTTTCATGGAATTTCGGTTTTTTAACCGTAAAAGGTTTTCCGAATGTAACTGCCGTTTCTCTCGCAAGACCTATTACACTGAAACAGTCCGGTCTGTTGGAAGTAATTTCAAATTCAACCACTTCCTCATTTATACCGAAATAATCTCTTATGTCCATTCCGATTTCAGTCTCCGGCGGAAGAATCAAAATTCCGTATTCGGGCTCATAGCCGAGGTCTGCTTCCGAAATCCCCAGTTCGTCATGCGAGCATAACATTCCGTTTGATTCAACCCCTCTGAGCTTGCCTTTTTTAATTGTAACACCGCCCGGGAGTGTGGAGTTATTCTTTGCAACCGGAACAATCTGTCCCTCTTTTACATTCGGCGCACCTGTTACAATCTGCAACACTTCGCTGCCGACATCAACCTGACAAATTACAAGATGGTCTGAATTTTCATGAGGTTTTATTTCAATAATTTTTCCGGTAACGACATTGCTTATGCCGCCGCCCATATTTTCAACACCCTCAACCTTGGAGCCTGTCATGGTAAGTGCGTGCGCATATTCCTTAGGCGTTACGCCTGTTATATCCGTATAATCGGAGAACCAACTCATTGGTACTTTCATTATTTAATCATTCCTTTCCATGCATTTTAGAACTGTTTCAAGAATCTGAGGTCATTTTCGAAGAACAAGCGCAAATCGTCTATATCATATCGGCGCATTGCAATTCTTTCAAGTCCCAGACCGAACGCAAAGCCGGAATAAATCTCCGGGTCAATGCCGCAATTAGCCAAAACCTTCGGATGAACCATTCCGCAGCCGAGAATTTCAATCCAGCCTTCGCCCTTGCAGACGCGGCAGCCTTCTCCTCCGCAGACAAAGCAGGAAACGTCAACCTCGGCAGACGGTTCCGTAAACGGGAAATGATGCGGACGGAAACGAACCTTTGTATCCTCTCCGTAGAGCGCTTTCATAAATGCTTCAAGCGTGCCTTTAAGGTCAGCCATTGTAACGCCTTTATCAACAACAAGTCCCTCAACCTGGTGGAACACCGGTGAATGAGTTGCATCTACCGCGTCACTTCTGTATACTCTGCCCGGTGCAATAATGCGTATCGGCGGTTTTTGTTTTTCCATTACCCGAACCTGCATAGGTGAGGTCTGAGTTCTTAAAACTATGTTATCCTCAACATAAAAGGTGTCCTGTGTATCTCTTGCCGGGTGGTTCTTGGGAATGTTCAGTGCCTCAAAGTTGTAGTAATCGTACTCTACTTCCGGGCCTTCCGCAATCTGGAATCCCATGCCCGTGAATATATCCTTGATTTCATCAAGTACCTGCGTCAGCGGATGCAGCTTGCCCTCTTCCCTTCTTTTTCCGGGCATCGTTACATCGATTACCTCGTGCCTGAGCTTTTGCTCCTGCAAAACCTTTGCCAGCTCTTTCTTTTTGCTGTCAATTTCTGTTTCGAGTGTTTGGCGAATCTCATTTGCCAGAGCGCCTATTTTCGGACGTTCTTCTGCCGACAAAGCACCCATTCCTTTTAAGACTGCCGTCAGTTCTCCTTTTTTTCCGAGATATCGGATTCGCAAATCTTCAAGACTTTTCATGTCATGAACTTCGCCCAAAGCTTCCGATACGGAATTTTTAATCAATTGAAGCTTTTCTTTCATATATAATCATCCTTTCATATTATTATACAACAAAAAAATCCCTGCACAAAGCAGGGACGAAATAACTTCCGCGGTACCACCCATATTTCCGGAATATGCCGAACACTTATTTTTCAAGCGGATAACGCACCGCCGCCTGCGACGCCGACTACACACCAACCGCTTCCCCGGCGCAGCTCCGAAACGAAGATTCAACGATACTCTTACCGCAGCGGCTTACAGCCCGTGACCGCTGCTCTCTTTCGGCGAAATTACCGTCTACTGAATTCCATCATAGCTTTTATATTTATATCACTCTAATTGTACCACATCATTTTACATTTTACAAGTGTTTTTTCAAAATTTATCAAACAATCACAATTTCATCAGTCTCCTGACGGGTACAAAATGTATACATATACTTTTTATTAAGTTTTGATTTGTCTGTTATCGTTCGGAATAATTGCAGGAAAAAAGTTTTATCAAAAGACTTGACAATTATAATTTACAGTTATATAATGTAGGTAAATTTTTACTGGGAGTGATTTATATGAAGGTATTATATGATTTGCACGCACACACTCACCTGTCGGTATGCGGACAGGACGATGCAACAATAGAAAACTATGTAAAATCCGCAAAGAAGAATAATCTGAAAGTGGTTGGAATAGCCGACCATGCATGGGATAAGGATATTCCGTTTGTTGACAGTATGCGCCGTTCGAAATGTGCCGGTGACGGAGAAAGTGTAATCAATTGGTACAAGGCGCAGCCTTTGGAGCATTGCCGTGAAATTCTTCCCGAAATCGAAAAAGCAAACACCGACGGAGTTAAATTCCTGTTCGGCGGTGAGGTCGATTACTGCGAGGGAGTCGGTGCGGCAATTACACCGGAACATGCAAAACAGCTGGATTTTATGATTGTACCCAACTCGCACACACATCATTTAATGGATAAGACTTTATACGAGCCGTACCGCAAACACGCAGAGTATATGCTTAAGGCAACAATGGAAATCTGCACGGCGCCGACCGCAGAATTTGTAACTTCGCTTGCGCATCCGTTTGCTGCGGTTTGCTGTCCGTATCCCATAGATTACATAATTGATACAATAAAGGATTCCGAACTTTTTGAGGTTTTCTCGGCGGCTGCCGAAAAAAATATCGCCGCTGAAATAAATGCGGATTGCTTCTATAATACCGATATAAAGAACAACTGCCTTTTCAGAGTAATGCTTGCGGCAAAAAAAGCCGGCTGCAAATTCACCTTCGGCTCGGATTCACATACCGACGGACACCAGGATATAATATCTGTTTGCGGCGATGTTGCCGACGCTCTCGGCTTGTCAGAGAATGATATACTCTTTTATGATAAGCCTGAATTATTTGTTATATGATATAAAATAATTACCAAATTTATTGTTTATACATTGACAATTGTTTAAATTACGTGTATACTATAATATATATAATCGTATCTTATCGGAGGTTATTATGGAAGATAAACTAAAAAAATCCAATGTATTTAAAATTTATTATGATGAAGAATATTTCTATATGAATTTTGCAAGAGTGGCTGAATTTCGTGATAACTTAACCGATGATGATGTCGATGATTTAAAACAAATTAAGCTTGAAGCAAAGTTTATGAGTGGGTTTATGTCCAACCTTATTGACATGATCCAACATTACGAAAACGAAAATAATATTAAAATTCTTAATAATGAAGAATAATTACAAAAGGAAGTGACTATAATGTTAACAAAAGAAAAAACTTCTGTCAGCTATACCGAATTTGTTGAATATCGCGGCGGTGATCTTTTGGAAAAATTGCATGGAGTCGCTGTTACCTCAGATATCCTCTCACGAATAAAAGATGAAGAAATTGTTGTAAAATTTGCAAAAGGTTTGGCGGCAGATGCAGTAAATTCATGGCTTAGTCTAAAAGAATCTGCCGAAAACGGAGATGATATTATTCAGATTATAAATTCCAAAGAATTAACGGCATATATTCATAAAGTTCTTGAATTTGAATATGTTACACGCATTTACGAATTTTGCTCAGAAAGCAAATATGAGCTTTGGGTAATGGTAAATGATAATTCTTTTGATTCCTGCAAAAATATTTATGCTGCTTCACTTAAATTAAAAAATGTTGATATATTAGTAGTGGAAAACAATCAACTTGACGAAAGTAGTATGCCTTCTCCTAATTTCATCTTTACAAAAGAAAAAAGTGAAGAAAAATAGTATGCCGGAAAATGAAAAGCATTTGCAACAATATAGACATAATAAAGATTTTGTGCAAAAGGGAATTAATGATACAATGAAATTTTCAGACTGGTATGTTGTGGGATTATTTTACTGTGCAGTTCACTTGATGGAAGCTTATTTGTCGAAGCTAAATATGCACTCCGGTTCACATTCAGACAGGGCTGAGATTTTAAGAAAACATGTTGATTCAGATACATATATTAATTATCAATGCTTATACAACATGAGTATAAAGGCAAGATACACTTGCATCGACATAAACAATAACGATACAATAAATAGTCAATCAGCACTTGACGGATTGGAAAATTTTTATGGTAAAAAATATTTATAAGCCGCAAATTTGCGGCTTATATTTTTAGGCTTTTTCGGAAACACTAAAGAAAAAACAGAAATGAGGTTTTTTCTATGGTGAACAGTGATACAATCGATTTATTGAAAGAATGTAATGCCGGAATTAAAATGGGGGTTACGAGTATTGATGAGGTGCTGGACAAGGTGAGCAGCGAAGCCTTTAAAGAACGTCTGGAAAAAAGCGTTGACGAACACCAGCGGCTCGGCAGCGAAACGCATGAGCTTCTGAACAAATATCATGACAGCGGAAAAGAACCGAGTGCAATGGCAAAGGGAATGTCCTGGATAAAAACCAATGTAATGATGTCGGTAAAGGAAGAGGACTCCACCGTTGCCGACCTGATCACGGACGGCTGCAACATGGGTGTAAAATCTCTTAACAGATATTTAAACAAATATGAGGCAGCTGAAGAACAGGCAAAGGATATTGCAAAAAAATTAATAAATATGGAGCAGCAGCTTGCAGTGGATATAAGAAAATATCTATAAAATTTTTTCTCAATAAACTCTCCGAAAAAAATCAAAAATATATTGACAAAAATACAAATTTATGTTAAAATAAACAAAGTCCCATGAGGGAGTAGCATGCGTACGATAATGCGTAGCAAGTCAACATACTGACCGCAATATTCGGTCTGGCTTGCTTTAAAATGCGAGACTCAAGGTATAACTTTTAAGGCTATAGCTTGAGAATCATTTGTTTTTTTTACCAAGCTGACTTAAAGTTATGCTTGGTTTTTTATTTAAAAGGAGAGAAGATTATGGGGATAGCAATTTTTGTATTTAACAGTATCCTGCTGGGGGTAGGGCTTGCAATGGATGCATTTTCTGTATCACTTGCGAACGGAATGGGCGAACCGCATATGAAATTCAAAAAAATGGCGGCAATCGCCGGGACCTTTGGTTTTTTTCAGGCGCTTATGCCTATGACAGGCTGGATTTGCGTACACACAATAGTTGAATATTTCAGCATGTTTGAAAGGTTTATCCCGTGGATTGCCCTTGTATTGCTTGTTTATATCGGCGGAAAAATGCTTATCGGCGGTATAAATCACAAAGACGAGGAGGAAGCCTGTCAGAGGATAACACCCTCCGCACTTTTTATTCAGGGTGTTGCAACCTCAATCGACGCACTGTCCGTAGGCTTTACCATAGCGGACAAAAATGCCGGCGAAGCTTTTTCAGCCGCTATGATAATTGCGGTTGTAACCTTCGGAATATCGCTGTTCGGGCTTTCGGCAGGCAAAAAGGTCGGAATGAAGTTTTCAAACAAAGCGGAAATTCTCGGCGGCATTATACTGATTGCAATCGGACTTGAAATATTTATTACAGGAATCAAATGAGAAAGGAATAAAAAAAAATGTTTATACCGGTAGTATTATTTATTATAGGACTTGTGCTCTTGATTAAGGGCGGAGATTGGTTTGTTGACGGAGCAACCGGCATTGCACACAGATTTCACGTTCCCGAGCTTTTAATAGGCGCAACGGTTGTATCGATAGGAACAACGCTTCCGGAGGTTATGGTCTCTGCAACCTCTGCGGTAAGCGGTCACGGAGAAATTGCCTACGGCAATGCAATCGGCTCGATCATATGCAACACTGCGCTCATATCTGCGCTCACAATTGCTATCCGCCCGTCCGATGTGGACAGAAATACTTTTAAAATGCCGGTTATATTTTTCTTTGCCGCAGCGGTCTTTTATATGCTGACCGCATATACCGCGGGAAAATTCACCAGATTTACGGGGATTGTACTTCTTGCAATATTTGTTATATATATGCTTTGCACAGTCTCGTCGGCAATGAAGGCGCCCAAGCCTCAGGAAAATGATTCGGCAGAAGGTACACCGTGGAAGGATATTGCCGGGCTGGTTATCGGCGCAGCGCTTATTGCATTCGGTGCAAATCTGCTTGTTGATAACGGAACACTCATCGCAAAGGCTTTGGGCGTGCCGGAATCGGTTATTGCACTTACACTGGTGGCGCTCGGTACGTCCCTGCCCGAGCTCGTAACCGCCATTACTTCTCTTGCGAAAGGTCACGGCGCGCTTTCACTCGGAAATATAGTCGGAGCAAACCTTTTTAATCTCGTTTTGGTAAGCGGAGTTTCCACCGTTTTGGCACCGTTTTCGATTCCGCAGGGAAAAATGCTCGGCAGCATGAATGCTTCTCTTGCAGTGGACATGCCTGTCATGCTTTTTGTAATGGCATTTATGACCCTGCCTGCACTTGTAAGCGGAAAATTAAGAAGAAGCCAGGGTATTATTCTGCTGGCTGTGTATGCGGCATTCTGCGTCTTCCAATTTGTTTTGTAATACGCAAATATATTACGCAAGAATACACATCGATTGCAAACCCATTCGGGGGTCTGCATCCGATGTGTATTTTTTACTTTAAAATGTTGACATTTTGTGGATTTTGATATAAAATTATAATATACAATAATCAGAAGGGATTTAGGGAAATGAAAGTAAAAAAAATTGATGTGGTGTCCAACACCCATTGGGACAGAGAATTCAGATTCAGCTTTGAAAAAACAAGACACAATCTGCTTGTAATGCTGGATACAACGCTTGATATTTTGGAAAGCGAT
>CAKSFY010000076.1 GCA_934454035.1 uncultured Clostridia bacterium | reverse complement strand
CCGAGTTTAGGCTTTCCTGCCTTAATTATAATATAGCACGGATTTTACGCCATGTCAAGGGCGGTCTCACAAGAGACCGTGAATTTTACCCTTGTACATGGTGGAAAATTTGTGCTGAGTGTGTTAAAAAAATTATATTTTCTGTAATATGTGCTTTTCTCTTCTTTTCTTGCGTTCCGGACTTTTTTTACATCCCCTTTTTTTAAATGACTTAGTTAGTATATCACTCTTACACTCAATACTCCGTCAACTGCGGATATTTTATCAAGAACTTCGTTTGTGATAACATCGTCTGTATTTATGATTGTATATGCATAGTCTTTTTTGCTTTTATTTATCATATCGGCAATGTTTGTATTTACTTCAGAAAACACCTTCGAGAACTGAGCAATCATATTCGGAATATTTTTGTGTGTTACGGTAATTCTGCCTTTGCCGCCTATCGGAAGTTCACAATTAGGGAAGTTAACCGAGTTTAATATATTTCCTGTTTCAAGAAAGTCCGAAATTTCCTGTGCAGCCATAACAGCACAGTTATCTTCGGATTCGATTGTCGATGCACCGAGGTGGGGAATAGCAATTATGCCTTCCTGGTTAACGGTTTCGGCTGACGGGAAGTCAACGACATAGCAGCTGACTTTTCCGCTCTTCAAAGCGTCTTTCATATCATTGTTGTCAACAAGCTCTCCTCTTGAGAAGTTAAGAACCTTTACTCCGTCTTTCATAAGCACAAATGCGTCTCTGTTTATCATTCCTCTTGTCGAATCGTTTAAAGGTACGTGTACGGTGATATAATCGGCATTTTGGAAAATCTCCTCCATGTTCTTTGCCTTTTTGATATGACTTGAAAGTCTCCATGCTGCGTCAACCGACAAATAAGGGTCAAAGCCGATAACGTTCATGCCCAAATGTCTTGCGGTATTTGCAACCTTTACTCCGATAGCACCGAGACCGATAACACCAAGTGTTTTTCCCTCAAGCTCCTGACCTGCAAAATTGGATTTTCCTTTTTCTACCTGTTTTGCAACGTCATCACCGGTTAAAGTGTTTGCCCACACAATGCCGTCGGTTATTTTTCTTGAAGAAAGTAAAAGTCCGGCAATAACCAATTCTTTAACGGCGTTTGCATTTGCTCCAGGAGTGTTGAATACAACAATGCCCTTTTCGCTGCATTTGTCAATAGGGATATTGTTTGTTCCGGCTCCGGCGCGCGCTACGGCTTTTAAGTTTTCCGGAAATTCCATATCGTGCATTGCAAAGCTTCTTAAAATTATACCGTCAACATTTGCCGATTGGTCATCGGTGATTGAATATTTTGCACTGTCAAGCTGCTCCAAGCCGCAGGCTGCGATTTTGTTTAAAGTTAGAATATTATACATTTTAATTCATTTCCTTTTTATTTATTTTCTGCTTCGAATTTTTTCATGAATTCAACAAGCTTTTCAACACCTTCAACCGGCATTGCGTTATAGATGCTTGCTCTCATTCCGCCGACTGTTCTGTGTCCCTTTAAGTTTACAAAACCGGCTTCTTTTGCTTCTTTTACAAATTTTGCGTCAAGTTCTTCATTTCCGGTAACAAACGGAATGTTCATAAGCGAACGGTCTTCTTTTACTACCGTGCCTTTAAAAAGCTCGGAGCTGTCAAGATAATCATACAAGATTTTTGCTTTTTGTTCATTTATTTTTTGAAGTGCGGCAACTCCGCCTTTTTCTTTTATCCATTCCAAAACGAGTTTCAGCACATAAATTCCGTATGTAGGCGGTGTATTGTACAGGGAATTGTTGTCGGCATGAATTTGATAATTGAACATTGTCGGTGTTATATCCATCTGATTGCCGATTAAGTCTTCTCTTACTATTACCAAAGTAACTCCGGCAGGACCGAGATTCTTCTGAGCGCCTGCGAACAAAAGACCGAATTTTGATACGTCGATAACTTCCGACATAACCATGGACGAAATATCTGCTACAAGAGGAATGTCCCCGGTGTCGGGCAGAGTGTTATACTTTGTTCCGTAAATTGTATTGTTCATGCATATGTAGAAGTAGTCCGCATCCTTTGAAAATGATTGCTTATCAAGCTTGGGTATATACGAAAAAGTCTTGTCTGCAGAAGATGCAACGCGGTTTACCTCTATGTATCTTTCTGCTTCCTGAGCGGCTTTTTTTGCCCATTGACCGGTAATAACAATATCACATTTTTTATTTTTGTTTCCGAGATTCATCGGAACCATGGTAAACTGGCTGGAGCCGCCGCCTTGCAAAAATAATACTTTATAGTTATCGGGCACATTCATAAGCTCTCTTACCAGGCTTTCGGCACCTTTTATAATATCATCATAATCTTTTGAACGGTGGCTCATCTCCATTACCGACATTCCCGAGGAACCGTACTCAACCATTTCACTTTGTGCTTTTTTCAGTACTTCCTCAGGCAGCATCGACGGACCTGCCGAAAAATTATAAACTCTCATATTTATACCTCCGTTTGATATTATATATATTTTACCTTTAATTATATAATACTTTTATCGATAAGTCAATAACTAAATCGGTGTTTTTTGGACAATGATAAAAAAAGACGGTACAAAACCGTCTTTTTTTAAGCAATTATACAACATATTCTATTCAATCGATTCAATTATTGCATAGTTACCGTCTTTTCTTTTATATACAACATTCATTTCGTCGGTATCTCTGTTTTTGAAAACAAAGAAAGTATGATCCAAAAGATTCATTTGCAAAACTGCTTCCTCGGAACTCATAGGCTTTACATGGAAGCGTTTTCTTTTAATGATTTTGAATTCCTCGGTATCGGCAGCTTCGTCAAATTCGCCTCCGTCAATCATTTTGTTTGACGCAAGCGCGTCTCTTTTTATTTTCTTTTCAAGACGTGTTTTGTTGCGTCTTATCTGTCTTTCGATTACATCAACGGTTCTGTCAACGGCAGTGCAGACATCGCTGTCGATTATTTCCGCGCGGTAAATCATTCCCGATGCATATAAAGCGGTTTCAACATATTCCTGCTCTTTTACGGTTCCTAAAACGATTCTTGCCTCGGGTTCTTCCTTAAAGAATTTGTCAAGTCTCCCGAGCTTTTTCTCAATATATTCGGTCATTTTTTCGGTAACCTCGATTTTTCTTCCTATAATGTTAAACTTCATAATGTATCACCCTTTGCATTTGAATTTGAAGAGAAATATCTCTTATTTATGATATACCACTTTTTTTGTTTTTTAAACATTTTTATTGATATTTTTTTGAAAATTTAGTATAATATAATTACTTGGATTCCATATTTTAGTCGGAGGAGAAAATGAGCTTGCTTATAGTATTTTCGGTCTTTTTTATTTTGCTCGGAGCACAATTAAAGGATTTCGGATTTAAAAGGATAAAAACATTTTATATATTTGCCTCGGCGGCAGTGATAATCAGGCTTTTGTGTGCATATTTTTATTTTGGGCATAAAACCGATGTGAATGATTTTCTTGCTTGGTCGGATATGCTTTACAGGGGAGGACTTCCTTCATTTTATGCATCGGACGGCTTTACGGATTATCCGCCTGGATATATGTATATTCTATGGTTTATAGGTCTTGTAAAAAATACATTTTCCGTCGGAGGGAGTGCGGCTGTTCTGCTTGTGAAGCTTCCGGCAATTGCTGCGGATGTGTACACCTCGGCTTTGCTTGCTGAATTCCTGACCAAAAAAGACTGCCCGAACGGTATGGCAGTTCTTCTGCTTTTTAATCCGGCTGCAATAATAAATTCCGCCTTTTGGGGACAGACGGATTCAATTTTTACTTTGTTTATTGTACTTTCGGTTATTGCACTGACGGATAACAGAATTTTAAGGGCATATATATTTTTTGCCGCGGCGGTATTTATTAAACCGCAGTCGTGTATGTATGCACCGCTTTATATTTACTTTTTGATTGACGGAATAAAAAAGGGACATATAAAGGAACATATGTCGGCAATAGGAATTTCGCTTGCGGCAATATTTGCACTAATGCTTCCGTTTGGGGTCAGGAATGTAATAGCCCAATATATAGATACTCTCGGTTCGTATGCATATGCTTCGGTAAACGCCTTTAATGTGTGGGCGGCGCTGGGACTCAACTGGCATGAGCTAACTCCGTTGATTTCCGCTGCAGGAACGGTTTTTATTTTTGCAATTACGGCAGCAGCATTTTATCTTTTAAATCGGAAGGAGAGAGAAAATAAGTATTTTGATACGGCTGTTTTTATATGCTTCTCCGTTTTTATGCTGTCGGTAAAAATGCATGAGAGATATGCGTATCCGGCAATGATTCTGGCGGCGTTTACGGTTGGCAGGGATATAAAAAAATATACTCTTTATCAGCTTCTTACGGTATCACACTTTTTTAATACGGCTTTTATTTTGTTTGTATATGAAAGCAATCCGTCCGTATACTATAATTCGGCGGTTGTGATTACGGCTGCGGCGGTTAATATAGCTGTATTTTTGTATATGGCATATATCGCGGAAAGCGAGCCGAAAACGTATACCGTCCATGAGGTAAAAAAAGAAAAAAGTGCAGTTTTCGGAAAAATATCTTCTGCCGATATTATAGCAATGAGTGTAATAACGGTCATATATGCATGTGCGGCATTTTCGAATCTCGGCAGCTTCAAAGTTCCGCAGACAGAATTATCGGTAAATAGAGCAACGCTTTGGCTTGAGGAAAAAGAGGAAATAAGCAGGATTAAATTTTATCTCGGGTCAAATCCGCTTTCAAAGGACAGAACTATTACGTTTTCTGCAGGCGATGAAGAAATAATCTGCGATGACGCGGATGTTTTTTCATGGAACAGTGTCGAATTTGAAAACGCGTACGGTGATTGCGTAAATATATCCGCGAGCATTGATACGCCTGTTCGTGAGCTGAGAGTGATAAACAAAGACGGCAAAACGCTGGAAATTAAAAATAAGGATGAATTCTCCGAATTGTTCGATGAAAATGTGCCGGCAGAAAAAACGTATCTGACGGGAACATATTTTGATGAGATATACCATGCTCGTACTGCATATGAATTTATTCATAAACTTCCGGTTTACGAATGGACTCATCCGCCTCTCGGGAAAACGCTTATTTCTCTGGGAATAAGGATTTTCGGCATGAATACGTTCGGCTGGAGATGTACAGGCGTATTGTTCGGTGTGCTCATGCTGCCCGTGATGTACATTACGGCAAAGATGCTTTTTAAAAAAACATGGCTTTGCGTGGTCTTAACATTGATTTTTGCTTTTGATTTTATGCATTATACTCAAAGCAGAATTGCAACCATAGATGTATATGTAACATTTTTTATTATGCTTATGTATTTGTTTATGTACGCATATTCATTTATGAGCTTTTATGATAAGCAACTCGGAAAAACATTTGTGCCGCTTCTTTTGTGCGGAATATCATCCGGGCTTGCAATCGCATCCAAATGGACGGGAATATATGCTCTTTCCGGCATTGCGGTAATATTTTTTATGACTCTTTGGCGCAGATTTAATGAATTTTCTGCTGATAAAACGCTGAATTTTTACAAAAATTCGGCACGGACATTGATTTTTTGCGTTTTATGTTTTATAATAATACCGATAAGCATATATTGCCTTTCGTATATTCCTTATCTTGCTGCGAACGGTGAGGGAATAGAGGGAATATGGAAAAATCAGGTTGATATATTTACTTATCATTCGGATACGGTTGTATCCAGTGAACATGCATTTGCTTCAAAATGGTATACATGGCCTGTAATGCTTCGCCCGATATGGTATTATTCGGCAGTGTTTGAAGACGGCAGGGAAGCCGGGATAAGCGCATTCGGAAATCCGCTTGTATGGTGGTGCGGAATCGCGGCGGGTATATTTTGCATTTACCGTGCAGCAAAATATAAGGATAAAAAAGCGGGACTGCTTTTAATTGCCTATGCGGCAAATTTTCTGCCGTGGGCATTGGTTGAGCGGACTATGTTTATATACCATTATTTTCCGTCGGTTCCTTTTGTCGTTTTGATGATTGGTTATTCGATTGAAACAATGTATCGAAGAAATCACAAGGTTAAATATGCCGCATATATATACACTCTGTGCGTTATATTGCTTTTTGTTCTTTTTTATCCTGTGCTGACAGGAACGCCGACAGATGCGGATTTTGTGAAACATTTTTTGCGCTGGTTGCCCGGATGGGTATTAATTAAATAGAAAAGAGGAAAATAATTATGAAAGTATTGATGATTAACGGAAGTCCGAACGAACATGGCTGCACTTATACTGCGCTTTCGGAAGTGGGTGAGAGTCTGAAAAAACGCGGAATAGATTATGAAATTGTATATTTGGGAAAAAAGCCTATGGCAGCATGCATAGTCTGCGGAAAATGCTTTGAAACGGGAAAATGTATTTTTGAAGATAAGGTAAATGAAATAAATATGGATGAATATGCTGCTTTGGTTGTCGGTTCACCGGTGTATTATGCTGCTCCGTCGGGGCAGGTGTGCGCATTTTTGGACAGATTGTTCTACACCTCGGGGGCTAAAATGGCAGGGAAACCTGCCGCTGCGGTCGTTTCATGCCGAAGGGGAGGAGCAAGTGCGGCATTTGACAGACTGAATAAATATTTTGCAATGACAAATATGCTTATAACCGGTTCGCAGTATTGGAACCAGGTTCACGGCTCATGTCCGGAAGATGTAAAGAAAGATGAGGAAGGACTCCAAACTATGCGTACTCTGGCTGAAAATATGGCATGGCTTTTGAAATTAATTGAATGCGGAGAGAAAAACGGAATTAAAAAGCCGGTGTATGAGAAAAAAATCAGAACCAATTTTATAAGATAAACAATAGAGAATATGCGTTTTTATGATTACGGGATTGTCTTATTTCTGTAGTCTGAAGGTGTCATACCGGTAATGGCTTTAAATTGCTTAGAATAATAGTATTCATTTGCGAAGCCCAGTTTTTGCGAAACAGCAGTTAGCGTATCCCCCTCATCCAATAATTTCAGTGATGCATTGATTTTTTGACGGATAATGTATTTTATGGGAGATACGCCTGTGCTGCTTTGAAATTTATGAGAGAATGAGCTCTCAGACATATGGCAATATGCTGCCAAATCGCATAGTCTGAATTTTTTTGTAATATTTTTTGTTATATATTTTTTTAAATCTTTAATCCATGCTTTATCGGAAGCAACGTCAGTTTTGCCGCAATAATTAAATATATCAATAATTAACCCTGATATATAATAAATTCGCCTGAGTGCTCCCAGGTGTGTATCATCAGGGTTATTTATTGCTTCAATACTTGATTTTACTTCATTTTGATATTTATCCGGAATTATAAAAGGAAATTCGTAATTGCACAATATATCATCGTTTTCATAATGGGCAGAAAAATGTGCCCAGCTTAAAGAACCGTTATTTTCCATTTCGACATGGTGCAGAACATATTCGGGAACAATAAGTGTTTCTCCGGGCAAAACAATCAGCTTTTGTTTATTATATCTGCATATATATTGCCCGTTGTTAACGTGAACGGCAACAATGAACGGAAAACAGCGGTTATTGTGCTTGTGAGGTGTTTTTTTGATATTGCTTTCGCCGTAAAAATATGTGTATTTTACAGAACAATTATTCATAATGGATAAACTCCTTAATTTTTACAAATATATGTAATTGAAAAAGTTAAAATATCTGCCATAATATTATAACATATAAAATAAATATTTGCAAGATTATATATGTAAATTGCAAGAATAAATATTGTAAAGAATTGAATATTGGAATATAATAAAATAAAAAATGAGAAAGGAAATAAATTATGAGCAGAGAAATTTTTGAAATGTGCAACCTTCAGTACCTGCCTCTGGATAAAAGCGGAGCGGCAGCACATTACGAAGGAAGTATTGATAAGACCGGCGGAAATGCCGACTGGGATTGGGAATTATATAAAGAGCCGGGTAAAAATGAATGGGTTATATTTGAGTGCCTGCATCCCGGTTGTATACTGAATTTTGTCCAGCATAGATATATAGGGAGCAGTGAGGTTATTTTCAGATTCTATTTTGACGGAGAAAAAGAGCCGCGGTTTGAAATTAAACCGTGTGAATTTGGTGAAAAGTACCCGTTTTTAGAGCCTGTTGCATCAAAATTCATTTCACGTGAAGATTGGAGAGGCGCTTTGAAACATTCTGATGCCATACGTGTGGTGAGGAGTTTTATACCAATGCCGTTTGCAAAATCATGTAAAGTGACAAGCTCTCTTCCTCTTATAGGCAATTCAATCCCGGAAGGCGGATGGGGACATATAGTTTACCACACTTACAGCGACGGAAGAGTGGTGGAAACGTTTAATCCGGAGAATAGCGAATATCTTGATTTAATAAAATTATGGTCAAAATCCGGACAACCTATCATACAGAGCGAATCAAAAAGCATTTTAACAAGCTTTACTTTAAATGCAAAAGAAAAGAGAGTTGTTTTCTCCGATGATAAACCGGGATTGATTACTGCAATAAAATGCATTACAAAAAAATTTGCAGCAGAGCATTTAAAAGATATCAAAATATATGCAGCATGGGATAATCATGAACACTATGATATAGAAACAAATTTTGGCACTTTATTTGGAAACGAAGCCGGACTTAACAAGACTTCTTATATGCTTGCCGGGATAGATGCGGACGGAGAATACTATTGTTATTATCCGATGCCATATTTAGAGAATGCTAAAATAGAAATTGAAAATTGCAGTGACAAAAATATAGAGTTTTCCTTGGTAAGTGTTTCAACAACATGTGAATATAATGGACTTTACAAAACCAATAAATTCGGATATTTTTCATCAAGTAAGTATTATGAGAGAAAATGCACGCACGGTTCGGACAGTATTATTGCGGAAGAAAGCGGGAAGGGTCATATTGTCAGCTCTGTTATAACCGGCTACGGGATAGAACCGGATGGAGTTGCAAGTTGTGAAGGTGATGTCAGAATACATTTTAACAGCGTACGTACTCCGCAAATAGAAAGTGACGGAAGCGAAAGCTACGCCTGTTACGGTTGGGGGTTTGAAACTCCTCCTCAAATCAATCCGTCAAGCGGATATGATGGTTTTTTTGCAATACCCGGTCATGCGGTTAAATTGTGGAGCATGTGCAGGCATTTAATGGGAGATTGGTATCCTTACAGAAACGGTTTCAGGTTCGGCATAGAATCCGGTTTTTCCAATGATATGGATATGGAACATTCCGACTGTGTATTCTTTTATAACACCAGAAAAAGCAATGAATACACAATCGGCACAGTTTCTGACGGAGGAAATGATGTTCAGGGAAATGTAGCGTACAGCCGCTTATCTGACGATGAAATTACAACGGAAACATCATTCTTCGAGGGGGATGATGACGATATTGAGGTTACTCTGTCCGGATATTATGGCGGTGACGGCTCAATGCTTGCTATAAAGTTTGACGCAGATACCGATCAGATTATATTGAGACGTGTAAGTAATCAAAGAGAATGCAGACAGCTTGCGGAAGTTTATATTGACGGAGTAAAAATTGAACAGTATCCATGGTATTTCCCTGATCATAATCCATATAAGTCATGGCTTGAAGATGAATATATTATCCCTAAAAAATATATCGGCGGCAAAGAAAAAATTGAAGTGAAAATTATTCCGCAGGAATGCGGAGGTCAAAAATACTTTAATGAATTTGGCTATAAAATTATCGGAGTAAAGCTTTAATAATGAATGCGTATATTTTATCACAGATTTTAGCGCTTATTTCAACCGTAATATTACTTACATACTCTGTGATAAAGGTTAAAAGAAGCACAATTTTATGTTGTAATGTAGTTATTAATTTTTTGCTGGCGGTACATTATTTTTTGTTGAATGATTATACAGGGACGTTTTGCTCCGGCGTAACATCTTTTATGGTGTGTGTGTTTTATTTCAAAAAATATATGCGGAAATATACATTGTTGGTTCCATTGCTGTTCGTGTGTGTATTTGTTGCAATAGGTGTTATGACCTGGAATAGTATGTGGTCAATTATTCCTGTAACAGGGAATATATTACTGGTAATCGCATTGTGGAATAATAACGAAAATGTTATAAAATTAATATTTATTGCGGTTGGACTATTATGGATAATACTAAATATTCACCTTAGATCAATTGTGAATGTACTCGGTCAAACACTTGCAGTGGCGAGCGGATTGGTGTATTTTATTCGAAATCGGAAGTCTGTTCAGCCGGGCATACCAGATGACAGAGACAGTATCTCTTGATACGAGTGGGGGGTGCGGACATATTCTTGGACTGTTTTATGCTGCTAATCCAAGATTATGCCTGTACTCCACCGGACTCA
>CAKSFY010000075.1 GCA_934454035.1 uncultured Clostridia bacterium | reverse complement strand
GTGCATACTCCGTAATCTTTAACATCCACTGGCTTTTTCTTCTTTGAACAACCTCACTTCCGCAGCGCTCGCAAACGCCGTTTACAACCTCTTCATTTGAAAGACCGACTTTGCAGCCTGTACACCAGTTTATCGGCATCTCCTGTTTGTATGCAAGACCATGCTCAAACAACTTAAGAAAAATCCATTGAGTCCACTTGTAATAATTCGGATCGGTTGTATTTATCTCTCTGTCCCAATCAAACGAAAAACCAAGCATTTTAAGCTGACGTTTAAAATTTGCTATATTTTTTTCGGTAACAATTTTCGGATGAATTTTATTTTTTATGGCATAATTTTCGGTAGGCAGTCCGAACGCATCCCAGCCTATCGGATAAAGGACATTGTATCCCTGCATACGTCTTTTGCGCGCAATAATATCAAGAGCCGTATAACTTCTCGGATGACCGACATGAAGTCCCGCTCCCGACGGATACGGAAATTCTATCATTGCATAAAACTTCTTTTTATCACTTCCGTTCTCTGCATGAAAGCAGTCTGCATCCTCCCACTTTTTTTGCCATTTTTGTTCAATTTCTTTAAAATTATATTTTCCCATTTTTTAAAAATCCTTTCCGGTAAAATCGTTATTTCAAATCAACTGTTATTTTCTTTGCATCGTCCCATATTTTTTCCAAAGCATAAAAATCTCTTGTTTCCCGCTGCATCACATGGACAATAATATCTCCGAAATCAACCAAAACCCAAGTTCCGCCGTGATAACCTTCTTTGTGCGACGGCATGAAGCCTGCCTCACGCATACGCTCCTCAACCTCATCAACGCACGCTTTGACCTGAGTGGTTGAATTACAGGTGCATATTATGAAATAATCACCGAGTGAAGTAAGCTCGCTTATATCAAGAATATCAATATTTTCTGCCTTTTTATCATATAGCGCTTGTGCAATTTTTTGTACTTTCTCCATACATATCGCCTTTCTGCTTTTTTAAATCTCACATTATATTTTACTATATATTATTAAAAATGTCTACATTTTTCTGAAAAATTGTTCATTTTCCGACAAAAATATCTCGGAAAGAGCCTCAGCTTGTTTCAATATATCGCTTTTGGCATCAATCAGATGTATTCTTGTGTCTTTTTTAAACCAGGTCAGCTGCCTTTTTGCATAACGTCTTGAATCCCTTTTTATAAGATTCACAGCTTCATCTAATGCAGACAGTCCTCTGAAGTAATCCAGGAGTTGTTTGTATCCGATTCCCTTCATTGACTGCATTTTTTTTGTAAACCCTTTTTTATAAAAAGAATAAACCTCATCCAAAAGTCCCTGCTCCATCATAATATCAACACGCTTATCAATTCTTTCATAAAGCTTCTGTCTGTCCCACGAAACAGCCATAATAAGCGGATTATATCTGCTTTCCTTCAGTTTTGACAATCTTGCCTGTTCGGTCATGGTAATTCCTCGGATTTTGTAAAATTCGATTGCTCTTATTACCCTGCGGACATTCTCTTTAGGAATTTCACTCTCCGGGTCAATTTCCTTAAGCATTAAATAAAGCTTGTCCGCTCCGTCTTTTTCATATATTCTTTTCAGCTCAGCACGCACTGTTTCGCCGCCGGTTTCTTCTTCAAAATCAACATCGTTAATCAGAGAATTTATATAAAGCCCGGTCCCCCCCGTGACAATCGGCACTTTTCCCCGTGACACAATATCTGCTATGCATTTGTGTGCGTCGCTGACATAATCTGCGACACTATACTCATCTTTTGGATTTACAAAATCCATCAGATGATGAGGAATACCGCACTTTTCCTCCTCGGTCGGTTTAGCCGTTCCTATATTCATATCTTTATATATCTGCATACTGTCGGCGCTTACTATTTCACCGCCGTATTTTTTTGCAAGCTCTACAGAAAGCGCCGTTTTTCCAGACGCTGTTGCTCCTGCAATTACTATAACCGGAATTTTCAAAGCCGTCACCTACACAATCCGCTTAAATTCTTTTTCGAGCTCTTTCTTTGTCATCGATATGGTAATCGGTCTGCCGTGAGGGCAGGTATTTACCGAACCGAGCTCAAAAACCTTGCCGGCAAGATGCTCAAGTTCTTTTATGTCAAATAAATGATTTGCCTTTACTGCCGCCTTGCATGCAATTGTGTACACTGCATATTCTGCTTTTTGCGACACCGGTCCTTTTTTATTATCGGTTATCTGCCCCAAAAGTTCAATTAAAAGCTGCTCAACGTCTTCATACTCAACATATGCCGGTGCTGTCCTTACGACAATTGTATTTTCTCCGAAATTATCCGTCTCAAATCCAAGCTCACTCAAAAAATTCTTGTTTTCCGCAAAAATTTCATATTCGACAGGAGAAAGTTTTACGGTTATCGGAATCAGCAAATCCTGTGCCGAAACCTTTTTTTCGTCCAGTTCCTTTTTTATTTCTTCATACTTTATACGCTCATGCGCGGCATGCTGGTCAATTAAAAGCATTTCATCACCCTTTTCGACTATCACATAGGTGGCGAATATCTGCCCTATTACTTTATAATCTTTAGGTTTTTCCTCAATTTCATTTTTAACGATTTCAGATGTTATATAATCAAAAATAGGTGTTTTGCTTTTTTCAGGAGGAATTACCTCCGGCAGAGTCTCATTCAGTGCTGCTTCCGCTTTCTCAAATGCAAGGCTTTTCAAAATCTGGTCGCGTCTTTTCTGAAAATACTCCTTGCTTGCTTCGGTATCATATTGTTCCGGCAATTTTTCCTCTTTTTTTACTTCCGGCTGCGGCTTTTCACTTTCATCTGCCGGAGACCATCTGTTTTTGTTCTTTTCCCATTCAAGTTCATACTGGGCATCACTTTTTACAATATCCGGAGTAAATGCAGGCTTCGGCTTTTCTTTTACGATTTCAAGCTCGGGAATACTGTAATCTGAATAAAGTGCATTTTCCACTGCATGAAACACAGCCGAAAAAACCTCCTTTTCCCGGTCGTTTGTAAATTTTATTTCCTGCTTGGTAGGATGCGAATTTACGTCTGTCATGGCAGCGTTTATATCAACATTTAAAACTGCCATCGGATGTTTACCTGCCATTATTTTATTTTTATATGCATTTTCCACCGCCGTTGACATAAACGGACTTTTGACATATCTTTTGTTAACAAAAAAACTCTGATAATTTTTATTTGGGCGCGAAATATCACTTTTGCCTATAACTCCCGTCACTCTTATCCCGTCTTTAGTATAATCAACCGGAATAACGCTTTTGGCAAAGTCCCTGCCATAGACTGCATATATACAATTAGTCAAATTATTATCTCCCGAGCTGAAATATACTTCCTTTCGGCTGTTAACATATCTGAATGATATTTCGGGATGCGACAGTATAAACCTTGACATTATATCCGTAATATATGCCGCCTCAGTTGCATCGCGTTTTAAAAACTTCATTCTTGCCGGGACATTATAAAACAGATTCGATACAACAAATGTTGTTCCGTTCGTCATGCCTTCATCAGAGTGAGAACGCTCCTCCCCGTCGGTATAAACAACATGCGTCCCGGTTTCGTCCTGTTCTCTTTTTGTGAATAAATCCACTTGAGAAACTGCCGCAATGCTGTAGAGCGCTTCACCTCTAAAACCCATTGTATATATCGATAATAAATCCTCTTCGGTTGAAATTTTGCTTGTTGCATGTCTTTTAAAGCATTCGAGAGCATCTTCTCTCATCATGCCGCAACCGTTATCAGTAACCTGTATACGGCTTATGCCTCCTCTTTCAATCCGAACGGTAATCATTGTCGCACCTGCGTCTATGGAATTTTCCACAAGCTCTTTAACAACCGAAACAGGTCTTTCTATAACCTCTGTTGCGGCAATTTTTTTTGCAACATCTTTGCTCAGAGTCTTTATTATTCCCATAAATACCTCCTAAATTATATCCTTTGCTTTGTTTGCAAGCTCATAAAGTTTATTGAGTGCTTCGATAGGAGTAAATGTCGTAACATCAATCCTTTTCAGCTCGTCTGCAAGCTCCAGTGCCAGCTGCTCGCCAAAGTCAAGCTGATTCGACTTAGGCTCTTCCTTTTTCTTCGGAGCCTCATTTTTAAAATCATCGGTCTCAATTTTTTTAAGTATTTCTTTTGCTCTTTTTATTACGTCTCCTGGAACACCTGCAAGCGCCGCCACTTCAATTCCGTAGCTGTCATCCGTTCCGCCCGGAATAATTTTCCGTAAGAAAGTTATATCGTCACCGTGTTTTTTCACGGCTATATTATAATTTTTAATCCCGTCAAGCTTATTTTCAAGCTCGGTCATCTCATGATAATGCGTGGCAAAAAGTGTTTTTGCACCGCATTTTTTTCGGTTGCTCATATATTCTGCAACCGACCATGCAATAGAAAGTCCGTCATAAGTACTGGTTCCTCTGCCGATCTCGTCCATGATTACAAGCGAGTTCTTGGTTGCATTTTTTATTATGGCGGAAACCTCAACCATTTCAAGCATAAAAGTACTCTGCCCGGCGGCTATATCATCCGATGCACCGACTCTTGTAAATATTTTATCTACCGGCGTTATTTTTGCATATGCTGCCGGGACAAAGCTGCCCATCTGTGCCATAAGCGTAATAAGCGCAACCTGCCTCATATAAGTGGATTTACCTGCCATATTCGGACCTGTTATTATCATCAGTCTGTCAGTATCGGGATTTAAGTATGTATCATTCGGCACAAACATGGTATTTTTAAGGTATCTCTCAACTACCGGATGCCGTCCGTCCTTTATAACCAGTTCACCGCCGGATGCAATCTTAGGCATTGTATAATTATTCTTGTATGCAACCTCTGCAAGAGAGCTAATCGCATCACATTCGGAAACGCAGCGGCACACTCTCTTTAATCTCGGTATTTCCAGGGAAATCGTTGCTCTGACCTTATTAAGTATTTCTGCTTCGATAATATCTATCTTTCCTGCGGCGCCTATTACCTTGCTTTCCATTTCTTTAAGTTCCGGCGTTATAAACCTTTCTCCGTTTACAAGCGTCTGCTTTCTGATATAATTATCAGGTACCATATCTTTAAACGAATTGCTGATCTCTATGTAATATCCGAATACTTTATTATATCTTATTTTCAAATTCTTAATGCCGGTTTTTTCCTTTTCGGCGGCTTCCGCTTCGGCAATCCACTGTGTACCGCTTTCTTTAATATATTTAAGTTCATCAAGTTCTGCGTTATATCCGCCCTTGATGATTTCACCTTCCTGATTATCCGATATCGAATCCTCTATAAGGGTGCGGATATCCTCCATAATATCAATATTTTTAAAAATATCGGCAAGCAGCTGTGATTTTGCTTTTGATAAAAGATATTTAAGCTCCGGAAGCTTTGTAAGCGAAGCCTTTAATGATAACAAGTCCCTCGGGGTTGCACTCCCGAGCGATACCCGGCTTGTTATCCTTGCTATATCGTATATGCCGGAAAGTGCTGCCTTTATGTCCCCTCTGAGTATCAAATTGGAAAAAAGCTCCTCCACCGCGTAAAGTCTTTTGTTTATATCTATGGGATTAACAAGCGGTTTTTCCGTCCACTGTTTCAGAAGTCTTGCTCCCATTGATGTCTCGGTTTTATCCAAAACACCCAGCAGCGAACCTCTTTTCGCTTTGTCGCGCATAGTTTCGGTTATTTCCAGATTTCTTCTGGTAGCAGGGTCAATCTCCACATATTCGGAAAGCGAATAAACCGTCACACTGTCTATATAGTCTACACTTCGCTTCTGAGTTTCTCTGAGGTACTTTACAGCACCCAAAACCGCTTTTTCCGAATATTTTTCCAAAACAGGAGGATTTTTAAATTGCTCCCTCAAAACAAGCAAATCGTCGAAATAATTTTCGTCACGCGTTTCGACCAATGAGGTAAAGCGCAGTTTTATTTTAGGCTTATATTCCTTTTCACACGATTTGTTAAGTACAATTTCGGTCGGAGAATATCTTGCAAGCTCGCTCATAACCTCATCAAGCTCATAAACCTCCGTAGTAAATACTTCGCCGGTGGATATATCCGCAAACGCAAGACCGATTCTCTCCCCTTTATAAATCACGGCAAGATAATTATTTTTCTTTTCGTCAAGAATATTCTCTTCTGTTATTGTTCCCGGCGTAATGATTCTGACAACATCTCTTGCTACAAGCCCTTTTGCGGTTTTAGGGTCTTCCACCTGCTCACAGATTGCAACTTTATATCCTTTTTCCACAAGCTTTGCAACATATCCGGAAACACTGTGAAAAGGCACGCCGCACATCGGAGCTTTTTCCTCCAGTCCGCACTGCTTGCCGGTAAGCGTTATCTCCAGCTCCTTTGAAGCAGTCAGAGCATCATCAAAAAACATTTCGTAAAAATCGCCCAATCTGTAAAAAAGAATACAGTCCTCATATTGCTTTTTGGTTTCCATATAACGAATCATCATCGGGGACAATTTTTCTTTATCTATTTCCATGATTTTCTCCTTGATAAGTAAATTTTATTTATATAATTTTCTTTGAGGGCACCGCAAAAAATGCAGCACCCTCAAAGAAAATTTTAGTGGCAGCCCCCGCTGCAGCAGCTGCAGTCATGAGTACACCCCGGTTCCTGACCGGTTATATAATAATTTAAGATTCCGTTAATTTCGCTGATTACAGCGTCAAATTCCTTTTTCGCCTCTATAAATGCGGAAATTGCTTCCGACTTTTCTACCATTTCATTAAATGCTTCGTTATTTTTCTTAACGGCTTCTTCTTGAGTAATTTTACCCTCCTGCATATCCCTTGCAAGATTCATGCGGTTTAAATTAAACTCCTGCATAAGCTTGATTGCTTCTTCATCGTTTTTTTGTCTTTCCTCAGCTTCTTTATATGCTGCCATTTCGCTTGAAGCTTTGATAAGCTTTCCCAATTCATGTGCCTGTTCTGTAATTGTCATTATTATTTCTCCTTCCGCCGCTTTTTCATAATAGCGGCATATAAATTTATAAATCACGGCTTTTCTGCCGGTTTAAACTATTTTATTACCTCACCGTTTAAACTCCATGTATGAGCGGTACAAACTTTAACATCTATATATTTACCGATAAGATTTTTATCACCTTTAAAATTCACAATTTTTGAGGTATCTGTACGTCCTGTCAAAACATTCTTATCTGTCTTGCTCTCACCGTCAACCAACACCTTAACGATTTTGCCGACATATCTGTCATTGATTTTCTTTGATATTTCGTTTTGAACCTCCAAAAGCCGGTCAAAATTTTTGTGAATTTCTTTATCGGTCAGTACAAAGTCCATTTTTGCCGCCGGTGTTCCCTCTCGCTTTGAATAAATAAACGAAAAAATCTGGTCAAATTCAACCTTTCTTAAAACATCCAGCGTTTCTTCAAAATCTTCGCATGTTTCGGTCGGAAAACCTACTATTACATCTGTGGTAAGCGATATACCCGGAATTTTTTCTTTAACCTTCTGAATTTTTTGCAAATACTCTGCCTTTGTATAGTGCCTGTTCATATCTTTTAAGACCTTATCCGAACCTGCCTGAAAAGGCAAATGCAGCTGCTTGCATATTTTATCGCAGGCTGCCATAGTATCAATCAGTTTATCTTTTAAATCCTTTGGGTGCGACGTCATAAAACGGATTCTTTCCACCCCGTCAATGTCATTTATCATCATAAGCAAATCGGAAAAGTCAACCTCATCTTCCAAATCTTTGCCATATGAATTTACATTCTGCCCTAAGAGACATATTTCACTGACTCCGTTTTTGACAAGATTTTTCACCTCATCCGTTACAGCCTCCGGTTTTCTGCTCCTTTCTCTGCCTCTGACATACGGAACTATACAGTAAGTGCAGAAATTGTTGCAGCCGTACATAACAGAAACCCAAGCCTTGTTGTCACTCGTATGCAGAATAGGAATATCCTCCGCTATTGTTCCGTCTGAGTTTTCAATCGAAACAACCTTTCTTTTTTCTATTACGGTTTTATAAAGGAGTTCCGGGAATTTGTAAAGAGCATGCGTCCCGAAAATCAAATCCACCTGCGGATGTATCTTTCTGATTTTTTCGGTTATATGCTCCTGCTGCACCATGCAGCCGCAAAGCGCAATAATAAGCTCCGGACGGCTTTCCTTAAGATGCTTAAGTATTCCCAAACGTCCAAACACTTTTTGCTCTGCATTTTCACGCACGGCACAGGTATTATATACAACAAGGTCGGCAATATCTGCCGTATCGCAAAATTCAAAACCGCTTTCTTTAAGCATTCCTCTTATTCTTTCGGTATCATTTTCGTTTTGCTGACAACCGTAGGTCTCTGTATCGGCAAGCGGTGACCGCCCGTTTAATGCGCGGAAATTTTCGGAATATTCACGCAAATACATGATATATTTTTTCTGTCTGTCAATTTCTTCTTTATCTACATAATTCGCCATTACTGCATTCCCTATCTTTAAATTCAATTATTTTAACGCTTTTTCTATTTCAGACTTTAAAGTATTTTTATCGGTCATTTTGAACTGAAATCCGACAATTCCCTCTTTTCCGTCCATTATCAGAGCCGGTGTGTTACCGTCCACAAGGCTGAAATTTTCAAGAAGCTTCGGGTCTTTTGTCACATTTTTAAGGTCAAATTCTATTTTTGTGCCATATTCTTTTTTTAGCTCTTCAAAGACTTTTAATGCTTCATCATAATTTGAGTCCGACTCCGAAACAAAGTACATAAACACCGGTGTTTTTTCTGTTTCACTGCTATTTTGCTTATTTTCCTGCTTTTCCCCGGTCTGCTCTTCCTCCTGTTTCGGCTGAGCGCTTTCTGTAAGGTTATTATCATCTTTCTGTACATCGGTTATCTGTTTATTATCGGCAGGGACGTCATTTCCATGTTTTTTTGACAAAAAAAGTCCTACCGCCGCAATCCCTGCAATAACTATAACAGCAATTGCGGAAACAATAATTTTTTTCTTACTCATAATACCCACTCTCCTTTAAATTTTTTTCAAGAATAGTCAAAGACCGTTCTGCAACAAGCTTGTAACGTTCAGTCTTTTTTCCTTTTACTCTTTCGGACAACCCTTCAATTATCCCGAAATTTGCATTCATCGGCTGCAGCTTTTCTATTGCTTCATTTGAAATATATAAAGGCAATGCCCCTATAGCCGTTTTACTGTCCGGTTCCAAAAAAGCATTTCCCATTATCATATTTGCCATATTAATGCCTGCAAGTATTCCCGATGATGCAGACTCAACATACCCTTCCACACCGGTTATCTGTCCTGCAAAAAATATTTTCGGCTGTTTTTTCATACGATAATATTTATCAAGTAATTTCGGAGCTTCAAGATATGTATTTCTGTGCATTACTCCATATCTTGCAAACTCTGCATTTTCCAGTCCCGGAATCATAGAGAAAACTCTTTTTTGCTCGCCCCATTTTAAATTTGTTTGAAAGCCGACAATATTATAAAGAGTATCCTCCGAGTTATCTCTTCTCAGCTGAACAACCGCATAACTGTCATCCCTGCCTGTTTTTGGATTTGTAAGTCCTACCGGCTTCAAAGGACCGAACAAAAGAGTCTTTTCGCCTCTTTTAGCCATTACCTCAACAGGCATGCAGCCCTCAAAAACATTCCCTGCTTCAAAATCCTTCAGCGGTGCCGTTTCGGCATTTACAAGTTCTTTATAAAATGCATCATATTCTTCCTTTGTCATAGGGCAATTGATATAGTCAGGCGTACCTCTGTCATATCTTGCGGCATAAAACACTTTTTCAAAATCAATACTTTCTTTCATTACAACCGGAGCGGCAGCGTCATAAAAGTATAGACCCTCACTGCCTGTTATTCGTTTTATCTCCTCACTCAAAGCCTCCGAGGTAAGAGGCCCGGTTGCAATAATTGTATAATCATCCTCATTTATATGAGTCACTTCTCCGTGTACAAGCTCAATATTTTCACAGTGTTTAATTTTATCGGTAATAAATGCCGAAAACTTTTTGCGGTCAACCGCCAGCGCACCTCCTGCCGGAACTCTCGACACATCCGCAGCCTGCATCATTAAAGAATCAAACAACCGCATTTCTTCTTTTAAAAGGCCGCATGCATTTTCAATTCTTTCGGCTTTCAATGAATTGGAGCATACAAGCTCTGCCAAATTCTCATCCGAATGTGCAGGAGAAAATTTTTTCGGCTTCATTTCAAACAGTTTTACCTTTATTCCTTTTTTTGCAAGCTCATTTGCTTCCTTTAAAACATCTTCCATTTTTCTACTTACATATTTTCCTCTTATATATGGAATAGCACAATATGTACATCTATTATCACAACCTTCAGCTATTTTTAAATATGCCATATTCTTCCCTGTAGTAATC
>CAKSFY010000074.1 GCA_934454035.1 uncultured Clostridia bacterium | reverse complement strand
CTCATTCCGAGCTCATCTTCCGACAACATTCTGAAGCCCTCGTCTGTAAAGCCGAAATATGAAGTGAACCATACCAAAATTGTTGACAAAAGAATGATTGTGCCGGCTTTTTTGATAAATGACCAACCGCGCTCCCACATGCTTCTGAGTACGTTCAGGAGTGTAGGCATGTGGTATGCCGGCAGCTCCATAACGAACGGAGCGGGATCACCTGCGAACATCTTAGTCTTTTTAAGCATAATACCCGAGATTACGATTGCAGCCATACCGACAAAGTATGCAGAGGTAGCAACCCATGCACTTCCACCGAAGATAGCTCCGGCAATCATAGCAATGAACGGAACTTTTGCACCGCAGGGAATAAATGTTGTAGTCATGATTGTCATTTTTCTGTCACGGTCATTTTCGATTGTTCTTGAAGCCATAATTCCGGGAACTCCGCAGCCTGTACCGATAAGCATAGGAATGAAGGATTTACCCGAAAGACCGAATTTTCTGAAAATACGGTCGAGTACGAATGCGATTCTTGACATATATCCGCAAGCTTCCAGGAATGCAAGCAAAAGGAAAAGTACAAGCATCTGAGGAACGAATCCCAAAACTGCACCGACGCCGGCGATGATACCGTCAAGGATAAGTCCCGACAGCCATTCTGCACAATTTATTTTTTCAAGTCCGGATTCTACCAGTACCGGAATACCGGGTACCCATATGCCGTAATCGGCAGGGTCAGGCTCATCAAAGCCGTTTTCTTCAAAATATTTAACGGCGTCTGTGTAGCTCATACCGATTGTGCTTTCTTCATCCGCATTATCGGGGATTGCATCGTAGTAAGCTGTCATTTCGTTGGTAGCAAGTGTTTCTTCATCTTCTACTTCTATTGTTGCGGTTTTTTCTTCCGGAGTAAAGTCTTTAATTTCAGAAAGAGCGGTGTCCGCGTTGAAATCATCTGCAGTGACATCAATATCGGCAAATGCACTTACTGCTTGGGCAGCAGATGTAAATTCATCCGATTTCTCACTATACTCGGCAGAGCCTATTCCGAATAAATGCCAGCCGTCACCGAACAATCCGTCATTTGCCCAGTCTGTCGCAGCGGTTCCGACCGTAACCATCGATATATAGTAAACAAGGAACATAACTGCTGCAAATATCGGAAGTCCGAGCCAACGGTTTGTTACAACACGGTCAATTTTATCCGAGGAGGATAATTTCCCGGCATTTTTCTTTTTGTAGCAGCCCTTGATTAATTCAGCTATATATATGTATCTTTCGTTGGTGATAATACTTTCGGCGTCATCGTCAAGCTCATCTTCTGCTGCTTTTATATCTGAGTCAATATGATTCATGGCATCGGCGCTTATTCCGAGCTTTGAAATTACTTTTTCATCACGCTCAAAAATCTTGATTGCATACCATCTTTGCTGCTCTTCCGGCATATCGTGAAGCACCGCTTCTTCAATATGAGCAATTGCATGTTCAACAACACCGCTGAAAGTGTGCATGGGAACGGTTTTTCCGTTTTGCGCAGCTTTAATTGCTTCTTCGGCAGCCGCCATAACTCCGTCGCCTTTTAATGCCGATATTTCGATTATTTTACATCCAAGCTCTCTTGAAAGTTCGGCAATATTGATTTTGTCGCCGTTTTTTCTGACAACGTCCATCATATTGATTGCGATTACAACCGGAATACCAAGCTCTGTAAGCTGAGTTGTAAGATAAAGGTTTCTTTCAAGGTTTGTTCCGTCTATGATATTCAATACCGCATCCGGACGCTCATCGATAAGATAATTTCTTGCAACTACTTCCTCCAGAGTGTACGGAGAAAGTGAATAAATTCCGGGAAGGTCGGTAATTATTACACCGTCATGCTTTTTGAGCTTTCCTTCTTTTTTCTCAACTGTAACACCCGGCCAGTTTCCGACAAATTGGTTTGAACCTGTCAGGGCATTGAATAATGTGGTCTTACCACAGTTTGGGTTACCCGCAAGGGCAATTTTGATACTCATTTTCCATCCTCGCTTTCTTTATTATTGAATTTCTATCATTTCGGCATCCGCTTTTCTTAAGGACAGCTCATAGCCTCTTACGGTTACCTCAATCGGGTCTCCGAGCGGAGCTACTTTCCTGATAAATACCGAAACGCCTTTTGTAATTCCCATGTCCATGAGTCTGCGTTTTACGGCACCCTCACCATGCAGCTTTACCACATTGACGGTTTCGCCGATTTTTGCTTCTTTCAAAGTTTTCATATTTTCTCCTCCTGAGCTTAATATTATATATAGGTTTCCCCAAAGCTTGCATTGCAAGACTTTTTACATATATAAATCATACCATGATTTTGCGCGCCATTTCTTCGCTTATGGCAACCCGCGCTTCTTTTACATTTACAATCACGTTTCCGCCGAGAGTGCTTACAATCTGCACATTTCCACCGACAACAAATCCAAGATTTTCAAGATGTTTCTTAACCTCGGGTTTACCGCCGATTTTTTTGATGATATTGTTTTCACCGACATTTGCTAAACTAAGCGGCAGCATATATTGACCTCCGTTCTTTGGTTAGACCAATCTAACCGGTATTCAAAATATTCAGTTAGCTTCTGCTAACTTCACTAGTTAGTTTAGCATAACTAATTCTTTTTGTCAATACTTTCAAAAAAAATATTTATTTTTTGTCAAAATATATATTATCGGGGCACTAAGAGAGTGTATTTTTGTACATATAGGTTATTGCTTGTTTTTTTGGTATAAATAATTCAGTGTTTTTTTGAAAAATGCTTGACATTTATAAAAGAATCATGTATAATAAATAAGTAATTTTGGAGAGGTGGCCGAGAGGTCGAAGGCGCAGCATTGGAAATGCTGTAATGTTAATAGCATTCGTGGGTTCGAATCCCATCCTCTCCTCCACGTCGGAATGGACTTCGCTCCATTTCGATTTTTTTTAGCCTTTGAGTAATCTGCAACATGACAGCAATTGTATATTTATGATAATTGATAAAACCAAAAAGCCGCCCAGCAGGCGGCTTTCTCAATTGGAGCGGATGGCGGGAATCGAACCCGTAACTTAAGCTTGGGAAGCTGATATTTTACCACTAAACTACATCCGCGTATAAATTAATTATACTACTCGGTTTGCTTTTTGTCAACCTCATTTTTTCATTATTACAAAGATTTAGAAAAAATATTATATATTTTTTATTTTATCTTGCAAAAAAAGGTATATATGTGATATAATATACAAAGGAGTTTTTTTCTCAATTTAGTATATTTAACCGATTGATTCGGTCGGAACGGAGATTTGTTATATTGAATATAGAAGTAAAAGGATTGAATATCGCCTGCGATATTGAGGGCGAGGGCGAAGCAGCGGTGTTTTTGCACGGCTGGGGGGCAAATAAGGGATTGTTTGCCAAAATAACGGAAAAGGTATCCGAAAAATACAAGGTTATTGCACCGGATTTCCCGGGCTTCGGCGGAAGCGATGAACCTAAAGAAGCATGGGATGTTAATGCTTATGCCGATTTTGTCATAGAGCTTCTTGAAAAGCTTAATGTCAAGAAAGCGGTGCTTTTGGGTCATTCGTTCGGCGGCAGAGTTATTTTTAAGCTTTTTGAAAAGGAAAGGCTGCCGTTCGAAATCGATAAGGTGATTTTAATTGACAGTGCCGGTGTCAAGCCCCCGAAAACAATTAAACAAAAAATCAGGCAAAGGATATACAAAATTTCAAAATTTGTATTAACTTTAAAGCCTGTACAGGTGATTTTTCCCGATGCAATAGAAAATCTGCGGAAGAAAAACGGCTCTGCGGATTATAATGCCGCATCTCCGATGATGAGGCGATGCCTTGTTCTGGCGGTAAACGAAGATTTACGGCATGTTTTCCCGAAGGTGTATGCGCCGACGCTGCTCATTTGGGGCGATAAGGACGATGCAACACCGCTGTCGGATGCCAAGCTTATGGAGGAAATGATTCCGGACAGCGGATTGGTTGTGTGCGAGGGAGCAGGACATTTTTCATTTTTGGAGCAGCCGGGAAAGGTAATAAGAGTTATCTGCTCATTTTTAAATATATAATAAAGGAAGATTAAAAAAATGATACTTGATATAATTGCAATTATAAGCTTTTTTGCTGCATATATTTTATCGGTTGTAAGATTTATGCATATCTTTCAGCTTAATTCATATGCTGCACCGACTCAGATAAGATGGATGAGAAATAACAGAAGCAAGTGGCTTGTAAATGTATTTATGGCTGCCGCGGCTCTGTTGGGAGCATTATTCTCGGCATTGCCGGTCACAATTGCCGCACTTTTGTGGGGTGCGTATCTTGAAAGGCCGCAAAAGGCAAAAAAACCGCTTGTGTATACAAAAAGAGTCCGGAGAATGCTTGTGACGGAAGCGGTGATTACCGCTACGGTTATTGCGGCTGCTGCGTTCTTGGGCGGGATTAAATCAGCGTTAATATCAATGATTTGTCTCTATCTTGTGTCGCCGGTTTTGGAAATTGCCGCAAACTTTATAAACAAACCGATTGAAAAGTCGGTAAATAACCACTTTATCAGCGAAGCGAAAAAAATACTTGGCAAGTGTCCGGAACTCAGGATTATCGGTGTGACCGGAAGCTATGGCAAAACAAGCGTAAAATATTATCTTAATACTTTGCTCAGAGCAAAATATAATGTACTTATGACGCCGGAAAGCTATAATACGCCGATGGGCGTGGTTATGACAATAAGGCAGCACCTCAGGGCTACCCATGAGATATTTATTTGTGAAATGGGTGCAAAAAAGGTCGGCGAAATAAAGGAAATATGCGATATTGTGCATCCGCATGACGGAGTTATCACTTCAATCGGTCCGCAGCATCTTGAGACGTTCAAATCTCTTGAAAACGTGAAAAAGACAAAATTTGAGCTGGCGGATGCATTGCCGAAGGACGGACTTCTGTTTTTAAACGGTGATGATGAGAATATAGCTTCATACAACCAAAATAAATCAGCAATCACGTACAGCATGAAAAACGGCGATTATACGGCTTTTGACATATCGGTCAGCGAAAAGGGAACAAAATTTTCGGTAAAAGCGCCGAACGGCGATATCGGCAGTTTTGCCACAAAGCTGATAGGAGCGCATAATGTTCTTAATATAACCGGCGCGATTGCAATTGCGCATACTTACGGAGTTTCTATGACGGAGCTGAAACCGCAGGTAAGGAAGCTGGAATGTGTTCCGCACAGACTTCAGCTGATCGATAAGGGCAGCGCGCTTGTAATAGACGATGCATATAATTCAAACCCGAGCGGAACAAAGGCGGCTCTCGATACTTTGAAGCTTATAACGGGATTCAGAATCCTTGTAACTCCGGGAATGGTTGAGCTTGGAGAAAAGCAGGATGAATGCAACAGGGAATTCGGGCAAAATGCGGCGGAAGTATGTGATTATGTGGTGCTTGTCGGCAAAAAACAGACCGAAAGCATAAGACAGGGACTGGCGGATAAAAATTACCCGGATGATAAAATCTTCATCGCCGACAATATAGGCGAAGCAATTGCAAAGGCTTACGGCATAAACAGCAAAGAAATGAAAAAAATAATCTTGCTTGAAAATGATTTGCCGGATAATTATTGATTCATGAGAAAGAGGGTATAATATATGAAAATAAAGCTTGCAGTTATGTTCGGAGGAAAAAGCACCGAGCATGAAATATCAATCATTTCAGCAATTCAGGCAATAGGCAGCATCAATAAGGAAAAATATGAGGTTATTCCTATTTATATAACCAAAGAAAATGAGTTCTATGTGGGCGAAAATGTGGGTAAAATATCGTCATATACAAACATTCCGAAGCTTATAAAGGAAAGCCAAAGGGTTATACTTGTTTCAAACGGGCACGGAGCGGATATTGTTAAGTACCCGTTTAAGGCATTCAGAAACGGACTTTATAACACAATTGATATTGCTTTCCCGATTGTTCACGGAACAAATGTTGAGGACGGAAATCTGCAGGGGTATTTGCATACGCTCGGCATTACATATGTAGGCTGCGATGTGATTTCATCGGCAGTCGGAATGGATAAATATGTAATGAAAACCGTTCTTAAGGATAATGATATTCCGGTTCTTGACTGCGTTGTGGCAACTTCCATGGAATATGATACCGACCAGCTTGCGCTTGCCGGAAAGCTGGAGAAAAAAATCGGCTATCCGCTTATTGTAAAGCCGATAAATCTCGGTTCGAGTGTTGGAATTTCAAAGGCTTCGGACAGAGATGAGCTTTTGGAAGCTTTGGAGACTGCATTTAATTTCTCGCAAAAGGTATTGGTTGAAGAAGCTGTGCAAAACTTAAAGGAAATAAACTGCTCGGTTTTGGGAGATTTTGAATATGCGGAAAGCTCTGAATGTGAAGAGCCGGTGAATTCGGACGATATATTGTCGTTTGAAGATAAATATATCGGCGGCGGAAAAGACGGCGGCAGCAAGGGTATGGCGACTTTAAAGAGAAAAATCCCTGCCGATATAACAGATGAACAGAGAGCTTATATAAAGGAGCTTGCAGAGAAAGCTTTTAAATGTCTCGGCTGCAGCGGAGTATCGAGAATTGATTTTATGATGAATACCGAAACGGGCAAAATCTGGCTCAATGAAATAAATACAATTCCGGGTTCGCTTTCGTTCTATTTGTGGGAGCCTGTCGGCGTAAAATATACCGCCTTGCTTGACAGAATGATAGAACTTGCACTTAAAAGAGAAAGAGAACAAACAAATCTGACCTATTCCTTTGAATCAAATGTTCTGGCGGGAGTAAACCTCGGCGGAAGCAAAGGAAGCAAAGGCAGCAAGCTTTAATTTTGGAGGAATATACCAATGAAAGAAATACACCTTTTGTGCAATGCACATCTTGACCCGGTATGGCTTTGGCAAAGACAGGAGGGAATGGCAGAAGCTATTTCCACTTTCAGAGTTGCGGCGGATTTTTGCGAAAAATATGACGGCTTTGTGTTTAACCATAACGAATCGCTTTTATACGAATGGGTAGAGGAACTTGAACCGGAGCTGTTTGAAAGAATCAAAAAGCTTGTAAAGGCAGGCAAGTGGCATATTATGGGCGGATGGTATCTGCAGCCGGATTGCCTTATGCCATCGGGCGAGTCATTCATTCGGCAGATTGAGGTAGGGAATAAGTACTTTGAAGAAAAATTCGGAGTAAAAACGCAGACTGCTGTAAATGTCGACCCGTTCGGACATACACGGGGACTTGTGCAGATACTGAAAAAGTGCGGATACAATTCTTATATTTTTATGCGTCCCTATGATTTTGTGCCGGAGCATGACTTTATCTGGAAAGGCTATGACGGCAGCGAAATTATCGGACATTGTATCATTCCGGGGTATAATACAAATAAGGGCAAGGCGCTTGAAAAGCTGACAAATGTAATAGAAAATGCGCATGACGGCGCAAATCTTATGCTGTGGGGAATAGGCAACCACGGCGGCGGTCCGTCCAAGGTGGATTTGGAGGCAATTAACGAATATGCCGAAGCACATAAAAATGATGTCAGGATTATACATTCATGGTGCGAAAACTATTTCGGCAAGCTTGACAGGGACAGTTTAAAAACAGTTGATACCTCCTTGGTTCATTGTATGGTCGGCTGTTATACTTCCATGATCAGAATAAAGCAAATGCACAGACTTTTTGAAAATGAACTGCTTATATGCGAAAAAATGCTTGCTTCAAGCGGAGCGGAGTATGATAAGTCAGAGCTTGAAAATGCCGAAAAGGCTATGCTTTTCTGCGAATTTCATGATGTTCTGCCCGGTTCAATGATTAAAAAAGCGGAGGACGACGCTCTTCGCCTTATGGACTACGGCAGAGAAATTGTTTCAAAGCTTACCGCAAAGGCATTTTTCGCGCTTTGCAGCGGACAGAAAAAAGGAAAATCGGGCGAAATTCCTGTTCTTGTATATAATCCGAATCCGTATTGGATTGATGATGTTGTCGAGGTGGAATTTCAGCTTGAAGATCAAAACTGGAATGACAATGAAACTACAATTGTTTCTGTGTTTGATGAGGAGGGAAATAAGCTCCCGGCACAGAACGAAAAAGAACAGAGCAGTATAAGGCTTGACTGGAGAAAACGTGTTGCATTCAGGGCAAAACTTGCGCCTATGAGCATAAACAGATTCGATTGCAGACTGGAAGTTATAAAGTCATTTGTGCGCCCGATTGAGGCTTGCCGCGAAACAGATACTCATTTCGTGTGTGAAAATGACAATATGACGGTTATGATTAATAAGAAAACAGGTCTTTTGGATAAATATAATGTCGGCGGTATTGATTATCTGAAAGAGGGCAGCGCAAAAATTCTTTCATATAAGGATAACGAAGACCCGTGGGGAATGACTGTTGACAGCTTCTGCGATAAAATCGGTGAATTTGAGCCGCTCTCAAAGGAAGAAACCAATAGGTTCAACGGATACCCGGATGAAGTCTTTGAAAATGTCAGAGTCGTTGAAAACGGCGATGTAAGGTGTAAAATACAGGCGGTTTTAAAAAATGAAAATTCGTATGCCGTTGTTACTTATACTATCCCTAAAGCCGGAGATTATGTTGATATTAAGCTGAAAATGTTTGCAAATGACGCGAACAGGATTTATAAACTGTCCTTTGATACTGCTTTGACCGACACGAAATTTGTAGGACAGAGTGCATTCGGCATAGAGTGCATGTTAAAGGAAGAAAAAGAGGTTACATATCAGAAATGGTGCGGACTTTTTGAAAAAGACAAGGGCTTTGCGGTTATCAATAAAGGCTCGTATGCAGGCAGCTGCAGGGATAACACAATGAATATTTCACTTCTCAGAACTGCCATATATTCGGCGCATCCTATTATGGACAGACCGATAACCGATTCGGACAGAAACCATGACCGTATCGATATGGGCGAGCGTGAATTTGAGTTCAGACTGACAACCGATTCAAACAGAATAGAAAAACTGAGCGATATATTCAATCAGCCGGTTTACGCGCTGTCGTTCTTCCCGTCGGGCAGCGGAGAAAAGAAAGATACTTCTGTTGAAATAAAAAATGACAAAGTTATTTTGTCAAGATATAAAAAAGAGAATAATGTGCTGATAAGGCTTTACAATTCGTCGGATAATCAAGAGAATACAGAGCTTGCTATCGGGGATAATAAGTTTACAGTATCGTTTGCCCCGTATGAGGTCAAAACATTTGTATACGACGGAAGTCTAACCGAAACAGATATGCTGAATATGAAAAGGTGATTTACTTTGGCAAAGAAAAAATCAATAATGACAAATGCCATGCGCATTTTGGATAAAGCCGGAATCGGGTATGAATTAATTGAATATGAAACTGACGGAACAGTATCGGAGCATTTCGGAGAAGTTATTGCGCAAAAAACAGGCATTAACCCGGATATGTGTTTCAAGACTTTGGTTGCGAAAAGCGACAAGGGTAATATAATGGTTGTTTGTATTCCGGTAAATCATGAAGTTAATCTTAAGCATTTGGCAAAAGCAGCCGGTGAAAAGCGCGTTGAACTGATTCATGTAAAGGAATTGTTTGCGCTGACAGGTTATATAAGAGGCGGTGTTTCGCCTATAGGCATGAAAAAGAAGTATCCTACTTTTTTGGAAAAATCATGTGTTGCCTTTGACAAAATGGCGGTCAGTGCCGGAGTGTGCGGAGGTACATTGATGATTGCTCCCGAAGATGTGATTAAAATATGTGACGCGTCATTGTTTGAGAATGACGGGTAGTATCGCCTTTTAAGCATATAAAAAGCCGAAAACTCAGTAATTTGTGTTTTCGGCTTTTTTTGTAAATTTGTTGGTTCGTTTTTGCCATTTGGGATATAGTCCGGTTTCACCACTCAATAAGCCCTCCTTGCCATCCAATAAGCCCTCCTTGCCTGAAGGTAGCGAAGCGGCACCGAGACAGTAAATGACAGACCCATATTGCAACTACGTTTCGCCACCCAATAAGCCCTCCTTGCCTAAAGGAGGGGGGACCACCGAAGGTGGTGGGAGGATTCAATAAAGAAAGCCTTATACAAACTCTCCATTTAGCTCTTATTTGGCAATGTGAGCAAAACAATGGACAGAACAGTAAAAAAGTTATGCCCACAAAATAAAATTACTTTAAACGCAAAAATATCCGTCTCATTCGAGACGGATATCATTTTTTACGCTTCAATTATTTAAGTAAGTCCTTGAAAGCTTTTCCTGCTTTGAAAGCCGGAACTTTGCAAGCAGCAATTTTAATTTTAGCGCCTGTCTGAGGATTTTTACCCTCACGAG
The DNA here is from genome assembly GCA_934454035.1 of uncultured Clostridia bacterium. Lineage (GTDB taxonomy): Bacteria > Bacillota > Clostridia > UBA1381 > UBA1381 > CAKSQL01. The sequence continues at coordinate 78 of CAKSFY010000074.1, read as the reverse complement.
CTGCTCTTTCACGAGATTCAAAAGTACCAAAGCCAACCAACTGAACTTTATCGTCAGCCTTTACAGCCTCCTGTACAG
>CAKSFY010000073.1 GCA_934454035.1 uncultured Clostridia bacterium | reverse complement strand
TTGGGAGCAGACAAAATAGCTTGCTCCCCTAAAAAAATTGTGCTTTTTTGTGTCTACTTACTTGACTACAGTTCATCCCGGAACGCTGCAATCGTTTGCGACTCCGACATAATCGTAAACATCGGCATGATCATAAATATAATTTACTATTGTCTCATCATTCGGCAGCTCTTTTTCGTTCTGCTTTAAGCTTTCGGTACCGTAGATTACAACCCGCCCGCCGTTATCTATATAGTTCTTAATCTCTTTAAGAACATAATCGGGAACATAATTAAGTTCCGGAATAAGTACAACCTTGTAGTTATTCATCTTGTCAGCCTGACGATCCGGAATCAGATGCGTTTTGATTCCGTTAAATGCTGAATTTGCAAACAATTCGTACATGCAATGCATAGTTGTAGCGTTACAGAACAAGGATACATCCGTGTATAAAATTCCGACCTCACGGCGCTCGTTCTGAAGTGCCGTAACTTCATAAGAGTTACGGTTCAGATCCATAGTTACTTTTGCTATATCGTAAAGGGCATCCGGCCGGTACAGTACGCTTGCGTCTCTTACCGCTGTAACGGTATTTCTGTCCCAAAGCCATATATCGGACATTCCTCTGCCGTGGACTGCTCCCTGCCATATATCCTGCGACATATAAGGCGCCATATCCATTCCGTAATATGCGTCATAGTCCCATGCAATATGATCCTCTGTATTAAATACCGGCGCTTCCTTTATCCCTATAAGATATTCATACCAGAATTCTTTGTTAAGAGGTTCGGGATGTCGGGTAAGATAATTATCCATGTCACATCCGTTCACGTCAAGAAATTCTGCCAAATCCTGCGCATTCATACCTTTGTTCAATAAGCCTGCATAGTATGAATCCTTTACATAACCCATATTTTTTGTATTAATCGGAATATCAGGTGCAAGTTCTTTAATGAGATCATACATCCAGCGGTGCCATCTTGAAAATTCCTGAGTTGTAAAATTCTGACAATCATTATACTTTGCTATATCGGACATCGAATAAAGCATATCTATCTCGTCAAAGCTCTTATAATCTGTCCTGTATGCCCTGTTAAGGTAATTTATGTCATTATTATATTCGTGCTTTAAATATTCGTGCCACGAATCGGCATACGCTTCATAATAGTCGGTGATATGGAATTCCGCCTCGTTTGAAAGCACAATATTGTTAAGCGACTTATAATCCTTGATTGCCGGAATCAGTGCACGGATATATTCTTCGTATACTGCACGCACTCTCGGGTCGTTAACATTATAGAAATGATATCCTCTCTTTAAATCAGGATAAAGCTTTTCTATATTTGACGGGAAATAATGCGGTGAAATGAGGAATGATACCGCAATATTATTTTCTTCCGCGTCTTTTAAAATCTTCAAATAATACGCAAGACTGTCTGTTCCATGGTTCAAAACCTCATCATTTTTTTCCAGTCCGCCGTTTTGAAGAAGATCCTCACCTGTTTCATCATCTATAAAGGACAAATCATCGAACCAAGCAGCACCGGTTGTATTATAGCAACCCATTCTTACAACCGTCTGAGTTGTTCCTGCCGGAGCTACATATGATTTTTCAAACGGACGCCAGTCAAATGTTCCCTCCTGCATTGCAAAATCAAACCAGTTATTCGCAGTTACATATACGCAGGAAGCATTTTCCGCCTTAACCTTACCCTTTAAAGTGTATGATTTGCCGGGAGTTACCGGAACATTCTGCCAGCAGGTAAAGAAATAACTATCCGCATACGGAGACTGCATGGTAAGCTTAAGAGAAGATGTACCCTCCGTATACACGGTTGTATCACTCCCTATGCTTCCAGTCGGGTTTCCGCTTTGCATCATATCCCAGCCTTTTATTTCCGGTGCATTGCTTACGACAGCAATCGTTCCCGCTTCCATTTGAATTGTGTTAATGCTGTAATCCTTGTGGAGCGTTTTAACCTCGTCATGAACCTCCGAGAAGTGACCGTAGCCGACAAAGAATACCGGCCGTTCTTCTTTTTTACCGTTGTCATCGGTATTTGCAAAAATATTCAAGCCGGAGATTTTCATTTTGCTTGTAACATACTGAGGTACCGTAAACGGTTTCTTTTCATTTGCAAGATACTTTTCAAGATTAGTCTTTGCCTCGGTATAGATATTATCCATAGCACGCTCTGTATAGAACATTCTGCCGAGATCCTCCCTTGGGATATCCTGGGTTTCGATATAGCCTACAAATCTGTTGAGCGTATTATAGGCAACCGTTTCATACTCGGTTGTAATCCCTTGTGCTTCACAATCATCAAGCAGCTTTTTAATTTCTGCGGTCTGAGTCTTTTCTTTTTCAAGTATTTCCAGGGCTTCTTCAACGGTAGCAGGCTTTTCATAAATTTCAAAACTGCATGCGGTTTCGGATTCGTTGCCCTTTGAGTCGGCGTTTTTTATAGTATCATTATGAGTACCGACATCATTCATATCCGAAAAGCTTTTTACTGTTTTGTGGTGAATTCCGCTATGCGGAGGAACAGTAACCTGTTCGCTTTTACCGTCCATTGACCCGGTGATTGTAAAGTTTTCCTCCGCATCGCCTGTATTAACTATAAATGTGTCTATATTAATGTCATCACCCATATAAGCCGAGACATCATTCTGCGACCAGCCGAACCATTTTTTTGAGTCGGTCGCCATCTCCATTATCGGAAATTTAGCATTTGTTTTGCCCTCGGCAATACCGGGAGCAAGCTCAACACAGTAACGTCTGCCGTATCCGTCATGGTCGTTGATAATTACGCTGAACTTCATTTTATCCGGCTTTCCGTATCGGAATTTTACCGTCCAGGGTATTGCACATTCATATGTAATTTTATTTCCCTGCTTTGTTGCCGCAGCTTCTATCAATGCCATTTTATCGGGCGAAAAAGCGTCTCCGTAAAGCTCTGTCTTATCTGTTGCTGCATTATAAATCATACCAAGTTCAGAGCCGTAAGTTTCAGTCATATTGGAAATTGTAAACTGCAAACTGTCCGCCGACCAGTACATGTTACCTGTTTCGTAAACATGTTGGTCATCTTCAACCGCAAGCGCAAAATAAAACTTGTCGTCATCATATGCAACTTTTAAATTTCCTTTAGCGTCAAGTGTTCTGCCGTCATCAATATAAATCTGATATTGATTGTCAAGGGTAGGCATGGGGATTCCCTCATATCCTGCCCAGTCGCTTCCGTCACCGTCAACCGTTATGCCCTCGGCTTTGTTTACCATCATATACTGAAATGCACCGCGAACCTTATTAAAATCCGATTCTGAAAAGCTTGTGCCGGACATAATTCTGTCATATATAGCCTGTGCGGAATTATCCGATTCATCTTCGGCATATGCAGCCTGCCAGCCTGCCTGGATAATCATGCTGCACGCAAGTGCGGCACTCAATATTCTTTTTGCTTTATTCATATAGTTTTAATATCCTTTCTGCCGTCCGCACATAAGCTTTACTTGTGCGGAGGGGCTGTTTTTTGCAGCCCCGTTAACCGTCTTGTGTTTTATTTAAAATTCTACTGCGCTGTCCAAAGGAGTCATGCCGGAAATATCATTCCAGAAAAATACCTTTGCAGAGTAAGCGGATGAATCCTCAGCAGGAACATTAACTGTAAATGTATATTCTTCTGTCGGCTCATACCAAGCATTTTCCGAAACCTTTTTTGATATAATATCCGTAACATTTACAAGTGTACCGTTTTTATATAATGCAACAGCAACAGTTGCACTGAAGTCAGCGCTTGCGTTTTCATTTTTTACCTCAGCTTTAATTGTATTGCTGCCTGCCCGGAGCGCACCTGTTTCAACAAATTCTCCATCGGTTAATGTTCCACATTTTGCACTTACTTCGTAAGGAGCAAACTCAAATCCGCCCTCCGAAAGAAGATTGTCTGAATCTATCATTCCGTCATAATCGAGCGAATAAAGCGCAACATCGTCAATCCACAATGAACCTACCAACTTTGTTACATTAACTGAAATTGTTGCCTCGTAAGTGTCGCTATCCTCTGCAAGATCGTCAAATACGCCTTCGCTTGAATCAAGCTCTACGATGTACTCATTTGACCAGTCGCTTACAGCACTTTCGGTCGCCAAAGTTGTGCTTACGTTTACATCGTCACTCTGTTCTTTAATATCAAAGCTATTGCTTCCGTTAGATTTTGCCTTAACGAAAAGCTTATACTTTTTGTTCTTTTGAAGTGTAAGAGTCTGAGAAACGTTTGCATATACTCCTGCTGTTTCGCTTGCAAGGTTTCCGCTGAATTTAAATGATGCATTTCCGGAAGCTTTTTCTTCTTTATCCAAATCAGTTGTTATATTTGCATATTTCATTGTTCCGTCAACAGACGCGTCACTTCTTGCAGAAGTCCAGCTGCCGATTTTATTTTTGCCTGCATAGTTTGAAGAAGCCTTAGCTATCGGTGTAACGGTTACTGTTTTCTGGTACTCTTCTCCGCTGACGGTAGTTGTAACCGTAAATGTGTATTCCCTATCGTTTTCAAGTTCCGAAATAACGAATTCATTTCTTGCTTTTGCAGCCTTGTCAATTGTTAAATCGGATAATTCCGTTCCGTCCTGCTTAACTGTCAATGCATTAATTTCAAAATTCGGGTTGTTCCACGAAAGCACTGCCGAGCCGCCTGCCGCTGCCGGGTAAGCTGTCAGATTAAGAACATTCATCTTCGGAACCGAATAATCTTCAAAGCTTGAATTTGTGTAAAGCTGTTTACCGTCTGATGAAGCCAATGTAATATCGTCAAGTAAAATTCCCTCCGGTGCAATGATTGTGAGTCGAACCGGTTGTTCGGTATAATCTGTGCCATAATGCAATGTTGTACGATAGTGAACCCATCCGTTATCGTCGCGTTCAACCACAGAAGGCCATGCCAGGTCTCCCCAATCAATACGGGCATAACATGTTAAATCTGTTCCTGTAGCATACTTTGCCCACCAGTCAACAGTGTAATCACCTGACATCATGATAACCTTTTGGAACATAATCGTTGAAGCACCGATAGCATAAAGTGAAGCTTTTCCTGTATGAGCGTCATCCAAACTGATTGTTGCCGTACCGCTTTCTTTATTCCAGCCTGCAATTTCCGCATTATTTACAAGCTTTGTAAGTTCTGTCGGAATTATGTAATTTTCAAAGCTTGTATTACCGTAGAAGTGTGCTCCGTCAGATCCGCGTGTAAGTGTAACATCATCCAAAATTACACCTGTCGGAGCTGTGATATTAATTTTAATCGGGTCACTTTTATGGCTTACATTATACCATGTTTTCTCGTAGTAATACCAATCTCCGTCTCTTTTTTTAGGCACTGCCGTACCGTATCCGGTCCAGTCCAGCAAAGGCTCAAAAGTAACGTTCGTACCGCCTACAAATCTTACCCAAAAGCCTATTGTATAATCGTCTGTTTGCGAAAGGTCTGCAAATTGGAAAATTCTTGCATCACCTTTAAGATACAACGCATTATTGCCGGAATGTGAATACTCATTCGTTACATAAAGTGTAGCTCCTGCTTCATCATGCCAATTGAAAAGTTTTGCATTTTCAATTACGCTCGGCGCAGCGACTGTCGGTGCGTCCGTAACCGGCATCGAATAATCTTCAAAACTTGTATTTGCAAAAAGCTGATTTTCATTTCTGTAGAAGGTTACATCATCGATTAATACATCCTTATCAGCAATTACATACACTCTTACCGGAACATTTCCCCAATTCAGCCAAAAATTACTCCTTTCGTAGTAATACCAATCGCCGTCTTGTTTAGTTAATGTATATGCGCCGTCATCATAATAATCAAAATATGCACTTACTGTCACATTTGCACCGTTCGGATTATACACCCACATACCCATATCAAATGTTGCACTGCTGGTGTCGCCCCATTGAATAAGCTGTATTCTTTCGCCGCCCTTAACATAAAGCGATGCATTTCCGGAGTGTGCGTGGTCGGTATTAATAAGCGGAGCGCCCATTTCAATTCCCCACGAATCAGGAGTTGTTCCCGGAATACCGCTAAGAGTTTCCTCGGCTGAGACGGGCGGAATTGCAGTAAGCGTCATCGCTGCGGCAAGTGCCAAACCCATGATTCTCTTAAAAAGATTTTTTTTCATTTCGTTTCCTTCTTTCTATAAATTTAACATTTATTATCATATCGCAGAGCATTTCGCATTTTTATCGGAGCTTTATGCGAAATACCCGTTGATTAAATGATCGATTATTTAAATTCTGCCGAATGTTGATACAAATTCATGTCTGTTCTGTTATCAATAAGGAATACTTTTACTGTGTATGAACCGCCGTTGTCAATTTTAAAGGATGTAGACAAAACGTCCGCCTCTGTACTGTAGGGACTTCTTTTTACCTTTTTAGCCGTAGAATGCAGCGAAACAAGCTCGTCTCCGTTATATACGCAAACCAATTGGTCGAAAGAAAGTCCTTCATCAAAATGATTATTTTTTACTGTTGTACGTACAGTATAACTGCCGGCCGCGTTTGCATTCGCAACAGTTTTCCCGTCCATCAGAAGCTCGGGTGAGCCGATAAGCATCTCGGGTGCGTCGGTTCTTGCACTCACTTCTGCGGCAGTTCCCTCTATTCCGGTCTGCAGCATCGGCACAAAACGATATGTATATGTCTTTGCATAGTCAAGACCGTCAACCGTCAGCTCTCCGCTATTCGGAGTTGTATAGCCGACATAAACAAAATCGTTGTCTCTTTTTTGATATACTTTGCAGCCGTAATAATTTTCACCGGGAAGTCTCCATGTAAATTTAATTGAACGGTCTCTGCCCTCTGCTGTCAATTTTGTAATTTCGCCGACAGGTTCTTTGCCGTATTTGTCAAAATCTCCATCGGAAATAAGATTGTCGCCGTAAGGCTGATTGAACGCGTCAACAATTCTTATTTCAATATCATCAATCCAAAGATTCTTAACATAGTCTTCTACATAAATCATGAATGTATTTGCCTCTGCTGAGCATGTGTAGTATTTTTCCGCATATGTCCAGTCATTGGTTCCTCTCATGCCGGAAACCATCTGAGAACCGTCGTTATAATTTGAATAATTGATATTTGTTTTAATATCGCCGTTTAAATCTTCTGTTTTTACCCAGAACGAAACTTTATATGTCTGCCCCGGTGTCAGAGCAACACTTTTTGAAATCCACGAAAATGCGTCATGGCTCATATCCTCATAAGCTCTGTTCTGATTTGACTGTATGCGAACCGCCACACCGCTGTCTCCATGCTTTGTTTGGGCATCAAACGAAATCTTTGCGGGACAGGTCTGGTTCACATCGCCGCCTCTGTAATAATAAAATTTCCATCCGTCGAAGTCGTATCCCCATGCACCAGTTGCCTTTTCGCTTACATTAAAGCTTTGGTCAGGCTTATCTGCATAGTGGAATACTATCTGATACTGATGAAAGTCATTATCGTAAACCTTGAATCGGTAGCGTTCCACCTGCCCTGGATTTACGGTAAATTCATCCGAAAGAAGCGTTCTGTTGCCGTCAAACCAATCATAGACAGATATGCCGGTATAAGTGTTCGGGGCTTTCCAGCTGAGAACAACACCGTCATTTACCGATGTTCCTATAACACCGGACGGCATTTCGTCAGCTGTATAAATTACATCCGGCGCTTCTTCGTCATAATCAATTTTTTCACCGGCATAGTTTTCAAAACTTCCGTCATTTATATAATTTTCGGATGTATCAGACTTAAGTTCTACATCATCGATAACAACCTGAGTTGTTTTTCCGTTGAAAGTAAAGCTTATATAATCAGACGAATCATCTGCGGAAAATGTATACTCAAATTTTGCCCAGTTTTTAGCATTATCCGCACCCACCTGTCCGGTTGTAACCGTCCAGTTTGCATCATCAAGCAGCATATTAATGTCACCGCCGATGTTAACGGCAGTATTTGCCGCAATAGTTTTATTTGTTGCACCCTTTGCATAAAAGCTCAGGGTGTAACTTGTATCTTTTGTAAGTGCTTGGTCAAGCGTTTCTTTTACTTCAAGATAGTTTCCCTCAACAGGGTCTCCGGGATAAACAGCTCTCAAAGAAGAAGTGCCGCTGAAATAATGTTTTTCCGAACGCTCGGAGTAGAACTTATTTCTGTCCGTGTTGGTAGTTCCGACACGGGTACAAATCCATTGATTATTACCGCCATCAGCCGCAAGAACTGCTCCTCCTGCAATATTTAACAAAGATGCCGCCGTAATCAATGCCGCACATAATTTTTTCATATATTCGCCCTCCTATTCCGCTGCAATAAGCTCTGTAATCTTATAATTATCCACCGTGCAAAGTATTCTTTGTCCGGGTCTTAATTCGTTAATTTTTCCGATGCGGACTTTGCCTGTGCTCAAATCATAGAATTTAAGCTGGCAGCCCTCGTTCACCGGGCGAACATATTCTGCATCGGCAGATGTATATTTGATTTTTGAGCTAACCGGGTCTACACTTTCAACAGTACTGAATAAAGACTTGGTTTCAATTTTATCTCCGCTGTCGCCTATATTGCCTATTCTCTGCACAAAGTCAGTGTGACCCTTTGTGTCCAGAGTAAAGTATAACAAATCACCGGTCTGAACACCTTTTTTGCTGAATACATCATCCTTTGAACCAATAAGACGATAGTTTAAATCGTTTCCGAAAACACCCTCCAAAACAGGTCTTATCTCATCATTTTCATCACATATTGTTGAAATATCAGTTACAAAGAATTTATTTACACTTTTAGCACGCTCATAATGCACACTGTCATTATAAACGATCGAGAATACCGGAGATGTGAAAAATTCATCACGGTCATATGCAGTAAGAGTATATGATGTCCATTCCGCAAAGAATTGCGACCCTATGCCGGAAACCGAGTAATCTTCTTCATTTTTGCTTACGCCGTCCGGCAGCAGGAATATTCTTGAAGCACCGTTAAAGAATGCCTGTCCGCCGAAGCCCGACACCCAGTACTCATATGTTTGATTGGCTACTTCAAAGTATGTAAAGTCATCAAGCTTTGTACTCTTTGTCTGCTTAATTGCGGTTTTAAATGTTTTGATTTCGCCTTTTGAGTTTTTTTCTATAACTACAACCTGCGGTTTCAGATCCTTTATTTCTTCATACAATACTTCTCTTTTATATTTTTCGCCGTTATATTTAACATATTTTGCAAGCGGGTCTGTTGACCATACGCCTGCCGTGTCCATATATTTTACAGAGTAGGTCATTTCTCCATCTTCATCATCGCCGTCAAATGATTTTAAATAGAGCATATGATTGGATGAAGGAGTATATTTCATAAATGCTACATTTCCGAATGAATCAAGATAAAATGTATAACTTTGACTCAAAGCAGGCGAGCCTGCCTCCAGATTATACCATTCGGCAAATTCTTTCGTCATGTCATAGTCAGTGTCGCCGATTTTTATCTCTTTATTATCTGTGTTAACGGAATTGAGTTCATCCGTAACAGTTTTACCGGACGCATAAATCGTAAGGAATTTTCCGTCCTTGCTGACTGCAACACTTGCAATATAGTCTCTTCCGAGTGATGTAACCGGCATAACCGCCCCATCGATAACTACTTCATAAGTTAAATCAGAATCGTCAAGGTCAAGCATTTTGTTGCTCCCGGGAAGCGTAATTTTGTTGTAAATTGCTTCCGGATTTTTTGAAACCGTGTCAACCACCATTGTATAGCAGGATGTGATAAATACAACCTCATATTTGCCGTCATTGTTATTGTCAACAAGCTTTATTTCACCGGCTTCCGGCATAAAATCATCAACGGTATACTCACTCAGAAACTTCCCGTTATAAATAACACTCGGAGTAGTGCTTAATTTTGCTTTTTTATAGTTTGATTTGGCTGCATCATCATATTCAATGTAAGAAAAGTCAGAGTCAACATCTTCTATATCTTTTCCGGATATTGTCAGATAAGAGTTTTTATTTTTCTTATCCATCATATAAAGAACCGTTCCGTCCCCGTTTTTTTCATATTTTACATATGCGGTAACATAACTGCCGAGAAAATCATCTGCTGCTGAAAAGTCCGACTCGTACAATACGCCATCGATTTCAATATGATTTTCCGAACATCCGTCAATTCTGTCCATAGAAGTCTTACTGTTCTTGCCTACAATGCCTTCTACCTTTTCAATATTTCTGTTGACCGAAAGAAGTGTCTCGTCCTCAAGCATTACATAGCCTTTGTCCTCAGAACTGTTATAATATTGTGAAAAAGGTTCAATTTCAAGCATATTATATAAAATTGCAACCGCATCGTCTCTTGTGAGAACTTCATCAGCCGATGAAGTTACATCGTTCAAAAGTCCGAGATTCCGCGCTTCGCTGACAAAACCGTCTTTACCTCCTCCGAGCTCATCGGCATACATTTTATATCCAAGTGCGATAACTGCGTATTTTGCCGCTTCATGAACCAAAATATATCTGTCAGCTGCAAAGTCTTCATCAGCGGAAATCATACCGGTCGACCTTGCCGTTGTTTCCGG
>CAKSFY010000072.1 GCA_934454035.1 uncultured Clostridia bacterium | reverse complement strand
ATGCCGGATAACATTAAATAATTAGACTTTATTAAGTCTGATAATAAAAAAGGAAGTCGTAAGACTTCCTTTTTTGTGTGCTTTTGATTTCGGTTTTCGTCTCCCAATTTGCTTTACATTTTGCCTTCCGGTTAGCCCTCCTTGCCTAAAGGAGGGGGGACCACCGAAGGTGGTGGGAGGATATAATCAAGTGAGAAGTCATCATATCACGCATAAATAATGTTGAATATAACAAAAACTGTGTGATATACGGCTACACTTCCGGTTGAACATATTGATGAATTAAAACAACTTGTAAAGGCGCAGCAGATTCCGTCTGTCAATTTTGCAATACGAAAAACTCTTGACGAATACTTTGACTTGTAACATCAAGTGTTATTTCGTAAATATAAGAATATACTAAACTTTTGTCGCTTGATTATATCCTCCCATCATGTTCATGCTTATGCATTCACATGCCACCCTCCTTTAGGCAAGGAGGGCTTATAACATTGTCAATATTACTTACCTATAGCAAAATTAAGGTTTCGTTTTGCTTTTTTTGTTTGAACAGCAAAAGTACGCTCAAATTTTTATATCCTGCGCTTCAAGGGTGCGAGCTTATTCTGTGTTATTCATTGCCTAAGCAGCAAAAACGCACTCCCGATTTCGTCTCCGGTATGCCCTCCTTGCCTAAAGGAGGGTGGCATGCGAATGCATAAGCATGAACATGACGGGAGGATACAAAAAAGGAGTTGTTTAAAAAGTCTGACGACTTTTTAAACAACTCCTTTTTCTCTTTTAAATTATTCAGCAACGAAAGGCAAAAGGGCAATTTGTCTTGCTCTCTTAACCGCAACGGTTAATTGTCTTTGATGCTTTGCACAGTTACCGCTGATTCTTCTCGGAACAATCTTACCTCTTTCCGAAACAAATCTTCTCAATTTAGCAGTATCTTTATAATCGATATGTTCAACCTTGTCTACGCAGAACATACATACTTTTTTCTTTGTACGTCTTGCTTTTACAGGTCTCTCTGTCTTTTCAGGCATCGTAATTACCTCCTATTTTTATCATTTCAAAAACACAATCTGCCTTAGAACGGCAAATCGTCATCTGCGCCGTTGTCCATAGCCATGAAGTCCATGTCACCGCCGAACGGATCCTGTGCCGGAGCTTCCGGTTTAGGTGCAGGCTGCGAATATCCGCCGCCGAAACCGCCTGCCGCTCCTGATGTGCCCGTCTCATTCTTCGAACCGGTGAAATAAGCTTCATCCACAACAACGTCGGTTGCATATTGCTTTTTGCCGTCCTGCCCGTCCCAGCTTCTGGTCTGAATACTGCCGACAACCGCAATCATGCTTCCCTTTTTAAAATACTTGCAAATAAATTCCGCCTGCTGTCTCCATGCGGTACAGTTGATGAAATCAGCCTGCTGCTGACCTTCTTTTGCAAATCTTCTGTTTACCGCAATTGAAAATCTCGCCATTGTAACGCCCGACGGTGTCTGCGAATATTCGGGATCTCGGGTCAGACGACCCATCAAAATAACCTTATTCATAATTTACACCGCTTTCTTTCGCTATCAAGACTTATTTCTCGTCTCTGCGAACAATGATGGTTCTCAAAACAGTATCTGTAATTCTGTACTGTCTGTCTAGCTCTTTCGGGAAATCAGCGTCGGATGTAAAGTTCACCAACACGTAGTAACCCTCTGTCTTATCATCAATTTCGTAAGCAAGTCTTCTTTTGCCCCATTCGTCAACTTCTTCAACAGTTCCGTTAGCGGCAATCAGGTTAGTGAACTTTTCAACTACAGCTTTTGTAGCTTCTTCGTCCAGCCCTGCGTCAATGATAAAAATTGTTTCATAGCTGTGCATTAATTTTTCAGCCATTGTACTACACCTCCTTATGGACTTTTGTCCCGAGGATCGCCCTCGGGCAAGGATTTGCTTCATAAGCCTTTTAATTATATCACCGTTTACACTGCTTGTCAAGTCTTTTTTTACAAAATGTTTTTTTCATGTGCTTTTAAAATTTATACCTATTGTGAAAATTACTAAAGCGATATGTATAAAACACAAAAACTTTGTCAAACATTTTATAAGGAATTTTTGTTAAAAAGCTTGAAATTTCGGGCAAAATCGTGTATAATAATAATGTTGTGACACTTGACAAACGATGAAGCGGGAGGTTGCAAACGAAATGTTTGGTTTTTCCGTGGAGAATGTCCGATTCATGAAACCGGGCGACAGGTCACGCTGCAATTTTATTCGTACAAAACACGCATAGCGGTCGCAAAAGCCTATCGGCTTTAAAGCGGTGCGCCGCAAATGTGCGCGGTATGGCTTCGGTACGTTGCTCCGAGGCTTATAGCTTTGCTGCGGATAAAATTTACAAAAAGCAGTGAATTTGACTACCCGGATGCGATAAAGGCATTGCGGGTTTTATTATGAGGGTGGCAAGAAACACCCGGCGGTGTGTTAATCACCGGAGCTGTCGTGCAGGATAACACAATGGATGAGAATGTAAAATTCTCGTAAATTATTTTATAGGAGGGAAAAGTATGGCAGCAAATCAAAAAATCAGAATTAAACTTAAGGCTTATGACCATGCGGTACTTGATCAGTCAGCTGAGAAAATCGTTGAGATTGCAAAGAGAACCGGTGCTAAGGTTTCCGGACCTATACCTCTGCCGACCGATAAAGAAGTTATCACAATTTTGAGAGCGGTTCATAAGTATAAAGATTCTCGTGAGCAGTTCGAAAGAAGAACTCACAAGAGATTGATTGATATCGTTGTTCCTGGTGAAAAAACCATGGAAGCGCTAATCAAAATAGACTTACCGGCAGGCGTTGACATCAACGTAATCCAAAAGTAAGTATTTCCTTAAAAGGAAAAAGCCTGTATCCTAAAAAAGGATAACTGGGTGGCAGTAGCTTTTAGAAAAAAAGCTATGATGCAGGTAAATGTTCCTATTCCGCTTTTTGTGGGAACCAATAACTGTTTATGAAAGGAATGAAAGACATGAAAAAAGCAATTTTAGGCACAAAGCTCGGAATGACGCAGATTTTTGCCGAAGACGGAAAAGTAATTCCGGTTACGGTAATTGCTGCAGGTCCTTGCACTGTTGTGCAAAAGAAAACTGTTGACAATGACGGTTACGAAGCTGTTCAGGTCGGTTTCGGCGAGGTAAAGGACAAGGCTCTTAACAAGCCGCAGAAAGGTCACTTTGCTAAGGCTGACACAGCTTGCAAAAAGTATTTGAAAGAGTTCAGACTTGACGATTGTGCTTCTCTCAATGTCGGAGACGAAATCAAGGCTGACGCATTTGAAGCCGGCGAAAAGATTGATGTTACAGGCATCAGCAAAGGTAAAGGCTTCGCAGGTCCTATGAAGAGATGGGGCTTGCACAGAGGTCCTATGGCTCACGGTTCGGGCTATCACAGAGGCTCGGGTTCGATGGGAGCTTGCTCTAACCCCGGTAGAGTTATGAAGGGTAAGAAGCTTCCGGGACACATGGGTGTTGTAAGGGTAACGGTTCAGAATTTGGAAGTTGTAAAGGTTGACGCTGAAAACAACCTCATTCTCTTAAAGGGTGCAGTACCCGGAGCAAAGGGCGGACTTGTTACAATCAGAAACAACGTAAAAGCTTAATCGGGTTTATAGGAAAGGAGGAATAAGCTATGCCTACAGTAGCTGTATATAACATGGAAGGCGCAAAGGTCGGCTCAATGGAAGTCAGCGATTCGATTTTTGCAGCTGAAGTGAATAAAGCGGTTTTGCATCAGGTAGTTGTTAATTATCTTGCAAACCAAAGACAGGGCACACAGAGTACAAAGACTCGTACAGAAGTACGCGGCGGCGGAATCAAGCCCTGGCGTCAGAAGGGAACAGGCCGTGCAAGACAGGGAAGTATCCGCGCTCCTCAATGGACAGGCGGCGGCGTTGCATTAGGTCCCAAACCCCGTGATTACAGATATAGCGTTAATAAGAAAGTTAAGAAGATTGCACTTAAATCTGCACTTTCCGCTAAATATGAAGCATATGAAATTTTTGTTATCGAGGATTTGAAGATGGAGGAGATTAAAACTGCAGCAATTGCTAAGCTTCTCAAGGGTCTTGAAATCGATACAAAAGCTTTGATAGTAACTGCTGAATGTGACGAAAACGTTTACAAATCAGCAAGAAATATCAAGGGCGTTACTCCCACATATGTCGGAGTTATGAACACATACGAAATATTAAAGCATGATAAGCTTGTTATTTCAAAAGAGGCAGTTGCCAAAATTGAGGAGGTGCTTTGCTAATGACATTCGCACACGATATTATCAGAAGACCAATCATCTCCGAACGCAGCATGGAGCCTGTATTTGACAGAGAGGGAAACCAAATCAACAGATACACATTTGAAGTTTGCACTTGCGCAAACAAGGTTGAAATCAAAAAGGCTGTTGAAGAAATCTTCGGCGTACAGGTTGCGGCAGTTAATACAATGCGTGTTGAAGGCAAGGTTAAGAGAATGGGCAGAACTCAAGGCAGAAGACCGTCTTGGAAAAAGGCTATCGTTACTTTGAAGCCCGGAAGCAAAACTATTGAATTCTTCGAGATGTAATTAAACAAATAACGGCACGGGCTTGTATATGAGGCAGGGATGGTGCCGGGAGCTTTTTAGAAAAAAGCTTTTTAAATAGTAATTAAGGAGTGAAAACAATGGCTATAAGAAAATTTAAGCCTACTTCTCCTGCAAGAAGATTTATGACTGTTTCGGATTTTGCTGAAATCACAAAGGCTACTCCGGAGCGTTCGTTGCTTGATTCGATTAAGAAGAATGCAGGTAGAAACTCATACGGCAGAATTACTGTTCGTCACAGAGGCGGCGGTAACAGAAGAAAATACAGAATCATTGATTTTAAGAGAAACAAAGACGGTATGCCCGCAACTGTAATCGGTATCGAATACGATCCTAACAGAAGCGCAAACATCGCTTTGATTCAATACGAAGACGGAACAAAGGCATATATCATTGCTCCTCTCGGTCTTACAGACGGCGACGTTGTAGTATCGGGCGAAGGCGCAGATATTAAGCCGGGTAACGCTTTGTTTATCCGTGATATTCCGGTCGGTACTTTGATTCACAACATCGAATTGTATCCGGGCAAGGGCGGACAGCTTGTTCGTTCGGCAGGAAACAGCGCTCAGCTTATGGCAAAAGAGGGCGATTATGCTCAGGTTCGTTTGCCGTCGGGCGAAGTTCGTATGATTCGCATGGAATGCAAAGCAACAATCGGTGTCGTAGGCAATCAGCAGCATGAGAACGTATCTATCGGTAAAGCCGGAAGAAAACGTCACATGGGTTGGAGACCTACAGTCCGCGGTGTTGTAATGAACCCGAATGACCATCCGCACGGCGGTGGTGAAGGTAAGTCACCTATCGGTCGTCCCGCGCCTGTTACTCCTTGGGGTAAACCGGCTCTCGGTTACAAGACCAGAAAGAAAAAGAATAAGACAGATAAGTTCATTGTTAAGAGAAGAAACACTAAATAATGAAAGCTTATCGGCAATAATTTGTTATATTAACCGTATTCCGAAAGGAGGAAATACAAAATGGGTAGATCACTTAAAAAAGGACCTTTCGTCGAAGAGCGCCTGATGTCAAGAATTGACGCAATGAATGCCGCTAACGAAAAAAAGGTTGTTAAGACTTGGTCAAGAGCCTCTACTATCTTCCCCGAAATGGTAGGTCATACAATCGCTGTTCATGACGGCAGAAAGCATGTCCCTGTATTCATAAGCGAGGATATGGTAGGTCACAGATTGGGCGAGTTTGCTCCGACAAGAACCTTCAAGGGTCACGCAGGAGCTAAAACTTCTAAATAATGATTATAGAAATTTTCTAAGACAGACAGTCGAAAGGAGGAGTCCATAACATGGAAGCACGTGCAACTTTAAGATATGCGCGCATCTCTCCGAGAAAGGTTAAAATCGTTCTTGATTTAATAAGAAACAAACCGGTCGGAGTTGCTATGGGTATATTGAAAAATACACCGAAAGCTGCAAGCGAGTATTTGGAAAAATTATTGGCATCAGCAATTGCCAATGCAGCAAACAATCATAATATGGATGTAAACGAATTATATATTTCGGAATGTTACGCAACACAGGGCCCCACACTCAAGAGAGTAAGACCGAGAGCACAGGGCAGAGCGTTCAGAATTTTGAAGAGAACAAGCCATATTACTTTAGTATTAAAGGAAAAAGAATAATTTAGAAGAAGGAGGTATTCCTAATGGGTCAAAAAGTTAATCCTCATGGCTTAAGAGTCGGAATCATTAAAGATTGGGATTCTAAGTGGATTGCAGGAAAGAGAAATTTCGGAGACCAGTTGGTTGAAGATTACAATATCAGAAAATTTGTCAAAAAAGCTTGCTATGACGCAGGAGTTGCAAAAATCGTAATTGAGCGTAAACAGAATAAGATTTTTGTTACAATTCATGCAGCTAAACCGGGCTTCATTATCGGTAAAGCAGGTTCGGAAATTGACAAAATCAAAGCTCAGCTTGAGAAAATGACTTCCACAAATGTTAATATCAATATCATGGAAGTAAGACAGCCGGATACAAACGCTCAGTTGGTTGCTGAGAATATTGCAGCTCAGCTCGAAAAGAGAATCTCGTTCAGACGTGCTATGAAGCAGGTTATGGGCAGAGCAATGAGACTTGGCGTTAAGGGTATCAAAACAAGCGTATCGGGTCGTGTAGGCGGTGCCGAAATCGCAAGAACAGAGCAGTATCACGAGGGTACAATTCCTCTGCAGACTTTAAGAGCTGATATCGACTACGGCTTTGCCGAAGCTGATACAACCTATGGTAAGCTCGGAGTTAAGGTTTGGATTTATAAGGGCGAGGTTCTTCATGATAACAGAAAAACAGAAGAAGAACCCAGACAGCGTCGTGAACGCCCTGCCAGAAGACCGAAGGGAGGCAGATAATCATGTTGTTACCTAAAAGAGTTAAACACAGAAAAGTAATGCGCGGCAGAATGAAGGGAAAGGCAACACGCGGCAACGTTGTATCGAACGGCGAATACGGCTTGCAGGCACTTGAGCCTTCATGGATTACTTCAAGACAGATTGAGGCAGCCCGTATTGCAATGACAAGATATACAAAAAGAGGCGGTCAGGTTTGGATTAAGATATTCCCTGATAAGCCGATAACACAAAAACCTGCCGAAACTCGAATGGGTTCAGGTAAAGGTAGCCCCGAATACTGGGTAGCTGTAGTTAAGCCGGGCAGAGTAATGTTCGAAATCGGCGGCGTATCGGAAGAAGTAGCACGCGAGGCTCTTCGTCTTGCTATGCACAAGCTCCCCGTAAAGTGTAAATTCGTAAAACGTGAAGCAGAGGATGGTGAATAAGAATGAAAGTAAATGAGCTTAGAGAATTATCATCAGTTGAATTAACCGAAAAGCTCGCAGAGTGCAAAAAGGAATTATTCAACCTGAGATTTCAAAACGCTATAAACCAATTGGAAAATCCTCAGAGAATTGGCGACGTTAAGAAAACTATCGCTCGTATCAAAACCATCATTCATGAAAGAGAAGCAGAAGGTTCGGCAATATAACAGAACGTCAAAACAATTCTAAATTTTTGAAAGGAGGACCACTAATATGGCAGAGAGAAACAGCCGTAAAGTGAAAATCGGTAAAGTAATCAGCAATAAGATGGATAAGACTATTGTTGTTGCAATTGAATATAGTGTAAAGCATCCGCTTTATGGAAAAGTTGTAAAAAGAACCTATAAGCTGAAAGCACATGATGAAGAAAATATCTGCGCTAAAGGCGATAAGGTAAAGGTTATGGAAACCAGACCGTTGTCCAAGGACAAAAGATGGAGATTGGTTGAGATTGTAGAAAAGGCACAGTAACTGGTACTGTTTGCCGGGAAGGAGGAGAAAACATGATCCAGCAACAAACACTCTTGAAGGTTGCAGATAACACAGGCGCAAAGGAAGTAATGTGTATCCGTGTTATGGGCGGCTCCAAGAAAAGATATGCAGCTGTCGG
The DNA here is from genome assembly GCA_934454035.1 of uncultured Clostridia bacterium. GTDB lineage: Bacteria > Bacillota > Clostridia > UBA1381 > UBA1381 > CAKSQL01. The sequence goes on along the minus strand of CAKSFY010000072.1, from coordinate 2,586 downwards.
TGATGAAATAATTTGCTCTGTTAAAAAAGCAACACCGGGCGGCGTTGTAAAAAAAGGTGATGTAGTTAAGGCTGTTGTTGTAAGAACTGTAAAAGAGACAAGACGTCCGGACGGTTCGTACATTCGTTTCGACGAGAATGCAGCTGTTATAGTAAGAGATGACAAGAATCCGAGAGGTACACGTATTTTCGGGCCTGTAGCAAGAGAGCTCAGAGATAAAGAGTACATGAAGATATTGTCATTGGCTCCCGAAGTTTTGTAAGGAGGTGCAGACAAGATGAAAAAGTTACATGTAAAGCGCGGAGACCTCGTTGAGGTAATTTCCGGCAAGGATAAAGGTAAACAAGGAAAAGTTGTCACTGCAATTCCCGAAACAGGCAGAGTTATTGTTGAAGGCGTAGCTATGGTAAAAAAACACCAGAAAGCAAGAGTGCAGGGACAGGAAAGCGGTATTCTTCACATGGAAGCTCCGATTGATGCATCAAATGTATTGAGAGTATGCTCCAAGTGCGGAAAGCCTGCAAGAACCGGCGTCAAGGTTTTGGAGGACGGTTCAAAGGCAAGATACTGCAAAAAGTGTCAAGAAGTCTATAATGACTGATTTTTGTGAGAGGAGGTAAATTCATACAATGTCCAGAATGCAAGATAAATATAATCAAGAAGTAGCTCCCGCTTTGATGACAAAGTTCGGCTACAAAAGCAGCATGCAAATTCCGAAGCTTGAGAAAATAGTAATCAATATCGGATTGGGCGATGCTAGAGAAAATCCGAAAGTTATCGATGCAGCTATGAGCGATTTGGCAGCAATCACAGGTCAGAGACCGGTTGTTACAAAGGCAAGAAAGTCAGTTGCTAACTTTAAACTGAGAGAAGGCATGAACATAGGCTGCAAGGTAACATTGAGAGCTGATAAAATGTATGAGTTCTTAGATAGATTGTTTAATATCGCACTGCCGCGTGTACGTGACTTCCGCGGTATTAACCCGAATTCCTTTGACGGAAGAGGAAACTACTCTTTGGGTATTAAAGAGCAGTTGATTTTCCCGGAAATCGATTATGACAAGATTGATAAAATCAGAGGTATGGATATTATTGTCGTTACAACTGCGAAAACAGACGAAGAAGCTCGTGAAATGCTTTCACTGATGGGCGCTCCGTTCCGCAGTTAAGAAGGAGGATAAATCATGGCAAAAAAATCTATGGTTATAAAGCAGCAGAGAAAGCCTAAGTATTCAACACAAGGCTACACCAGATGCAAAATCTGCGGCAGACCTCACGCTTATTTGAGAAAGTTCGGCATCTGCCGTATCTGCTTCAGAGAATTGGCTTACAAAGGTCAAATCCCCGGCGTGAAGAAAGCAAGCTGGTAAAATACAAGTTTCCTACAGAATTCGGAAGGAGGTAAATTTAATGCAAATAACTGATCCTATTGCAGATATGCTGACTCGTATCAGAAACGCAAATTCTGCTAAACATGAAACAGTTGACATTCCTGCTTCAAATATGAAGAAAGCAATTGCCGAGATTCTTAATGAAGAGGGTTACATTAAGAGCTATCAAATCATTGAGGACGGCAAGCAGGGTGTTATAAGAATCGCTTTAAAGTACAGCCCGTCAAAGGAAAGGGTAATAAGCGGATTGAAGAGAGTATCTAAGCCGGGTCTCAGAATTTATGCAGGCGCTGAAGAGCTGCCGAGAGTTTTGAAAGGCTTGGGTATCGCTATTATATCAACTTCAAAGGGTATAATGACCGATAAAGCTGCAAGAAAAGAAAATATCGGCGGCGAAGTATTGGCATTCATCTGGTAATTAAGATAAAATAAACTGAAAACCTGCCTTTACCGGCAGAGTAAATTTAAGTTAAGGAGGACATTTAAATGTCAAGAATTGGTAGATTGCCGATCACAATTCCTGCCGGAGTTGATGTAAAGATTGGTAAAGACAATGAAGTGACAGTAAAGGGACCTAACGGAACACTTACAAGAACACTTCATCACGACATGATTATTAAATCAAATGACGGCGTAATCACAGTAGAGCGTCCGTCGGAAGATAAAATGCACAAGTCATTGCACGGCCTGACACGTACACTTATCAATAATATGGTAGTTGGCGTAACGGAAGGCTTCAAGAAAGAGCTCGAAATCAACGGTGTTGGTTACAGAGCACAGATGCAAGGCAAGACATTGGTATTGAGTTTGGGTTATTCTCATCCGGTTGAGTATACAGCCGCAGAGGGTATCACATTGGAAGTTCCTGCACCCAACCAGATTATCGTAAAAGGCGCCAACAAGGAAGTTGTTGGAGAAACAGCCGCTAAAATCAGAGAGTTCAGAATGCCGGAGCCGTATAAGGGCAAGGGTATTAAGTATGTCGATGAGGTAATCAGACGCAAAGAGGGTAAAGCAGGCGGCAAGAAGAAATAATGAAAGGAGTGTTCTTAAATGATTAAAAAACAAAGTAGTAATGTAGCACGTTTGAGACGTCATGCAAGAGTAAGAAAGAACATCTCCGGAACGGCGGAGAGACCTCGGCTGGATGTTTTCAGAAGCTCTAAGCATATCTACGCTCAGATAATCGACGATG
>CAKSFY010000071.1 GCA_934454035.1 uncultured Clostridia bacterium | reverse complement strand
CCGGAATACCATTCGTTCACAATGGACGGACATTCAATAATGATAGACGATTATCTTGAAATGCGTCCCGAAAGACGCAAACAGGTTGAAAAATTCGTAAAAGAGGGCAGACTTATTATCGGGCCTTATTATACTCTGCCGGAGGAATTTACAATCTCACACGAGGCACTCATCCGAAATCTTATGTTCGGCCGCGAAACGGTGGAAAAGTACGGCGGCAAATGCCCTGCCGTTGCCTATACGCCGTCATCATGGGGACAGACAGGGCAATTTCCGCAGATATTAAAGGATTTCGGCATTGATTATATGATGTTCTACCGCGGTATTTCTCATGATGAAGCACCTGCCGAATACATATGGAAAGCGCCCGACGGAACAGAGGTTCTGGCAAGCCGATTTGCTTTATACTGCCGTTATAACTGGTATTATCAGGTTCACAGAGCAGTTTCCAGAAACAGAGTTTGGTCCAAAGACTACAAATGGGGCGAATTTGATGAAGCACCGTTCAGACGTGCGGACGGATTTATCGGTCCGTCAATAAACTACGACCTGAAAGCACCGGTTGCAAATTACGAAAAAGAAAATCTCAAAAAAGCTATTCTCGATATGCTCAAAGAAGAGGACGGGCACTTTACGACTCCTGTATTTTTGGGCATGAACGGGCATGATATTTCCGTCGGATTCCCGAGAGAAAGCGAAGTTATAAAAGATGCTAAAAAGCTGTTTGAGGGTGAATTGGAAATAGAACATACCAACCTTGAAGGCTTTTGGCACGACGCCGAAAAGTATCTTGACAAAAGCAAAATGACTGTTTTAGAGGGTGAGAGACGCGCATACTTAAAGACCGGAAAATGGACATATCTGTTCCCCGGCACAATAAGTGCAAGAACCTATTTAAAGCAGGCGGATTTTGACGCATATACCGCTCTTGCATATGTTGCGGAGCCTTTAAATGCAATTGCCGGAAACGATTCGAAGCTTTATCTGCACAGAGGCTGGCAGTATCTTATTTCAAATCACAGTCACGATGCAAACGGAGGGTGTGCTCCCGACTGCGTATGCAAGGATATGGAATACCGCTTCAGAAAAGCAAGGGATATTGCAGATATCGTTGCCGACGACGCTATGGTTGAAATTGCAAAAAATCTTTCGCCGGAGGGTCAGAGCAAAGATATTGTTCAGCTTATCGTTTATAACACACTGCCATATAAACGCAGCGTGATTGTTCCTCTTGATATTGAGGTTCCCGATACACTCGGAAACGGTATTGAAATCAACGGGGTTAAGCTGCAATCGATTCAAAGCGAAAAATCAAGCATATTTATGGATAATATCTGGGACGTTCCCACAATTTTGGAAAGCAGACATCACAGACTGTATGCCGAAATTGAGGATATACCGGCTATGGGTTATAAGGTTTTGGAAATTAAGCCAAATCCGCACAAGCTGCAAAAACGCCCGGGAATAGCTGCAGGAAATGTTTTGGAAAACTCCAAAATCAAAGCGGTTGTTAACCCGAACGGAACTCTTGATGTGACATATAAGGAAACAGGCAAGGAATATAAAAATCTTAATTTCTATACATCTCAGGGCGAGGTCGGCAACGCGTGGAAGCATGAAAGTCCCGAATTTGACAGAAAGTATTCGACTCTGGGCACAAATGCACGCATTTATGCGACCGAAAGCGGCGAGCTGTCAGGCACAATAGTTACGGAGTGTGAATTTGAAGTTCCCGAAAGCTGCGCGGTCAACCCGAGCGATATATATACAAAGATTCCGATTAAGACGACTTATACTCTCGACAAGGATGCCGATTATATAAAGGTGCATGTTGAGCTTGTAAATAACGCAAAAGATCACTGGCTGAGAGTTAATTTCCCGACAGGAATAAAGACAGACGTCTCCGTGACCGACAGTCATTTTGATGTATTAAAACACGAAATTGCAATTCCCGATTCAACAGGCTGGGTAGAGCAGGCATTCGGTGCACATCCGCTGCGCACATTTGCTGAGGTTACCGACGGAGAAAACGGATTTGCGGTTATGCCAAAGGGACTTTTTGAATATGAAGTATTCGACGATACAACGATGGCGCTTACGCTTATCCGCGCATGCAGAATCAAGCTTGCAGTCTCCGAAGAAAAGGTTACCGAGCTTGAAGATGACGGCGTTCAGTGCCCCGGTAAGAGAACATTTGAATATGCAATCAACTTTAACAAAGGTGATTACAACGCTTTGCCGAATAAGGCAGCTGAAATTTTCGCTCCGGTAAAATGCGCCGTTTGCGGTCGCGGAAAGGGCAAACTGCCGCTTTACGGCAGCCTGTTTGAAATTGATAACAAGCACGTTCACACAACAGCCGTAAAGAAAGCAGACGACGGTAACGGAACAATCGTGAGATACTACAATCCGAGCGAAGAGGCTCAGTCCGTCACCATCAAAGCCGACGGAAAGCTTTATCTTTGCAAAATGGACGAAAGCGTTATTGAGGAAATAGAAAATACATATGTTGTTCCCAAAAAGAAGATTGTAACGGTAAGAATCGTTAAATAGAATGGAGATTAACCAATGATAGAGATACAAAAAAGCGATTTTTTTGAAACAGGCAAAAACGGAGTCAAAAAGATTCTTACTCCGGACGACAAAAAAATAGACATAGTGGAATTTGACGACAAAACTCTTTGCTATGTTAAAAGCGGCATGGGATATCCTGCGATATATCCCATGTACAAAACTCATTTTGAGCCGAAAGCCGAAGCAATACTTATGGATTTAGACGGCACAAGCGTTCACAGCGAAGAATTTTGGATGTGGGTTATTGAACAAACAACTGCAAGACTGATGGACAAGCCGTCCTTCGTCCGCGAAAAAGAGGATGAACCGTTTATTTCGGGTCACAGTGTGTCGGAGCACTTGCAATACATGATTGAAAAGTATTATCCCGAAGGAAGTCTTGAGCTTGCAAGAAACTACTACTTTGAAATTGTAAATCATGAAATGGATGAAATAATGAAAGGCAGAGGGAAAAAGGACGCGTTCACTCCTGCTCCCGGGCTTAAAGAATTTTTGCTTACCGTAAAAAAAGAGGGTATCAAAATAGGCCTTGTCACAAGCGGACTTTACGAAAAAGCCATGCCGGAAATTATCTCGGCATTCAAACAACTTGATATGGGCGACCCGGTAGAATTTTATGACGCAATAATAACGGCAGGTCAGGCACTCCGAAAAGGACAGACAGGCACATTGGGCGAGCTTGCTCCCAAGCCGCATCCGTGGCTTTATGCAGAGACTGCAAGAGTGGGACTCGGTATTCCTTTTGAAAACCGTCACAGAGTTATAGGCATTGAGGACAGCTCCGCAGGAGTTGTATCTATTAAACTCGCAGGTTTTTCGTGCGTAGGAATTTCCGGCGGAAATATTCACAGTGCCGGAATTGACGAGCTTTGTGATTATAAGATTGATTCGCTCAGCGAAATGCTTGATATAATACTGTAGTTTTAAAAACGGGTGGCTTTATGCCACCCGTTTTTAAAGCTACTTAACATATTCCGCAATATCCGTCATTGTCTCTTTTTCAAGTCCGCTGCTGCTGGTTACCGAATATGCATTATCATTTTCAATCCAGCTTGCATTATAATAAAGGTTGTTATTTCCCTTTAATATAACATCGCAATCATTGATTTTCACCGTTTCGATTATATCATAAGCTGTATAATCACCGCTTATGTCCTCAGTTCCTTTTGCAGTTCTGTACGAAATGCGGCTGCCGTTTTTGTCCGTGTAAATTATCTGCAGCAATTCATTGCCTATTACCGAAATGTCATCCGCTTCGAATCCCTCCGGTATGTATGACGGTGTGTTCGGAGTGAATCCCAAAACTTTTGCCGCAGCCTCAATGCTGTCATACGAAACCAACGGGTTCGGAATCTGAACGGCATTACCGTCACTTGCGCCTGCCTTTGTAAAGCTTGCATACTGACCGAGCGCGCTGAATTCATATCCCATCAGCTCAAACATTTTTGCCGGAACAAATGTGGTGTCATCTATAAGCTTGGGTGCAGCGCCATAGCTTTGCGGTGCGGTCATTCCGACAGCGTCTTTTATTTTTGTAACGCCGTAGTAACTGTCAACGCCGATATTTAAAACAACCTGCCAGTCGTCATCGCTTACCGTAACCGCTTTATCCGTGTTGTCCCATTCTACTTTGTATCCCATTTTTTCGGCAACTGCGCAAAGCGGAACCAGCGTGTTTTCTTTTTCCGTATACATATACTGCGAAAGATTCAGCTTACTCAAATCCAGCTTTTCTCCGTCAACTGTAATTTGCGGTACACCGACAATCACCTCGTCCGAAGCCGATGTTACCATAGGCAGTTCTTCCGCAAATGCGGAAGCTGCTCCGAATGCCATAGCTGTTAAAAGTACCGATGATATAATTTTCTTTTTCATAATTAATTACTCCTTTACATTTTTTGGATTGTTATAAGGTTTTTTTGAGGTCCTCACTTATAAAACAACCGGGCAAAGGAAAACGTTGCATTTTTATGAAAAAAATTTTTTATTTTACGAACATTATAACTCAAAGAAGAAAAAAAGTCAATTATCTTTCGTCCGTTTTCTCGCTTTTTAAAAGTCCATGCATCGTAAAATCCGGTATCAGGTATATTGACGGGTTCTTTTTCCGATAGTCATAATAAACAATATTGCAAAACAGTTCGGCAAAAAACTTGTATATACAAGAAATTTTTTGCGCTAAGCTTGAAAAGATTTTAAAACTAATATATAATATAATTGTAGGACACGGACTCGTATATTCAAAAGAAGGAGTGGCATTGTGAGTAATACCGATAAGCTTGGAGAAGAATGCGGCGTTTTTGCCGTCTATGACCCCGACGGTGATGTGGCAAGAACAACCTATTACGCATTGTACGCATTGCAGCACAGAGGTCAGGAAAGCTGCGGAATTGCGATAAATAACAATCGCGAAATAACGCAGTATAAAGACATGGGACTTGTAAATGAAGTTTTCAACGAAAAAATCCTTTCCGAAATGGAAGGAACAATGGCAGTAGGACATGTAAGATACTCAACCACCGGCGTTTCCAAAAGAGAAAACGCACAGCCGCTGGTTATCAGATATATAAAGGGGAATCTTGCTCTTGCCCATAACGGAAATCTTGTCAACAGCGGCGAGCTTTGGCAGGAATTGAGCCGTAACGGGGCAATTTTTCAGACTACCACAGACACAGAAGCAATCGCATATATGATTGCACGCGAACGTGTGGAAGCAGGCAGCGTGGAAAAAGCCGTAGAACTGGCAATGCAGCATTTAAAAGGCGCTTTTTCACTTATTATCATGAGCGGCAAAAAGCTGATTGCGGTTCGCGATCAGTGGGGTTTCAGACCGCTGTCGATGGGGCGGCTGGGAAATGCGATTATGTTCTCCTCCGAGACATGTGCTTTTGACAGTATCGGCGCAGAGTTTGTGCGCGATTTGCAGCCGGGCGAAATTGTAGTTGTTGAGGACGGTGAAATCCGCATAATCGATACTTATATGAAAAAAGCTTCTTCGAATATGTGTATTTTCGAGTATTTATATTTTTCAAGACCGGACAGTATTGTGGCAGGGCAGTCGGTTCATGACTCAAGAAAGCTTGCCGGTGCATATCTGTCCAAAGAACACCCTGTTGACGCGGATGTCGTTATAGGGGTACCCGATTCCGGTATAAGCGCCGCAATGGGTTACAGTGAATGTTCAAAAATCCCATACGGGATAGGATTTGTAAAAAACAAATATATAGGCAGAACCTTTATTCAGCCGACTCAGGCGATGCGTGAAAATGCAGTCAGAATTAAGCTGAACGTCTTAAAGAGTACAGTTGAAGGAAAAAGGGTTGTTATGGTTGACGACTCAATAGTACGAGGAACAACCTCAAAAAGAATAGTAAGCCTTTTGAGGAAATTCGGAGCCAAAGAAGTGCATGTGCGTTCATCCGCGCCGCCTTTCATGCACCCGTGCTTTTTCGGAACGGATGTTCCCTCAAAGGAAAATCTGCTTGCCTGCAACTATACCAATGACGAAATGTGCAAAATGATAGGCGCTGACAGTATCGGTTTTTTGAGTATAGAATCACTCATGAAAATTGCACCGAACGCGAAATGCGGCTTCTGCACGGGCTGCTTTACAGGCAAATACCCGATAGATGTATCTGATCACAAAGATATGTTCTGATAAAAAAACTTTAAAAAAGCTCCGGAACACCACCGCCCGGAATACTCACGTATGCCGTCCGGTTTGGTATGAGCGTTCCGGAGCTTTTTATACTCTGAAAAATTCTTTCCGTTACAGATTTTTGTTACTCTCTTCCGGCTGCATTCTCAATAGCCGCCGCTGCCGCAACCGCTCCGTCCGCAGCCGCGGTTACAATCTGGCGAAGCGGCGTATTTCTTACATCTCCGGCAGCATACACACCGCTGACATTCGTCCTCATATGCTCATCGGTCAAAATAAATCCCGACTCGTCTCTTTTTATCTCCTCCGGAATAATATCCGTCACGGGGACTCTTCCTACCGCAACAAAAAGTCCCGAACATTCGATACGGCTTTTTGCTTCTATTCTTGTGTCTTTCAGCTCAAGCTCGCTTACGGTTGTATCCCCGATTACTTTTTCAACAACCGAATTTTTGATTATTTCGATTTTTTCTTCTTTTTGAACTGCTTTTACCAAAATGTCCGAAGCTTTGAAATGACTGCTCCGATTAATCAAATAAACTTTTTTACAAAATCTTGACAAATACAATGCCTCCTCAAAAGCGGCATTCCCTCCGCCGGCAACAGCGGTGACCTGTCCTTTGAAAAAAGCTCCGTCACAGGTTGCACAGTAGGAAACTCCCTGACCCGAAAATCTTTCTTCTCCGTCTGCGCCGAGTTTTCTTGCCTTAGCTCCGGTAGCAAACAGGATTGCTCTTGTTTCATACGTATTTTTTCTTGTATTCACAAGCTTGGTATCCGACCCGATTTCGTCAATATTTTTTACATTCTCATTGCTTATATACGCGCCTGCCTCAAGCGCCTGCTCCCTCATTCGCCCTGCAAGCTCCGCTCCGGTCGGATTATCCTTCGCTCCGGGATAGTTTGCCACCTCATAGGTGTAATTCATCTGACCGCCAAATCCCATACTCTCCAAAACAAGCGTCTTAAGACCGCCCCGTGCCGCATACAAGGCTGCCGATAAGCCGGCAGGACCTGCTCCGATTATTATCAAATCATATAACATTTTTTTATCCTCACTTTTCTATATTCAGATTTTGCAGATGTATCTCTCTGCGATATTTAAGCGGCGTCATACCCTCAAGCTTTTTAAACATGTCGTTAAACCGCTGCTGACCGGAAAATCCGACCGAAAGCGCAATATCGCCGATTTTCATATCGGTGTTTTCCAAAAGCTCCTTTGCTGCTTCAACTCTCACCTTTAAAAGATAGCTTTTCGGACTTATGCCGAATTCCTGTTTAAATGAATGGGCAAAATAGCTTTCGCTGAAGAAAATATATGACGAAACGTCGCTGAGAGTTATATTTTTATTGTAGTTTTTATCTATATATTCTTTTGCGCAAAGCAATAACTCTTTCATTTTGGCAGCTCTCTTTTTTATATTCTGTTCCCATTCCTCGCGAATATTCCTCGACAGCAAAACAAAAAGCTCCATCATCATAAGATTAACCATCATGTCGCTCCACATTCCGTTTTTCTTTCTTTCTCTGACAACCCTGTCAAAAATCGAGGTAAAATCATTTTTTCTGGATAAGGATAATTTTATGTAGCTCAATTCATTTTCGGTATTTAAAAAATCCATAAATTCGGTCAAATGACGGCTGCCGTCTCCGGAGGCGGAATTGAATGCAAAGCTCAGCACAAACAGCTCACACGCCTCCTGTGATAAAACCTTTACATGATGCCATTGATTCGGCTTTATTAATATCAGTTCGTATCTTCCGAGACTGACATCTGTATCATTGACTTTATAAATAATATTTCCTTTTTTTACATATACCATTTCAAAATGGTCATGGATATTCGGGCGCATCTCCCACGACTTGTCGTGAATACGTTCTATAGATTTTACAATTGCCGGAAAAAACTCCTGCCCGGAGAGAAATCCCTGCCACATTCTCGGTAAATTTGTATCTCTGTCCATTTATTCTTTCCTTTCCAAACATTTCATATATTACTATTATAACTAATTTTTTTAATTTCGTCTATATTTTATTGAAAAAATATTAAAAATGTAGTATAATAAATTGTGAATTAACCTTGAAAGGGGCTTTTTGATTGAAATATAAATTCAAAAATACGGTGCGCAAATGGGACACCGCTCTGTTTGCGGCTATGATTATCGCATGCCTTGCAGGCTTTGCGGCAATCTACAGTGCAACGCGCTCATTTGAAAGCAACACAAATATTATTGTTCAGGCAGGCAGCTTTTTGATTGGGCTTGCGGCAATTTTTCTTATAAATAAAACCGATTATGAGCATTTCGGAAATTTTTCGCCTTATATATACGGGTTCTGCACCGCGCTTTTAGTGCTTGTGCTTATTATAGGCAAATCCGGTGACTGGGGTGCACAGAGCTGGATAAGAATAGGCCCTGTCGGGATTCAGCCGTCGGAAATTGCAAAAATCGGCTTTATACTGACCTTTTCCTATCATTTAACCTGTGTTAAGGACAAAATCAACAAGCCGCTAACGCTACTGCTGCTTATTGTGCATATCGGCTTTTTGGTCGGACTTATCATGCTCCAGCCGGATGCCGGCAGCGCAATGGTGTTTGGTTTCATATTCATTGTCCTGATGTTTGCAGCAGGAATTTCGTACAAGTATATCATTTCCGCCGCAGCACTCGGGACGCTCAGTCTGCCGCTTATTTACTTTTTTGTGCTGGATAACTTCCAAAAGCAGCGGATTAAAGTATTTTTCAATCCCGACCTTGACAAACTGAACAGCGGCTATAACGTAATTCAGTCAAAAATCGCAGTCGGCTCGGGAGAACTCTACGGAAAAGGCTTTTTAAGCGGAACTCAGAATCAGCTCGGGATATTGCCTACAAAGCATACAGACTTCATATTCAGCACAATTGCCGAGGAATGGGGATTTTTCGGAGCTGTTTTAATTGTATTGCTTTTGTTTTTTATAATTTTCAGATGTATAACCGCGGCAAAAAATGCAGACACGCTCTACGGCAAATACGTTTGTCTGGGAGTTGCCTCCATGCTCATATTCCACACCTTTGAAAATATCGGCATGTGCATAGGTCTGATGCCGGTTACCGGCATACCGCTCCCGTTTATCAGCTACGGAGGTACTTCGCTTATAACAAATATGGCTGCCGTGGGAATTGTGCTGAGTGTATCGAAAAGGCGCAAGCGTATTTAGAAAGGACGGGTAATTTTGAAGAAAGAATTTGATAATAAAAAAATAGAAAAGCTGATAAGAGAGCTTTTGTATGAGTTGGGTGACGACCCCGACCGCGATGGCTTAAAGGAAACCCCGGCACGCGTTGCGCGAATGTATGCCGAGGTTTTGGAGGGAATGCGCTATACAAATGACGAAATTGCCGAAATGTTTGACAAGTGCTTTGAAGATGTCGGCACTCATGACCTGGTGCTTGTTAAAGATATAGAAGTTTTCAGCTATTGCGAACACCATATGGCTCTGATGTATAATATGAAGGTGCATGTCGGCTATATTCCCAAAGACAGGGTAATAGGACTGTCCAAAATAGCACGCATATGCGATATGGCTGCGAAAAGACTTCAGCTGCAGGAACGGCTGGGGAATGACATTGCCGAAATAATGCAAAAGGTTTTAAATACCGACGATGTAATAGTAATTATAGAAGGTGAACACAGCTGCATGACCGCCCGCGGAATCAAATCAAGAAACGCAAAAACAAGAACCGCAGCAATACGCGGATTATTCGACAGCGACCATCAGCTGAGAAACGAGGTATATTCTCTGCTAAAATAAAAAAGGGGATGTAAAAAAGTCCGGAACGCAAAAAGGCGGTGTACTCTTTATACACCGCCTTTTTATTTTTTACATCTTTTATTGTTTTACGGACGCTTTCAATTTATTGATATAGCTCTTCGTTTCCGCTGAAACAACTCCGCTTAATGCAAACAGAGCGATAAGGTTCGGGAATGCCATAAGTGCGTTAACAATATCGGCAATCGTCCATACCAAATCCGCTTTAAGATAAGGTCCTACAAATACTGCCGCTATGTAAAGGACGCGGAAAGTCATAAGAATACCCTTTTTATTGCCTACAAGATATTGCAGACATTTTTCCGAATAATAATCCCAACCCAAAATGGTTGTAAATGCAAAGAATACCAGACACATCATAAGCAGGAATGCACAAATATGGTCAGAGAAAGGAAGTCCTACCGCAAACGCATGAGTGGTAACCGCAACACCCTCCAGAGTTTTATCCATAGCCGGCTGATATGCTCCGGTAAGAATAATTGAAAGACCTGTTATTGTACAAATGATAATTGTATCAAAGAAAGTACCGGTCATGCATACAAGACCCTGTCTTACCGGCTCTTTTGTTTTTGCCGCTGCCGCTGCAATAGGTGCAGAACCGATACCCGACTCATTGGAGAAGATACCTCTTGCAATACCGTTCTGCATTGCAGCTT
>CAKSFY010000070.1 GCA_934454035.1 uncultured Clostridia bacterium | reverse complement strand
GGGTATATATAATTGATTCCCATTAAAATGCACCCTCCTTTACTTTGATTATTACAGGCTCTCCGCCTGCCGGAGAATAAATATTTTCAGCATTCGGTTCCATTGTTCTGATAGCTGCTTCCTCACTGGCTATATAAATTTTATCATCTTTTTCTCCGACAACCATGCTTCTTAATTTAAGTCTGTCATTAAGTGCCATAAGTCCGCCGTCAAATCCGAGAATTATCGAAAACGGACCTGTTATCAAAAGACTCCCGTACACACATCTCAAATAAGTCAAAAGCTCTTTTTTATCTTCTCTTTTTTCAATCGTGCTCCAAAAAGGTGCCGCTATAACCGCAGCAGTCTCTTCAAGAGTAAGTCCCTGCTTTCTTAAAAGATAATCCGCAATATATGTAATAACCTCCGTATCGGTCTGAAGTGTGCATTTATAGCCGAACATTTCTATAAATCTTCTGTTGGCATCATAAGAGGATATTTCTCCGTTATGCACTATTGTATAATCCAAAAGTCCGAAAGGATGAGCGCCGCCCCACCATCCCGGAGTATTTGTCGGGTATCTTCCGTGAGCCGTCCATGAATAGCCCTCATATTCTTCAAGTCTGTAAAATTCTCCGACATCCTCCGGATATCCTACCGCTTTAAACGCACCCATATTTTTTCCGCTTGAGAAAACATAAGCTCCCTCAATCTCGGTATTTATTTTCATAACAATTCTTGCAACATATTCTTTTTCATCCAGCTGCATACGTGAAAGAACCGAAGCAAGCGGAGCCACAAAATATCTCCATATAAGCGGCTCGTCTGTAATTTTTTTATGCTTCCTTGTCGGAATATTTTCCGAACGCACAATTTCAAAGCTGTCTTTCAGAAATTGCTCGCAGGAATTCCTGGAAATATTGTCGTTATAAAATATATGCAGCGCATAAAATTCCTTGTATTCCGGATAAATCCCATATGCCGCAAAACCTCCGCCGAGTCCGTTGCTGCGGTCATGCATAGGCCGCATACTGTCAATAATTGTCTGACCGTTCATTTTTTTGCCGTCCTTTGAAATGACTGCCGAAATTGCACAGCCGGACGGTATTCTTACTTGCCCCTCCAAAGGTATCATAATACATCTGCCTTTCTTTCGGTAATTACCGTAAAAAAAATAAGGACGCCTATTTCGGACACAAAAATCCAAAATAAACATCCTTGTTTATTCTTAACTATTATACCACCCTATTATCATAATGTCAATAGGATTTTTAAAATTTATATAATTTTTCCTATAATTCCGTCCGGAGTCACTTCTTTCAGCTCAACATCAAGATATTGTCCTGAAAGATCCTTGTCTGTCGGGACAATAACAGTCAGATAATTATCCGTCTTGCCCTCAAAATATCCCTCTTTTGCATGGCACGGCTGTTCAAAAAGCACCTCAGCACATTTTCCGATAAATTCTTTTTGATATTCTTCTCTGCTTTTGTTTGTAATTTCTATTATTTTATGACTGCGTCTTTCCTTTTCCTGCGGCGCTACCTGCCCAGGGCGTGTCGCCGCCGGAGTACCCTTTCTCTGCGAATATTGAAACACATGTGCGTCCGCAAACGCTATATCCGTTACAAATTTGCAGGTTTTCTCAAACTCTTCTTCCGTCTCCTGCGGAAACCCTACCATAATATCGGTCGTAATCGCAACGCCCGGATAGTTTTTTCTTAATCCGTCAACAATTTTTTTGTAGTCGTCACAGGTATATTTTCTGTTCATACGTCTGAGAGTCTCATCACAGCCGGATTGCAGCGAAATATGAAAATGCCGGCACAGCTTTGTGCATGGCTTTATTCTTTCGATAAAACTTTCATCAAGAGTCATAGGCTCAATCGAGCTTAAGCGTATTCGCTTTATTTTATCCACTTGGTTTACTTCATTGATAACAGAAGCAAGGTCACAGTCACCCAAATCCGTTCCGTAGGAAGCAACATGAATTCCTGCTAATATAACCTCCGTAAAACCCTCGTCCGCAAGTCTTTTAACCTCTTTTATAACTTCGTCATGGGGGCGGCTTCTGACAGGTCCTCTTGCATATGGAATGATGCAATAAGAGCAAAACTGATTGCACCCCTCCTGAATTTTTATATATGCTCTTGTCCTTGTTTTGTAATTGCCGACAGAAAGTTCTTCAAACTCGTGAGTATGCATAATATCGGACACCGCCGTTTTTGACTCGGTCGGAGCCGCGCTCTCGGCAAGCGAAACAATATTTTTTCTGTCCTTTGTTCCGACAACTATATTTACGCCCTCTATTTTGCCGACCGCCTCAGGAGCAGTCTGTGCATAGCAGCCGGTTACTGCAACAATCGAATCGGGGTTATGTTTTTTTGCACGGCGGATAATTTGCCGTGATTTTCTGTCGCTCATATTGGTTACTGTGCAAGTGTTTATTACATACACATCGGCATATCCGTCAAAATCCACTGTTTCATATCCGCTTTTTTCAAACAGTTCAATCATTGCTTCCGTCTCATATTGATTCACTTTACACCCCAGTGTATAGAAAGCCGCTTTTTTCATATGTCAATCCTCTCATAAATACCGCATTTTAGTAAGTTTTGTTCAATTATTATATGAAATAATAGTATTATTATATAAAATTTTCAAATAAAGTTCAATACTTCTTGACTAAATCCAAAAAAAGTTGTATTATATAGACAAGAAAAGTTAATATTAAGGGTTACTTTTCTTAAATCTTAGTATAATTACAGGAGGCAATTTATAATGAAGACATTCAACTTAATGCTAAATTCAATTAATGACGTAAAGGACTTTGTAAATATTGTATCAAAATATGATTTTGATGTTGATTTGACATCCGGAAGATATGTCGTTGATGCAAAATCAATTATGGGAATATTCAGTCTGAATCTTTCAAAACCGATAAAGGTTGAAGTTCACAGTGACGACTGCCAGGACTTTATGGACGAACTGAAAAGATTTATCGTTGATTAATTAATGGATAAGTGCAATATAAGTGCGGCATATTATCATAATAGCCGCATTTTCTGTTTTTATTTTCATCTGCCGCAGACAGATTCAGACAAGGAGGAACAAAATTGAAAACCCCGGTATATCAGGCTGACAGAAATGTTATTTTGGACAGGGTATTTGCATATCTTGCACAAAACGGACTGGAAAATATCACTATAAGGGAATTATGTAAGGGAACGGGATATGTTCAGGGTAGTTTATACTATTGGTTTGGGGACAAAACAACAATCATCTGCGAATGTACGGAATTTGGATTAAAAAAGGTTTCCGATAAAATATTTCGCTATGTTTTTGAACATATTGATGATTTGAAAGGACTTTTTGCCGGTTGTCTTGACGAAGTCGGCAAGCATAAAAACGAACTGCGTTTTATATATCAGATGGCGGCAAGCCCCGTCTACGGAGACAGAATCAGAAAAAAAGGACAGAATTTCAATTGCATATATGATGATTATACACATCAGCTTTCGCTCAAGTTCGGCTGCAATGAGGATCGTTTGCGGCCTTTGGTATATTTATTTATATCAGCTGTACTTGATTATGTGATATGGGACGAAAAAGAAAAAACTCAAAACCAGCTTGATTTTATTTATTCGATTCTGCCGGATGTTATAAAAAACAAGTAAGCTGTCACATAAGTGAATAAGCAAATTTTAAACAAACAAATGAAAACCGGAAGCGCAAAACGAAAATTATTGTGCTTCCGGTCTTTTATTTTAATATCAGCTTATCAAACACAAATACTCTGTCGAGCATATTGCCGAGTATTTTTATAAGATATGCATTTACAAGCGTTATTATCACAGTTCCGAACCGAGACCTTTGAAACTTTTATTAAGCGTCAGCGCCAGTATTACACTCAAAATCAGCATTGCTGCATCGTTTACAAATTTGACTTTATTTTTATCAAGCTTATATGTATCCGCAATCTCAACAACCACCAATTCGTACATTTCGAGCGGCATATCGGTTCTGAAATAAAACGCTATGGCAAGCGCCGTAAATACCTCACCTGCTATAAATGCCGCAATCCTTGCCGGAATTGTCGCGTAAATCGCTCCGCCGCCGATTACTTTAAGCCAAAAATCCACGGCAAAGCCGAATATAACCGCTGCCGCAAATGACAGCAGATATTTCCACTTGAATTTTTTTATTGCAAGGCACATTATTAAAAGCAATATCCCCTGCCATATATATTCCGATGTTCCCTGTGAATACCACGAAAAAAAGTTTATCATTTTAACATGGATTATGTACGGAACGGCGGCAATCATGGAAAGCCCGAATCCTGCCTTTGTACAAAGCACGACTCCGAGCGAGCAGAAAATAATGCCCAAAATCCATGCTGCTTCATTCATTTTTGTAATTTTTTTCATTAGTTATTTTCCAATCTATTTCCAGAATGAGGGGTGTAAAAGTGTCAGCACAGGAAAAAGCTCCAGCCTGCCGACAAGCATATCAAAGCACAATACCCATTTTGACAAATGCGAAAGGCTCGAAAAATTGCCCACAGGACCGACAACTCCCAACCCCGGTCCGATATTGTTAATACAGGTTATAACAGATGTAGTACTTTCAACAACCGTCAGCCGGTCAACCGACACAGCCAAAACCGAAACCGCCATGATAAACATATACACCAAAAAATATGCATTTGTTCTTGTTATCATTTCCTCATCGACAGTTCGTCCGTCCAGCTTAATCGCCGAAACCGCCCTCGGATTTATTGCATGGCGAACCTCTCTTATTCCTGCTTTTGTCATAAGCATAATTCTTATTATTTTAAGACCGCCTCCGGTTGAGCCGGCGCACGCTCCGAAAAACATAAGCAATATTAAAATGCACTGCGAAAATACCGGCCATTTTTCATAATCAGCAGTAATAAATCCGGTAGTGGTAATTATTGACCCCACCTGGAAGAACGCTGCTCTGAATGCAGGCTCAAGTCCCTTATACAGAGTATGAATATTGCCTGTAATTAAAAATGTTGCGCCCAAAACTATTATAATATACCATCTGAGCTCTTCATTCTTTATAAAGTCCTTAAAATTTCTTATCAGGAGATAGTAATAAAGCGAAAAATTCACTCCGAAAAGAAGCATAAATATTGTTACCACATATTCTATATAAGGACTGTTATAGTAAGCAATACTTGCATTTTTAGCTGAAAATCCGCCTGTTCCCGCAGTTGACATAGCAGTCGTTATACTGTCGAAAACAGACATTTTACCGAAAAGAAGCATTACAAATTCCAAAAGCGTAAGCCCTATATATATCCCATACAAAATTCTTGCGGTAAACTTTGTCTTTGAAACAAGTCTGCCGACCTTTGGCCCCGGGACCTCCGCGCGCATTATAAACATGGTCTTTGTGTCCTTTTGTGACAGTATTGCAAGCGCAAAAACCAAAACACCCATTCCGCCTATCCAGTGCGTAAAGCTTCTCCAGAAAAGCAAGCTCTTTGACACAGCTTCTATATCGGTCAGTATTGTCGAACCGGTTGTGGTAAAACCCGAAACGGTTTCAAAAAAGGCATCTGTGTAGCACGGAATTTCTCCGCTGATCCAAAAAGGCATTGCTCCGAATACCGACATTACAAGCCATGAAAGCGTGCAAATCAAAAATCCCTCACGGATTCTCACACCGTTTTTTTTCGGTTTTTTTATTATGCATATGCCGCCTGCAGCCGCCAGAATACTGAGCGGAATAAGATATGCAAAGCTGTTGTTTTCACCGAAAGCAATTGAAATTAACATCGGTATAATCATAATTGCCGAAAGCAAAATCATGATTTTACCCATAAAATATCGTACAATTTTGTAATTCATATATTTCCCCTACTTTATTATCTCGTCCAAATCCTTTAAAATATTTCCGGCAGTAACAATAATTACTCTGTCGCCTGACTTGATTACATCCTCGCCGTTCGGAACAAAGAAGTTTTCCTTTCTCAAAATTCCGGCAACAAGCAGATTACTTTTAAGCTTCAGATCTTTAAGCGGCGTGTCCAGTCCCTCAAATTCGGAAGTTGCAATAAACTCAAGTGCCTCCGCTTTTCCGTCAACTATTTTATAAAGCGTTTTTATGTGACTTCCCTCCGAATTTTGAATTGCGCGGCTGTAACGCATTATAATATCAGAGGTAATTGTTTTCGGTGAAATTATTGTATCGAGTCCGATGCTGTCCAAAATATTCATCAGCGATACCTTATTTACCTTTGTAATTACTTTATCAACGCCCTTTACATTTGCAAAAAGCGAGATAATTATATTTTCCTCATCTATGCCGGTAAGCGATACACATGCATCAACATTTTCTATCCCCTGCTCCAAGAGCACTTCCTGGTCGCTTCCGTCGGCGCAGATTATTTCTGCTTTCGGCAGCAGACTGTTAAGTCTAACACATACCCTTTCGTCAATTTCTATTATCGTGACATGAATTCCAGTCTCACAAAGACGTCTTGCCAAGTGGTATGCGATTGTCCCTCCGCCGATTATCATTACGCTTTTGATTTTCTGCTGCTGAAGTCCTATATCCTTAAGGAATCTGACAAGCTCCCTGTGTTCGGCGGTTATATGAATTCTGTCGCCGGAGCGAACCACAAAATTACCGTTCGGGATAAAGACCTCATCGCCTCTTTGCGCCGCGCAAATCAGGAATTTCTGGCTGAAATTTTTGTTTATTTCCCAAAGAGCTTTTCCGTCCAGCTTGCTGCCCGAATCTATTTTAAATTCAGCCAAATCAAGCTTACCCTTTGCAAAAGTATCTATTTTTATTGCTGCCGGGAAATTTATTACCCTGGAAATTTCCTTTGCGGCGTCACACTCCGGATTCACAAGCACGCTTATACCCATTTCCTCACGCATAAAAGCGGTCTGTGAAGTATATTCCACATTTCTGACACGGGCAATACAGCTTTTCGCGCCCATTTTTCTTCCTATCATGCAGCAAATCATATTTATCTCATCTTTAGCCGTTGTCGCAGCCAGAATATCGGCATGCGCAATATTTGCCTCTTTCAGCGTTGAACAAATTGTTCCGTTGCCGCATATTCCCATAATATCATAATCCTCGGTCAGTCTGTCCACCAAATCGGCATCCTCGTCTATAACTGTCAGATCATGATTTTCCTTGCTGAACCTGTCGATAAGCTCTTTGCCTATCTTTCCGGCACCTACAATAATTATATTCATGTGTATCCTTCTTCCTTATATCATATCTTTAACGGTCGCGCCGCCCAAAACCCTGTCTCCGTCGTAGAATACGGCTGCCTGTCCCGGCGTTACGGCGCGCTGCGGAGTTTCAAAAATAACCTCGACATTCTCTTTGTGCGGTTTTATTGTCGCCCTTGCACCCTTTGCCTGGTATCTTATCCTCACATCGGCACAAATCGGTTCTGTCAAAGCTTCACCGGAGATGAAATTGACTTCATCGCCTATAAATCCCTTTGAAAATTCCATCCCTTTTTCGCCGAGTGTTATTGTATTATCTTCCGAATTCATTTTCATCACAAACATAGGTCTGCCGTATGCACCTATACCCTTCCTTTGTCCGATTGTGTAATAAATAAGACCGTTATGACTGCCTATCACATTACCGTTCACATCAATAAAATTTCCGCCTTTCGGGGTATAGTTCGCATAATCCTTTATAAAATCGGCATATTTTCCGTCCTCTACAAAGCAAATTTCCATACTGTCGGGTTTTCCGGCAACTCTTAATCCGAGCTCTTCCGCTTTTTTTCTGACCCAATCCTTATTGTGTCCGCCCAGCGGCATTAAAGTATGCGCCAGCTGCTCCTGTGTAAACTGATAAAGGACATAACTCTGATCCTTTTTTGCTGAATCCGCAGTCCGCAATATATATTTTCCGTCTGAATCCTTTTCGATTTTTGCATAATGACCTGTCGCAACATAGTCAAAACCCATTGCAAGCGCCTTTTTGAGCATTGCATCAAATTTAAGATATCTGTTGCATGCTATACATGGGTTCGGAGTTCTGCCGCTTATATATTCATCCACAAAATAATCTACGACTTTTTCTTTAAAAAGTTCTTTGAAATTCATTACGTAAAATTCAATTCCAAGTTTATCGCAGACGCGTCTTGCATCCTCGACCGCAGCCTCCGAGCAGCAGCCCTCATTTTGTCCGCAGCCGTCGGAGTATGTCCAAAGGCGCATTGTTGCGCCGACAACCTCATATCCCTGTTCTTTTAAAAGCGCAGCGGCAACCGAACTGTCAACGCCTCCGCTCATTCCGATAAGTACCTTTTTTTTATCCATAAGTTACCTCAATTCTCAAGCAGCATTTGTCCTATTTTGTATACGTCACCGGCACCCATTGTAAAGAAAATATCGCCGTCGGACAAAGTTTTTTTGAAATATTCGCACGCTTTTTCAAAGCTTTCCGCATATTTTGCATTTACTCCACGCTTTTTTATTTCTTCCGCCAAATCCTCCGAGCGAGTTTTCCCGTCGAACACTTCCCTCGCAGGGAATATATCCACCAAAACAAGCTCGTCAACTCCGTCAAATGCACTGACAAATTCATTCCACAGAGTTCTTGTTCTTGAATAGGTGTGAGGCTGAAAAACGCATACAATTCTTTTTTCTTCAAACTTTGACGCAGCCTCTATCGTTGCCTTAATTTCAGTCGGGTGATGAGCATAGTCGTCCATAATTACCGCTCCGTTATACTCTCCTTTTTTCTCAAAACGTCTGTGAACTCCGGAATAGGTTTCTATGCCTCTTGCGGCGGTTTCGGAATCAATTCCGAGCGCTCTTGTGACTGCAATTGCGGCAACCGCATTTTTTATATTATGCTCACCCGGAACTTTCAAATTTACCGAGCAAAGCTTCTCCCCCTTAAATACTATATCAAACTTAGGAAAACCGGCATTATATTTAATATTTTCCGGGTAATAATCAAATTTGTCCGACATGCCGTAGTAAAAAATATTAAGCTTTTCATTTTCCAAAGCCTTTTTAACATTGTCATCATCGCCGCAGGCTATTACTGTTCCGTTATCTCCCGTCAGCTCGGCGAATTTTCTGAAGCTTTCTATTATTTCGTCTATGCCGCTGAAAAAGTCAAGATGATCCTCTTCTATATTTGTGATAAGCGCTACGGTAGGATAAAATTTTAAAAAACTGTTTGTATACTCGCATGCCTCTGTAACAAATATATCCGATTTTCCGACTCTGATATTACCCCCGATCAAATCCAGCTCACCGCCAAGACTTATTGTCGGGTCTGCTCCGGCATAGCAAAGCGCGTGCGCAAGCATTGACGTTGTGGTTGTTTTTCCGTGCGTCCCGGACACACCGACCGCGTGAGTATATTTTTTCATTATTGCACCGAGAAATTCCGCTCTGTCTATAGTGCGGATTCCTCTTTCCTTCGCAGCTTTAAGCTCCGGATTATCCTCATGAACCGCAGCGGTATGAACTATCAAATCAGCTCCGTCAATATTTTTTTCGTTGTGACCGATATAAATTTTCGCTCCGTCCCTCTCCAGTTTTTTAATTATATCGCTTGTGTTTTTATCAGAGCCGGTAACGGTATAATGCTCCATCAGCATTATTTGCGCAAGACCGCTCATGCTTATTCCGCCTATACCTATAAAATGGATATGCGCATTTTTTTTAAGCTCCGACAAATCAAATCTATTCATATGAAAAGTATCTCCTTTTTTGATTTTTGCCCAATATACCTACTTTATTATATAACTATTCTTTTAAAAATAAAATATATTGGGCAAAATTGTCATACAAATGTAATTTATTTATACAACTTTAACAAAATTTATCTCCTCCGACGTTAATTTTAGTAAAAGTTATTGACAAATTGTCAATTTTTGCATATTATATAAGTATCAAATAATGTGTTTGATATATTTTTCACAAATTACAAAGGCGATACTTGCAGAAACAGACACAGGATAAACATTCATCAAACAAGCGTGCCTTAGGGAAGGTGGTGAATTCCTTGGAGATTACAGATATCAGAATTAAGAAAATAGCTTCGGAAGGCAAAATGAAAGCTGTGGTTTCAGTAACCTTTGACAATGCTTTTGTTGTACATGATATCAAAATTATTGAGGGACAGGATAAATTGTTTACTGCAATGCCAAGCAGAAAAACACCCGATAACGAATTTAAAGATATTGCTCATCCGATTAACAGCCGAATGCGTGAAGCTTTGGAGAGCGCTATTTTAAAGGAATATGAAAACTATCTCGCTTCTGAAGAAGCTGAGGTAATGTGAAAAAAATCCGCACAAAAAAATCAGACCGCAAAATAAATTTGCAGTCTGATTTTTTATTGGTTATCTTTTAAGAAGAACATCCTTTTCGTATTCTCTTACGCCGTCCAGCCATGAAAGTCCCGCTCCCTTGCCTGTCTTTTCACAGTAGTAATCCCAAACGAGAGCAAACGGAGCTGCTTTAAATTCCTGAGCATAAGCAAGTCTTGCGCTCACATCCTTGTCTTTCTCAAGCTTCTTCATAAGCTCAACCGGTTGCAGGAGCGCTGCCAAAATTGCCTTTCTTGTGTTTCTGAGTCCGATTACCCATGCAGCAATTCTGTTAATTGACGCGTCAAAGAAATCGGTTGCAATATACGTTTTATCAAGTTTTCCGAGACGAACCAGCTCCTCCATAATAGCTCTGGTTTCGTCATCAAAAGCGACAACGTGATCCGAATCCCATCTTATCGGTCTTGAAACATGCAGCAGAACAGAATCGGAAAATGCATAAATTGCTCCGAGCTTAGCCGATACAACCTCTGTCGGATGATAGTGCCCCGTATCGAGAGTCATTATTATATGATCCGATTTTTTATCCATTACATACGATGTGCAGAATTCATGTGAGC
>CAKSFY010000069.1 GCA_934454035.1 uncultured Clostridia bacterium | reverse complement strand
TGTTCAGACTAAAACAATTATATTTTCTGTAATATGTGCTTTTCTCTTCTTTTCTTGCGTTCCGGACTTTTTTTACAGCCCCTTTTTTTATGTTATATGTAATTTTATAAGTCTTTCCATTTCTTTTTCAATTTCATATATTTCACGCACCAGTCTGTAATCGCTCAATATATTTAATGCCGCATACCCGCTTTCCGCAACCTTATTGACTTTGTCTCTCAAATCCGATAAATTATATTGATTCATATTTTCGACCCCTTTCGCATGAATAAAATCCGAATAATCGGTTTTTCGACTTTTTAAGTCTCAATTACAAAGATATTTTACAGCATTCGCTTTATTTTGTCAATATAATTTTACCTGATTTTACAAAAAATCGTTCGACCGTATTCGACAGTTTGTCGAATAAATAATAATTATGTTTTAAACTGTCAGAATTGATGAAAAAACGGTGCATCTCTTGTGTAAAATAAATGAAATATTTTATTTTCCGAAATACTATTGACAAGTTTTATTTTTCCTATATAATGTTATTGAACAAATATTTTGGGGTGATATCCTATGACAAACAATTCAGAGAAAAAAATCAAAAAAGACAAAAATCAAATCCCGGATTATGAAGTCCTTTTCCAGGAGTCTCCGGGGCAAACAACAGACAAAAAAGTAAGCGGTATTCCGAAGATGCTCCTTAAGCAAAATGCCGGCAAGGTCCTTTTTTCCATGCTTGTGTATGTAATCAAAGCGTCGCCTACCTGGGCAATTCCGCTTGTTACGTCCGAAGTTATTAATCTGATAACCTCGCCGGATGCCGATACTCCGAAAAAGCTTGCCATATACGGCGTTATATTGTTTTTTCTGCTTATACAAAATATTCCGACACACGTATTGTGGTACGAAAAATATGTTAACAAAATGCTCCGCACGGTGGGAGCAGGTCTTAGAAACACGCTTATTAAAAAGCTGCAGCATCTTTCCATTACTTATCATAAAGAAATTGAAAGCGGAAAAATTCAGTCTAAATTTCTGCGCGATATAGAAGCGATAGAATTTTTAAATTCATACTTTGTAAAAAGCGTCGTCCCGTGTATACTGAACGTTATTGTTTCAATCGCAATTGTTGTGATGAAAAGCGGAATTGTGACTTTATTTTTTATGGTCGTCATTCCGATAAATGTTGCCGTGATTTATCTGTTTCGTAAAACTATGTCAAGTACAAACAGAAAATTCAGAAAGGAAACAGAAAATATTTCGGCAAAGGTTTCAAATATGCTGGATATGATTCCCGTAACAAAAGCGCACGGATTGGAAAATGAAGAAATTGCAACTTTGGAGGAAAATATCAGAGCGCTCAGAGAAAAAGGCTTGGTGCTTGATAATGTCAATGCATATTTCGGTTCGATAACATGGGTTGTGAGCCAGATGATGAGCGCAATTTGTTTGTTCTTTACCGCATTCCTTGCACTTAAAGGAAAAATACCGGTCGGAGATGTCGTTCTTTATCAAAGCTATTTCAGCTCAATTTCGGGTAATGTTCAGAGCCTTACCAATATATATCCCGAGCTGACAAAAGGTCTTGAATCCATTCGGTCGGTATCGGAGATTGTTCTGTCCAACGAGGTTGAGGATAACAGCAATAAGATAAGACTGCGCTATGTTCACGGAAGCATTGATTTTAATAATGTGTGCTATAAATATCCGAATTCTGCCGAAAATACAATATCCGATTTTTCACTTTCGGTTGAACCGGGTGAGTGTATCGCATTCGTAGGCGCCTCAGGATCCGGAAAATCAACGATTATGAATATGATAATCGGTTTTCTTCCGCCTACCTCCGGCGAATTAAAAATAGACGGAAAACCGATAGAAGCAATTAACTTGAGTGATTACCGCCATTTCATATCCGTAGTGCCGCAAACAAGTATTTTATTTACCGGAACAATACGGGAAAATATCACCTACGGACTTACGGATGTGCCGGAGGAGCTTTTGCAGGAGGTTGTCCGCCTTGCAAACATAAATGAATTTACCGACGAACTCCCGAACGGACTGGACACTGTTATAGGCGAGGGCGGCGGCAAGCTTTCCGGAGGTCAGAAACAGCGTATATCTATAGCCAGAGCGCTTATCCGCGACCCTAGAATACTTATTTTGGATGAAGCAACCTCTGCACTTGATAATATATCTGAATATCATGTCCAAAAGGCCATTTCACACTTGATAAAAGGCAGAACAACTTTTATTGTTGCTCACCGCCTGTCAACTATACGTGACGCAGACAGGATAGTTGTAATGGACAACGGAAGATGCATTGAAACCGGCACATATGATGAGCTTATGAGTAAGAAAGGTAAATTCTACGAGCTTAAGACATTAAATGATATGAATGCAAAACAAGCGGAAACGCTGGATTAATAAAAAAAGGAGTACAGACAGCTATGAAGTTAAAAGAAATTCACATAAGGGACCCGTTTATACTGCCATATGATAACACTTACTATTTATATGGCTCAAAAGTCGGCACTCAGAAGTCTTTTTGCGTATATAAAAGCAAAGACCTGACAGAATGGTCGGAACCGAAAACTGTTTTTGAAAAGAATCCCGATTTTTGGGGTAAATATGATTTTTGGGCACCGGAGGTACACGAATATAAAGGACAGTTCTATATGTTTGCCTCCTTTAAATCCGATAACAGACGCAGAGCAACACAAATATTGGTTTCTGATAAACCGGACGGGAAATTTTCACCGCTTTCCGGCAATGCTGCAACTCCGCCTGAGTGGGAGTGCCTTGACGGAACCTTATATTTTGATAAAAAAGGCAAACCGCATATAGTTTTTTGCCATGAATGGACGCAGATTGGTGACGGCAGCATTTGCGAGGCAGAACTGTCGGAAGATTTAAAAACTGTTATCGGAAAACCGCGTCTTTTGTGGCATGCTTCCGATTGTCCCGATTCCAAAAATATAGGAGACGGAATCTCAAAAGTTACTGACGGACCTTTTTTATATCGAATGACAAACGGAACTTTGCTTTGTATTTGGTCTACCTTTACCGAAAACGGTTATTCGGAGCTTATATCACGAAGTGACAACGGAGATATAGACGGAAACTGGAGCGTTGATAAAACTCCGCTTTCGGCAAGTCACGGCGGACACGGAATGATATTTAATACTTTTGACGGCAAAACAATGTTTGTTATGCATCTTCCGAATGACGCACCGCTTGAGCGAGCAGTTCTTTTTGAAGTAATTGAAGCTGACGGCGGAATCAAGCTTACAGATATATAATTAAAGGAAATGAGGGATTCTATGACAACATCTGACTTGACAAAAGGTAATCCGTCTAAATTGATTTTCTTTTTTGCAATACCGTATCTGATAGGAAACCTGTTTCAGCAATTCTACAACATGGCAGACACGGTTATTGTCGGACGTATTCTCGGAATGAATGCCCTTGCCGCAGTCGGAGCAACGGGAAGTATAGTTTGGTTTACAACAGGGTCCATACAAGGGCTGACTACCGGCTTTGCGGCAATTACGGCGCAGCGCTTCGGCGCAAATGACCTTGACGGTATTAAAAAAAGCTTTGGTATAAGTATAATTTTATCCGTTATTTTTACCGCAATTTTAACATGGGGTTGTATAACATATGCAATGCCGGTTTTGGAATTTTTACAAACTCCCGAAGAGATTATAAAAGATTCTTACGGTTATATAATGTGGATTTTTATAGGGCTGTTTGCAACAACCGTTTTTAACCTGCTGTCCAATATGATACGCGCACTCGGTGATTCAAAAACACCTTTGTTTTTCCTGATTATTGCCTGTATAGTTAATATTATTCTTGATATAGTATTTATATACAGCTTTAAGATGGGTCCTGAGGGTGCCGGACTTGCAACGGCGATTGCCCAGGTAGTTTCCGATATACTTTGCGTAATTTATATAGTTGTGAAATTGCCCGTACTGCATATATCTTTTTCAGATATGAAACCCGAAAAAAAGCTCACGGAAAGTCTGTTAAAAACAGGTCTGCCAATGGCATTTTTGAATATTGTTCTTTCTGTGGGCGGAATTATAATTCAATTTGTGAACAACGGGCTCGGAACTCTTTATGTTGCGGCTTATTCCGCCGCAAATAAATTGGAGCAATTTATCGTTCAGCCTGTACTCTCTTTCGGCGCTGCGGTATCGGTTTTTGCCGCGCAAAATTACGGTGCCGGTGAATATAAACGAATCAGAAGCGGAATAAACCGTTGTATCGTTATGTGCCTTGCGATGTCGGTAATAATCGCTTTGCTTATGATATTCTTCGGCAGGGGACTTATGTACGCAATTGCCGGCAATGAAAGCAGCGAGCTTATCCAAAACGGATATATGTATATAATAATTAATTCTGTTTGCAGTGTAATTTTAGTACCGCTCGTAGTTTACAAAAGCTCACTTCAGGCATTGGGTCGCGCAGTAATTCCAATGCTGACCGGGTTTGTGGAAATAGGCTGCCGTGCCTTGGGCTCACTGGTTTTGGTTGAATATTTCGGATTTATCGGCGTATGCTTTGCCAATCCGCTTGCATGGCTTGGAGCATTTATTCTGATTGTGGTTGATTACAGATTGGTTATTGCAAAATTCAAAAAGGCTGAAAAAGCACAGGGATTACAAACAGAAAACGGTGATAAGTAAAAAAATAAAATCATAGTGAATAGATAAAAAAAATCGGAGCAAAGTTCGCTTTGCTCCGATTTGGCTTTCACGTTCATTATAGATGCAGAAAATCATCTTATCGATAACACACATTCATGATTTTATAGTGAAATATGTCGCTTGTGCTTATTCTCGCAAAAAGGTTGTAGCGACTGTGAGCCGTCCGTGAGCGCGCTTGCAAGCGAATAGGCGAGCCGAGCGTGCCTTTTTGCGATAAAGGAGGAACAGTGCAGCAGGTGACTGATTTTTTATGCAATAAAAAATCGGAACAAGCGTAACTTGTTCCGACGTGGTGACCCGTAAGGGAATCGAACCCTTGTCGCCGCCGTGAGAGGGCGGAGTCTTAACCGCTTGACCAACGGGCCACATCAACATTACCAAATAATTATACCATATAATATATATTTTGTCAAGCATTTTTTAAAAAAATTATTACTTACTTCTCCGAAACTTTAAAATCATTTTGTTTTCGGGGGTGCATTATAAGCGTTGGTCAAGCATTATTATCTCCCGTTCAGCCGGGAATTTCCATTTCAATCCGCCTCGTTATTTTCTGCCCTTGAATAAAGTCCCGGTGCTTATATTGTTAATTATATCATATAATGCCTCCGGATTTTTTCCGTTCGTGACTATGGTATCAATTCCTTGCGCTGCTGCAAGCTTTGCCGCGGAAAGCTTTGTCTGCATTCCGCCTGTTCCGCGTCTTGAGCCTGCTCCGCCGGCAAACGAAAGTATTTTATCATCAATTTTTTCAACGTACTCTATCAAATGCGCATTTTCATAAAGCCTCGGGTCACTGTCATAAAATCCGTCAATGTCCGAAAATATTACAAGCCGTCCTGCCCTGCAAAGTATAGCCACCACTGCCGAAAGCATATCATTATCGCCGAAAATCCGTTCCTTTGATTCAATCTCTGTATAGCTTACAGAATCATTTTCGTTAACAACCGGTATTATTCCCAATTCAAGCAAAGTATCAAATGTATTGGTAAGATTTTCTTTCTTTTCTTCATTTTCCATATCCTCGGCATTTAAAAGAATCTGCGCGGTTGTCTTACCGTAATCGGCAAAAAATTTATCGTACAGATACATAATTGCACATTGTCCGACCGCTGCGGCGGCTTGCTTCATTCTCATACTTTCCGGACGTTCTTTTAATCCCAGCTTATTCGATCCTATCGCAATTGCGCCGGAGGATACAAGTATAATTTCATATCCCAGATTCTGCACATCGGCGAGAACGCGCGAAAGCTTGTCAAAGCTTCTTAAATTATTACTGCCCATATCATTTGTAAGGGTCGAAGTACCGACCTTTACAACAATTCTTGTTTTTATATAAATTCATTTTTCTGCTCCTTTAAACCTCAATAACGGACGGAATATGACCTGTATACGGAAGAAAATTATCGGTCACGTCAATTGTCCTGATCTTCATATACCCTGTTGTTGTGCCATCGCTGCAGCCGTAATATTCTTCTGACAGAACATCTTTATCAAAAACGATTTTGATTTGCCCGGCTTTATCGAAAAGCAGTCCGAAAACCGTTGCGGCACCGACTTTTGTTCCAAGCATCTCCTGCATTTTATCTTCCGGTGCAAATGAAACTCTCGAAACCTGCATTTGAGCGCTGAAACTCTTGGAATTGAAACGTTTATCTCCGCAGGTAACGAACAAAAAATATTCGTGCCTGTTGCACAGAAACAATGTTTTACCATTTTTACATTCAGCTTTTTGTTTATCAAAACACAATCATCCATTGTTATTGCTTCATCGGTGTCTACTCTTTCATACTGAATGCCGATCCTCTCCAAAGTATTGTAAACCGCCCTTTGCAGCTCTGTTTTAAAGTTTTTCGGTTTATCTTTAAAAATTTCACTTATGTAAAACATTTTTTTCTCCTTGTCTATTGACATTTTTCTTTTATTATTGTATCATATATTTATTGATTACAAAAGCGAATGTTTGGAATAATAAAGATTACATTTTGGAATGTGTGAGAATATGAATATATCAAAATATCTTGCATTTGTTACAGCAGTCGAATACGGCAGTTTTACAAAAGCTGCCGAAATATTGAATTATACTCAATCCGCAGTAAGCAGAATGATAAGCGATTTGGAATCCGAGCTTAATATTACTCTTCTGGAAAGAGGCAAATCCGGAATAAAGCTGACCTCCGACGGGCTGAAAATAATACCGTATGCCGAAAATTTATGCAGGGAATACCGAATGCTGCAAATGCAGGCGGACAAGCTTAACGGGCTGCAATCCGGAATTATCCGAATCGGTACGTTTTCAAGTGTTGCAACGCATTGGCTGCCGAATATTATAAAGAAATTCCGGAATGATTATCCTAATATTGAGTATGAGCTTCTTTTGGGCGACTACGGCGAAATTGAATCCCGTCTGAACGAAGGTCGTATCGACTGCGGTTTCCTGCGTGCTCCGGTAAAGTCCGGACTTGATATAAAATTTCTGGAACAGGACAGACTGCTTGCCGTTTTGCCGGAGGGACACAGGCTTTGTTCAAAAAAACAGTCAGTACCGCAGAGCTTGCTCAGGAACCCTTTGTAATGCTGGAAAAAGGAGAAAATCACGAGATAGCCGAAATATTCAAAAAAAAGCGGTCTTTCACCAAATACGCAGTTTACCACATGGGACGATTACGCAATAATGTCAATGGTCGAAAAAGGTTTGGGAGTAAGCATTCTGCCTGCGCTGATATTAAAAAGAATCCCGTACAGGCTCGTCTTTAAAGAACTTGATATTCCGGCATACAGAAATATTTACTTTGCCGTAAAAAACAAAAAGACGGCGTCATCCGCCGTCAAAAAGTTTTCAGAATATTTGGATTACAGATAATTATTTCGGATTTTTCTTAATATATGCGCACAGGTTGTCTGCGGCAACCGCTCCCGCCTTAAGCAAAAGCTGTTTCTGAGCATCATCCGCTCCCGAGCCTGCCGTCACGACAACCATGTATCCGTCCTTGTATATATTAACCGACGGATATGCCAGAAACGCCTCGGCATCATACTCGGTTACATCCTCTGCGTCTGTCCTTTCTTCATGCCTTTTTTTAAAATCGTTATAAATATCCTCTGCGCTTTTTTTATCATTATGCGCGTATAACTCTACAATTATGGGGTCCTTTCCGATTGGCTCGGAATCATATCT
This sequence comes from uncultured Clostridia bacterium, assembly GCA_934454035.1. Classification (GTDB taxonomy): domain Bacteria; phylum Bacillota; class Clostridia; order UBA1381; family UBA1381; genus CAKSQL01. Next base: position 3,061 of record CAKSFY010000069.1, on the reverse strand, counting down.
GGCAATTGATTTTGTATAACTGTCCTCATATGAACCGACAGGAGTATACTGCAGCAATTCCTCTGCTTTTTCCGTATCCAGAAGCATTTTTGCATCAAGAGACTGATTTGTATCGGCAATCTCCTTTTTGCCGCAGGAGGACAAAAGCAGTGCGGCTGCCGATAGACATATAATTATTTTGAGCATGACGATTTCTCCTTATTCAGATAATTGACCTGTACTTCTCGCCTTTAAATAAGCATTTATGAACCCGTTCAGATCACCGTCCATCACTGCACCGATATTACCCATTTCATAACCTGTGCGATGGTCTTTAACCAAATTATACGGATGGAACACATATGAGCGTATCTGGCTGCCCCATGCAATTTCCTTTTGTACGCCCTTTATATCCTCTATTTTTTCCTTTTGCTGCTGCTCTGCAATTTCAATAAGCTTTGACTTCAGCATACGCATTGCATACTCCCTGTTCTGATGCTGCGAGCGCTGTGTCTGACACGAAACAACGACACCTGTCGGAATGTGCGTTATTCTTATAGCTGAATCGGTTTTATTGATATGCTGACCGCCGGCTCCGCTTGATCTGTAAGTATCAACCTTCAAATCCTCGGGTCTGATATTAACTTCCACATCATCATCTATTTCCGGCATAACTTCAATCGATGCAAAAGATGTATGGCGTCTGCCCGAAGCGTCAAACGGCGAAATTCTGACCAAGCGGTGAACTCCCTTTTCGGATTTTAAATATCCGTAAGCATTCAGTCCGCTCACCATTATGGTTGCACTCTTAACGCCTGCGTCATCTCCCGGAAGAATATCCAGCGTTGATGTGGTATATCCGTTTTTCTGAGCGTACATCTGGTACATTCTTATCAGCATTTCGCACCAATCCTGTGCCTCTGTTCCGCCTGCTCCTGCATGGAAGGTCATAATGGCGTTGTTTTTATCATAATTTCCCGAAAGCAAGGTTTCAAGCGTCATTTTTTCAAGGCTTTCCTTTATATCCGCGCATGTTTTCTGCACATCCGGAAGCATTGACTCGTCATTTTCTTCATTTGCAAGGTCGATAAGCACAAGTGCGTCCTCCCATGAAGATTTAAGCTTTTCATAGTTTTCAACCTTATCCTTGAGCTGCTTTGTCTTTTGCAGAACTTTCTGAGACTTTTCCATATCGTCCCAAAAACCTGCCTCGGCACTCTCAGCCTCAAGCTTTTTCACTTCTTCATTTGCTCCGGCAATGTCAAAGTGAATCCCTCAAATCATTAATGCTTTCCTCCAAACCCTGCATTTCAAGACGCAGCTGTTCGTATTCAATCATTTAATCACTTCCTCGTAAATTTTTACCTATTAATCATAGCACGAAAAACATAATTTGTCAAGCTATTCGTCCCATATCTTGCCGCCGTCGGTCATAATATCAACCACTGCACGGTATATTTTTTCTGTATTTTCGTTATAATATTTAAGCATCTTATTCGCATTTTCTCTCGTCCCGGCGTAGACTGTCATTTCCAAAAGCGGTGCTTCCCTGTCATATATTCCGCACTTTACCGAATATTCTTTCCGGTTAATAGGCATAAGCTCCGACCTTACGCTCCTCTTTTTTTCCTCCTCATTAAAAAACGGGGGAATTGCCTCCTCAATGGGCTCTCTTATATATATCGGAATGTCCCTTTCAAAAAATTTATTGGCATCCCTGCCTTTCGGCAAAAGCTCATAGACAGTAGTAAATTCATCAACCGAAAAGCTTCGTATATGCTCTGTCTTAATCAGATTTGTAACCGCTATCTGAAAATTTGTAAATTCAATATTACAGTTATCCAGAATAAGCCCGGTCAGCTGATTGTGAGTAATATGCCGGTTTGCCTTTGCCATAGTGAAAAGAATAATATACTGAATCATAACAATATCGTCAATTTCTCGGGTGTATTTCAATTTTTTTGCCTCCTCCCGAATTAATTATAATTATTTTCATATATAGTATAGCATATTTTAAAGAAAAATGATATAATATTTTTAAATAAAATTAAATTTTTTTGAAAGGAGCATTTCCATGCCCAAATTATCAAAAGAAGAAGAACTCCGACGCGTAACACAAATGCGCCAAAGAGAAGATGAACTTATAAAATCCGGATATAAATTTGTCTGCGGAATAGACGAAGCCGGCAGAGGTCCGCTTGCAGGGCCTGTCTTTGCAGCCGCGGTGATTCTGCCGGAGGGCGAAATAATTGAGGGAATAAACGACTCAAAAAAACTCAGCCCCAAGAAAAGAGACGAACTGTACGATATAATATGCAAAAAAGCAATTGCGTGGAGTTCGGCAAGTGTCAGTGAAAAGGTGATTGATGAAATTAATATTTTAAATGCAACATATCTTGCCATGAAAGAAGCTGCCGAAAAGCTTTCTCAAAACCCCGATTACATTCTGATTGACGGGAATCGTATGCCGCCCGCTCTTCCCTCCCCCGGCGAAACCATCGTAAAAGGTGATTCAAAAAGTATTAGCATTGCGGCAGCGTCGATAATAGCAAAGGTTGAAAGGGACAGATATATATCCGAAATGGCGAAAATATATCCCGAATACGGTTTCGAAAAACACAAAGGCTACGGAACAAAGCAGCATACAGAAGCAATTTTAAAATACGGACCGTCTCCGATCCACAGAAAAACATTCCTAAAAAAACTAACGGCAGGTAAAGAATAATGCACACAACAAATGAAATAGGCTCATTCGGCGAAAGTGCCGCCGCAGAGTATCTCGAAAACAAAGGCTATGAAATTCTTGAAAGAAATTTTAAAACAGGTGCCGGAGAAATAGACATAATTGCACTGGATGCCGACGATACATATGTTTTTGTTGAGGTAAAGACGCGCCGAAACAAGAGCTACGGATATGCTTCCGAGGCGGTTGACAGAAAAAGGCAGCATCGTCTTATGCGTGCCGCACAGGTATACCTTGCAAAAGGCGATATGCGCTTTGATGTAATAGAGGTATACTACAGCAGCGAGGATTTTACAATAACCGAAATAAACCATATCGAAAACGCTTTCGGTGAATAGG
>CAKSFY010000068.1 GCA_934454035.1 uncultured Clostridia bacterium | reverse complement strand
CACTTTTAAGGCACGGGGTGAATTAGGTGGATTATTTTTTAAGTTTTTTTATTATATATTATATATATTATTATATATTTTTTTATTTTTAGATATATAATATTAAAGTCACCTAAGTCACCTATGGCTCAACCGTGCGGTTTACAGCGGTTGAAAAATTCACCTAACAGTCACCTGGCAGTCACCTAAACGCCCCAAAAACTCACCCGACGCTATACGCATTTTTCTTGAAAAACATTTTCTGCAAAATCTTCTTTTTCTGTAATGTCAATAAAATCTTTCTTTTTAATACCTTTATAATAACTATAACCGTGTAAGGAAGAGCACGTTATACCATTTTTACCCATTCTTTCCTTAAAACTCCTTTTAGTTAACGGATTGCGTTCTTCCGTCAAACACCATTTTGCATAATCTTCAAAAAGTTCTGTTGTTTTAATTCTGTCTAAATTCTTACCTGTCAATATGTAATACCGGTTTAAAAATTCATAAGCGGTATCAAGTTCACTTCTGTATGATTGCATTATATCAGTGCAAGCCATGCAGCCGGTAAAGCGTTTTTCATTGTCAATAAATCGGTGTAACCCCTCCAATGCCCACATGAAAACGCCCTCTTTTTCGTCATGCATTATTTTTTGTAACAAATCTTTATCTCTTTTTTCTTCCGCTATTGAGTTCACCAACGGAATAATATGCATTCTTTCAAACAAATGGTCTCCTTTGTCGTCTTTTATTTGCGGTAAATCATTACAAGCCATTAATAAACCACCCTTAAAATGATACTCAAAGCTTGTTCTTCCTTTTTGTTCGACCCTGATAGAGTCGCCCCCGGTTAATTGCTTGAACATAGCCACATTATTCATACTGCCGCTTTCTTGGTCTCCGACTATAATAAGTCTTTTTCCATATACATCACCCATTGAAAATCTATCATTAAGTTTTTGCATCGGGATATTAATCGTATTTTTTTCGCCAATCATGCCGGATATAATATTTAAAAGCACAGACTTGCCGGTATTGCCTTTAGTTGAATATAGTATAAAGCATTTTTTCAGTGATGAAATATCTATATTTGATAATGATATACCTAGCCATTCTTGAGTAACAAGCTTTTTGTCATTGTCTATATTTCCGCTTTCATCGGTACACATATCATCTATAAATTTTAAAAACAATTTTGGTTTCGGAGCAGTTTCGTTATAATTACATTTTAACTGTATCGTACTTTTTATTTTACTGTCATGGGGAATTAATTTTTTTGTAATGATATCATAGAGTCCATTTTTTAAATTAATATAATTTGTATCTGCGTTAAGCGCTTCGGCTGAATATACATTACTTTTATAAGTTTGGAGCAAATTAAACGTATCTGACAGCATTTTATCTGTTGCGTGTCCTAATGGGATATACTCTTTTATTTCGCCCTTGACTTGATTTTTGCCTTGTTGAGTATAAACGCCGCTTTTATAAAAATACATATCGAATTTATCATCTGTTTCCCTTGTAATTTGTATAAACTTTTCATTTTTGCAAAAATTATCAGCCAATAAATCTGTATTTACTTTCCCTTTATTATCACAAAAATTATAATGCCATTCAGTATTATTTACAAGCCGTTCAAAATCGTCCTTTGCATGCTTTTCTTTTTCGATATAATCCGTAATGTCACCCTTTTGCATATTAGAAGTCGTTACAATTTTAACACAATACGCATAGTTTTTTATACCTCTTTTTATTTGTGTCGCTAATGTTTTGCCCGGCTCGTCATTATCGGGTAATATAACAACTTTCGCCCCTTTGAAAAATTTCGCATACTCTTCTTTCCAATCAGAAGCACCACCGACCGTACAAGCAATATATCCCATTTTTGACAGGGTTTCAACGTCCTTTTCGCCCTCTGCAATATATATTGTTTTCCCATCTGCTATAGTTTTCAGCATTTTCGGCAGATTGTATATGGTATTATTACCCTTGCCACCCAAAATAAACTTATCGTTTTCTCTTGTACCGTAACGAAAGGTTTTTTTCTTTTTGCCGTCCGCTCCGATTGTTTCAAGTCTGATTTTGCTATATTGGTAGCTTCCGTTTTCGTCTGTATAAAGATATTCTTTTACGAAATGAAATTTTGTTTCGGTGTTCCTGTTTACCATATTTTCAATATAGTCTATCCATGATTTCCGTTCGGGTTCTTTTTCAGAGCCTAAGTCGGCGAAAGTCAATCCTGCCATGCTCAATATGGTCTCGGGATTACAACCGGCATGACAGTGCAGTAGGATTTTATTGTCTTTTTCGGATATTGTAAGGCTCGCCTGATTGTCGTCATGGGCAGGGCATTTACATTGATACGAATTTGTTCCGCGCTTTTGTACACTTTCAAAGCGTGATGTAACTTCTTGAATTGTCATTAGTTTATTTCACCACCTTTACATCAAGCATTTTCGGCTATTCCGCAATCCTTTTTAATGTCCCGCTCCGCTCCGATTGTTCTGCTTGTGTCGGATTTTGTAAATAGCTTTCCAGAGCGTCCATATTAACAAGATATTTTGACCCTGCACGCACAACAGGAATAGCGTTAGACTTTACAAGCTTACGCAAATAATGCGGCGTAATCGCGCTGTTTTCGTCCTCTGCCTTAATTTCTGCAATAGCTTCATTAATTCCTCTCATTCTCGGTAATGCCATTATCTTTCGCCCTCTTTCAATTCTTTAATTATGGAGCGGATTTCGCTCTTTTTCTCGTCCGACAGTTCGTGACGGAGCAGGCGAGAAAGCCAATTATCCGAAATGCTCAGCTTGTCCGCAATCTGCCATAAATATAAGCCGTTTTCTTTAACTTCTTGTCTGATGTCTAAGTTTTTCATTTTTTTACCTCTTTTCAAGTATTTTGTTGTTGACATTTAATCACATATATGTTATATTTATATTATAACATAACAACAAGTAAAAGTCAACACTTTTGTTATATTATTTTTGCAAAGTAACAATGTTGTTATAAAAGGAGTGTTTATTTATGAAAGATACAAAAAATGTTATAGGCGACAGAATAAGCGTACTATTATCAGAGAAAAATAAAAAACAAAAAGACCTTGCGGAGTTTTTGAATGTAACTGCAAATACAATCTCATATTATGTGACAGGGGCAAGGATACCAAACATTGACCAAATAATTAAAATAGCTGATTTTTTTAATGTTTCTACCGATTATCTGTTAGGGAGAACAGAAGTTGAGACAATAGATACGGATTTAAAAGCTGTATGCAATTATATGGGATTAAAGGAGCAGTCGGTCCGCGTTATTCGTTATTATGTAAAAAACGTTTTTTCGGAATATTTAACCCGTTTTTTGCTTTCGAAAAAAAGTTATAACTTTTATAAGCTACTTACAAATTATATTGTAGTAAGGACAACAGAAGAACTTATTGCAACTGATGAAAATTATAAACGTGTACCACTAAGATATAGTTTTCAAGATTCAAAAATTGCATTTGCTGACATTATTGAAGAATTGCCACGATTAAAAAGTGAATTTAAAACAGATATTGAGAATGAAGCTAATAAAAAAACAGAGCTTTGCCTAGAATATCTTTCAATGGCAATAGATACTGAAAAATGTAGAGAGGAGTCAAGAGATTTTTATGGAATTTTTGATGAAGATTTATATGATGTATATCAAGAATACGATAGTTGGGAAGATTTCGCGGAAGATATAGATATTGAAGAAGAAGAAAGACAATTGCAAAAAGAAATAGAGGAATATCAGGAAGAAAGTTTTAAGCGGCAAGGCAGTATAGATTTTGTTTTGAACAAATTGATAGAATATAAGAAAAAGAAAGGAGCTGAAACACATGGCGACAATCCGGAAGAGAAATAACAGCTATCAAATAAGGGTATCATGCGGATATAATGTAAAGGGTGAGCAAATAACTAAAACTTTTACATGGCGACCCGCTCCGAACATGACAAAAAAGCAGATAGAAAAAGAGCTTGAACGGCAGGCTGTTTTGTTTGAAGAAAAATGCCGCTCCGGGGTATATCTTGACGGCAATATCAAATTATCGGATTATATAGATATATGGATTTCCGACTATGCCGAAAAGCAATTAAAGCTTCGTACCGTTGCCGAATATAAGCGGCTGACGGAGCGGATAAAAGCAGCCTTAGGACATTTAAGGATTGACCGAATACAACCGCACCACCTTTTAGAATTTTACTCAAATCTTGCAAATGAGGGTATCAGACAAGACATTAAATACAAAGCAACGGAAAAGTTCGAAAAAGTTCGCAGTGAAAAAAATATAGGCGTTCAGGAGCTGGCAAACCTTGCAGGGGTATCACGCAATACCGTTACGTGTTGCAGGCAAGGCAAAAACATATCTCAAAAATCAGCAGATAAGATAATGCAGGCATTAGGGGACAGCAAGCTTTTTGTACCGGTAGGGAATACCACGCTTTCAAATACCACTATATCAAAATATCACACCTTATTGTCCTCCATGCTTTCGACCGCCGTACAATGGCAGATGATTTTTTCAAACCCATGTGAACGAGTTGCACCGCCAAAAAAGATTAGGCATGAAGAAATGTACCTTGATGAATTTCAAGCCTTACAGCTTATAAAATGCCTTGATTTTGAGCCGCTCCGATATAAAACCGCTGTCATGCTATTATTATACTCGGGTATGCGCAGGGGTGAATTATGCGGTTTGACATGGCAGGATATAGACTTTACGCACAACCTTATCAGCATTACAAAAGCAAGCTTATATTTACCCGAGTACGGAGTATTTGACGACAGTACAAAGAATAAATCTTCGGAGAGGGTTATTCAAGTACCGCAGGAAATGACCGATTTACTGAAGCTATATCAAAAAGAGCAGAATATAACAAGGCTCTCAATGGGTGATAAATGGGTGAACAGCGGTAAAATCTTCACTACGCAATATGGCGCACCAATGCACCCCGACACGCTTTCGGATTGGTTTAAAAAATTCATCAGAAAGAATAATCTTCCCGACATTCATCTGCACTCGTTACGGCATACAAATGCCACGCTTTTAATAGCAAGCGGCACAAATATCCGAACGGTGGCGAAAAGGTTAGGACATTCCACCCCAACCACTACGGGAAACATATACGCACACGCTATCAAAACGGCGGACGAAATAGCTGCGGAAAAGCTTGCAAATATTTTCAATCCCACAAGAAAAGCCGAATAATAATATTTTATCGGAGCGGAACAAAAACCGCTCCGTTTTTTTGCAATAAAGGACAAACAAAGGACAAAACGCCCTTTTAGAACAAAATAAAAAATCAGTACAAACCGAGAAATGGCTTAAATACTGACTTTTTTTGGTATGCCTGATGCGATTCGAACGCACGACCTTCAGAGTCGGAGTCTGACACTCTATCCAGCTGAGCTACAGGCACATACAACATTTCTTATTATACAACATTTTAGCTTATTTTTCAAGAGTTATTTTATTTTTTTATTAAAATATTTTATGAAAACGGCAATGGTCTGATAATTCACGCATGAATTATCAGACTGTGATTATTTTTCATTATTTCCGAAGGCGATTTTTTATAAACGGATTTAAAGCATCTGTTCATTGTGCGGATACTGCCGAATCCGCTTTCCATAGCAACCTCGGCAATCGAAACATTGGCATTGAGAAGATTCAGTGCATAATCCGCTCTGAATTGATTTAAAAAATCTCTGAAATTTATGTGAAAGACACTGTGGTATACTCTTGATAGGTAATTATAGTCGTATCCGAACTTTGCAGAAATACTTTTAAGCGATATATTTTTTGTGAAATTATTTTTTGTATATTCAAATATTTTTATAGGCAGGTCATTAGTTTCGTTTGATTTGGGGTAAAAGTCGCCCTGCTTCGCATATGCGGAGCATATTGTATACAAAACAGACTGAAGAGTAAAAAGATCCGGCTGCTCGGGTTTGAGAAGTCTTTCGGTGTATGCCATTGCGGTTTTGTCAATACAAAAAACAGTATTCTTGTTTGCTTTGCCGGACATAAAATCATCAAAGCTTTTTACAAAGTCGGGCGAAAAAACGCCAATCCATACTTTTGACGCAAGCGGTGTATGCATGCTATGTATGTTATATGGAAGAATTAACGAAAATTCTCCTTTTTTTATTGCATATTTTTTTGCATCGACATCAGCCTCAATTTCACCATCCATTACATAGATTAATTCGTAATTTTTATGAAAATGATACTCCCATTCACATGGCTCGTAAATAAAAGCATTATAAGCATAATTTCCTATTGAGTTGTTATTCTGAAATATAAGCATATTAATCACCTTAAAAGGATAACTTTTGTCTTAAATTATACAACATATTTCTTGAAATGTCAAGTGCAATATGCTATATTAAAATCAAGATTGGGAGGTGAGGCATATGAGCCGGGGATTGGTGTTTTCCATTGAAGAATTTTCGGTTTTTGACGGACCGGGGATAAGAAGCACGGTCTTTTTAAAGGGCTGCCCATTAAAATGCAGCTGGTGTCACAATCCTGAGGGACAGTCATTTGAAAAGCAGATACTTAAAAATTATAATGAGTGTATCGGCTGCGGAAAATGTATTGAAACTGCTGTCAGATTAACGGGAAAAAAAGACCTTATTGAAGAATGTGCTGCGGTATGTCCGAAAAATCTTATAAGAGTTTGCGGAGTTGAGTATACTGCTGAAGAGCTCTGCTTAAAGCTTAAAAAAAACAAAATGTTTTATGATGGAGGAGGAGTTACATTTTCAGGAGGAGAACCGCTGGCGCAACCTCAATTTTTGTCTGAATGTCTTGGAATATTAAAAGGAGAGATTCATACTGCCGTTCAGACAAGCGGATATACAAACGAGAAGGTGTTTAAAGAAATATTGAACCTTGCTGATATGTTCTTGTTTGACTTAAAGGTTATCAATGAAGAAAAATCAAAAAAATATACAGGTGTGAGCAGTTCGGTAATTATAAATAACTTCGGGTTGCTGGCAGAGTCGGGCAGGGACTTTATTGTCAGAATTCCGCTTATACCGGAAGTCATCGCAACGGAAAGCAATTTGAAGGATATAATAAACATTCTCAGGTTTTATAAGGTTAAATACGCAGAGGGACTGCCTTATAACAAGCTTGCCGGAGCAAAATATTCGCTTTGTTCAAGAAAATATACTCCGCAGTTTGATCCGGATGCCGCTGTTGCAGAATCGGCGGACTTATTTAAAAGTAACGGTATTACGCTTAGAATAATGTAAAGAAAGGATTTGTTATTATGACGGATAGAGTAAAAAAACTTCTTGAGACTCTTAACGCAAAAGAGTACAGAAAAAAAAGAATATGCAGGAAAATCGGCACTCAGGGCAGTACGCTCGGTGAAAATACGGAATTCTTCTGTAAATATATGGAAAATGAACAACCGGTTATTCTTTGCGGAGACAGGATAGGATTTAACAGGTATAACAGAGAATGCGATCTTTTGGGAGATGGGAATTTTGTACCGAATTACGCGATTTATTTGAATAACGGATTTGATTGTATTTTAAATAAAATGAAGAATTCGCCGCAAAATGAGTTTACGGATTCGGCACAAAAGGCAATCAATGCAATATATAAGCTATGCGATAAATACAGAGACGCGGCAGACGGCGACTTGAGGCTTGCACTTGAAAGGATTCCTCAAAAAGCACCGCAAAGCTATTATGAAGCGCTTATTATGATGAAAATAATGATTTTTGCGCTTAGGATAAGCGGAGCGGTTCATGTTACACTGGGCAGATTCGACCAATATATGTATCCGTTTTACCTGGCGGACAAAGAAAAAGGAGTTTCGGCTGAGGAAATGCTTGAATTGACCGAGGAATTCTTCATAAGCATTAATATTGACAGGGATATATATTTCGGCGTTCAGGAGGGCGATGACGGACAAAGCATGATGCTCGGAGGACTGAATGAGGACGGAAGCGAAAGCTTTAATGAGCTTTCCGAAATCTGCATGAAGGCATCTATGGAGCTCGGCTTGATTGACCCTAAAATAAATTTGCGTGTAAACAAAAATACACCCGATTCTCTTTACATTCTCGGAACGGAAATGACGAAAATGGGTCTGGGATTTCCGCAGTATTCTAATGATGATATTGTGATTCCGGGGCTTATTGCATTGGGATATGCACCGTCGGATGCATATAACTACAGTGTTGCGGCATGCTGGGAATTTATAGTTCCGGATGCAAGGGATGTGCCTAATATCGCAGTAATGAATTTCCCTAAGGTTGTAAACGATTGCATTTATGCCCACGCGAGGGAATGTGCCGATTATGATGAGTTTTTCGGATTTGTGAAAAAGAAAATCGAAACGGAGTGTGACAGACTGCTTGCAGAGACAGTCAAAATTGATGTGCGCCGGCCGAATATTGTGGATTCTTTGTTTTCTTATGATTGCATAGAGAAACTGAAGGATTATTCAGAATATTCACCAAGATATAATAATTACGGATTTCACGGTACAGGTATTGCCAATGCTGCCGATGCGCTCAGCGCGGTAAAGAAACTTGTATTTGAAGAGAAAAAATACACAGCTGATGAAATAATAGCTGCACTTGATGCGAATTTTAAAGGTTATGAAACTTTGCACTCCGAGCTTTGCGGCTGCCCGAAGATGGGTAACGATGATGATTATGTTGACGATATTGCGTCAAGTCTGATGGATGCATTTTGTTCGTATATGAAAACGCTCAGAAATGCGTCGGGCGGTATATGCCGCCCGGGAACAGGCAGTGCTCAGGAATATATTTATTCTTCCGAAAAGGTTGGAGCCACCGCAGACGGCAGATATGCATTTACCCCTTATTCGTCAAGCTTTTCTCCGGCAATTACGACTCATACAGAGGGAGTACTGTCGGTTATCAAGTCATTTACAAAGTTTGATATGAAGAGAATAGTAAACGGCGGACCGCTGACAATTGAAATACATGATAATACTTTCCGCAATGAAGACGGAGTGAAAAAGGTTGCGCAGCTTGTTAAGTATTTTATACTTTTGGGCGGACATCAGCTTCAGCTTAATTCGATTAACAGAGAAAAGCTGATTGACGCACAAAAGCATCCGGGAAAATATCCGAATCTTATAGTCCGGGTTTGGGGCTGGAGCGGATATTTTGACGAACTCGACACCGTTTTTCAAAATCATGTGATAAAAAGAGCAGAGTACAGCGTTTGATAACAAATGAAAATTAATTCTCCGAAAGGGTGGACAGCAGCATATAAAATATGATATACTGTAATCAGAACTATAAATTATTTTGGGGAGATTTGTATGTCAAAAATATGCTGCTTTACCGGGCATCGTCCCGACAAGCTTTGTATGGGAGAAAAGGAAATAAAAAAATTGCTGGAATCGGAAATAGAACGTTCCTTTGCCGAAGGATATACAAGCTTCATATCGGGAATGGCTATGGGGTTTGATATGTGGGCGGCGGAGACGGTTATAAATATGCGTAAAACACATCCGGAGATTAAGCTTGTTTGCGCGGTCCCGTACAAAGGCTTCGAGCGAATGAGAAATAAATCGGAAAAGGAAAGATATAACTTCGTTTTAAACAATGCGTCGTATGTCTATTATCTTTCGCCAAAATATACTTACTCATGTTTTCAGTTTCGCAATATGTGGATGGTAGACCGTTCCCAAAGGGTGATTGCCGCATTTTGCGGACAAAACGGAGGAACAAAGAACACTATTGCATATGCGCAAAAGAACGGAATAGAAATTGTAAATATACTGGATTTGCCGTATTAAAAAAGCTGCTGCTCCTATATGCCGGAGCGGCAGCCTTTTACTTATAGATTTTTGGTAATTGAGTCAAAATCTGTTGTATCGTCAGCTTTCCTGCAAAGTTCTATAATTGAATCGTGACCTTTGCGGACATCAAAGCAAATGACCTTTGCGTTACCTAAATGAGAGTATTTAATTGCGTCATTGTTAAAAAGATATTTCTCAAGCTTTGGAAATTTATCGGATGTCCAGTATGCCATGGTATTCATTTTTTTTACAGAATGTTTTTTTTCGAATGAGTCAACTATTTCGGCATCAAAATAAAAATCCGGATTTTCCGGCAGATGATTCAGTTCCTCATCTATGGCATGAATGTATGTATTGCTTTCAAGTCCGACACCGATTAATATAACTTTTGCATGTTCATCATATAATCTGCCCCAAACACCGTTTTTAGGAGTTCTGGAACGAACGCCTAATTCGTTTTGAACATATTTGCTTGCATTTTTCCCGAATACTGCGGCTGAATGAGTCGGATGCAGTGAACGGTCGGCATTTTCTCTTTTTATTGCCTCTTTGGCACAAACTGACGGAAAAGCTCCTATGCACGGCATTGAATCAACAACGGAAAAGACGGGCGATTGTTTGTTCACGGTTGCCCAAGTGTGAGTAGGAACGATAAGCAGACCACCGTTTAAACAATCTGTTAAGTAATTAAGCAGACCGACTGCTCCGCCTGTGACTGCGCCTATACTTTTAAGGGATGTATGGACGGCAACACAGTCTGTGTTTTTTATTCCCAAATCATTTAACATTTGAGATACATCCGATTTGTCTATTCCGTCGGTTACTGCAAAGCCTGACGGAAAATCAAGCTTTACAGGATGCACATGAATTTGTGAGTGTGCATTTTTGATGCGGCAGCCGGTTATATCGGCGTTAGAATAGACTGCATAATCCGCATATCTTGAATTGATATTTTTTATGTTTATATTTTCAATATCCTCTTTTGAGTACCCGTCTCCGTAACCTGTGTATATTTTGACCGTTGCTTCACGCATGCCGTCGCCAACCTCTGTAATACCATCAATTGCTATATTGCTTACTTTGCAGCCGTTTGACGCAAGGCATATTATACCATGGTGCTTTCCGCCGGTTGCAACATTTGATATTTTGATGTTGCTTATATTTCTGGCGGAATCGGATGCATTATTAATACATTCTGAGGGTTCGAGTGGATACAGATAATTTTTATACGGATATTGATTTGGCTCGGAGGACCTTAATGCCGTGCATGCAACAC
>CAKSFY010000067.1 GCA_934454035.1 uncultured Clostridia bacterium | reverse complement strand
GGTGAGGTATGCTCGGGACTTGAAGCCGGAGCGGCTCCGCGAACCGCTGTCGGAATAAGGGAGGACGGCAAGGTTATTTTTTATGTAATAGACGGCAGACAAAAGAACTACAGCTACGGAGTAAAGCAAAAAACGCTTGCACAGAGATTAAAGGAGCTTGGATGTGTCGACGCGCTTAATTTAGACGGCGGCGGTTCCACCTCAATTGCCGGAGTTTATCCCGGTCAGGAGGCAGCTTCCGTTATAAATTCACCGTCAGAGGGAACACTCAGAAAGGTAACTAACTTTATTTTCCTGCAAAATATGCAGGAGAAAAATGACACTCTCGGCGGACTTTATCTTTATCCTTATTCAACGCACTATTTGTCCGGGACAAGTGTGCAGCTTTATCCTGCGGCAATAGACAGTAATTTCCATTATATGCCTGCGCCAGCGGTGGAATACTCCATGGGCAATGACCTGGGCAGTATAACTGCCGACGGTGTTTTGACTTTGTCAGGAACCGGCGAAGCTATAGTTAATGTAAAAAGCGGAGATATAACCGGCGGAGCTTCTTATTTCACATATGAAACACCGACATCGATTACAGTATACAATAAGGATACAAACAAAACCGTAACGTCAATAACGGGTGATGCGAAGTCTGTTATTTCGCTTGCCGGGCATGCATATCACGGAAAGAAATATCTTGAATCAGAACCGAAAGCATACAAATGGCAGATAGATGAAAAACTCGGGACTGTATCAGACGGAGTTGTTACATTATCGGCTGCTTGCGGAGAAAGCGGAGAACTTGCGGTTTGGTCGGGGGATACTGTTGTGAAAATTCCGGTAAAGATAAATGACTATGCAGAGGATGCATGTTACCCGAGAGGGGATTTCAATTTTGAAAACGGATATGCGTCTGCCGACTTTTATTCTGAAAAGTCGGAAATTGATATAGATAACTGTTCATTCAAGATTGACGGAAAGGAATATATAAACGAAGCGGTTAAGGCTAAGCTTGATGACAAAACAATTCGTGTAAGTGTTCCGGTGAGTGAAAATTTTGAAAACGAATTTCACAAGTTATCGTTAAAAGCGCAGAATAAGGACGGTTTTACTTCATATAACAAGGCAGCCTTGGAAAATGCCGAACCGGAAAATACTTTTTCGGATACGAACGGACATTGGGCGAAAAACAGGATTTCGTATATGAACGGGCATGGAATAGTGAACGGCAATAAAGGGCAATTCAATCCGGATAATTCAATGACCCGTGCAGAATTTACTGTTATGATGTGTAATTATCTCGGTATAAATGCAGAAGATTATGCGGACGCAGAGCTTAATTTTGCAGATAACGGTCAGATTCCTTCGTGGGCGGAAAATTATGTAAAAACTATGACCGAGCGCGGAATAATAAGCGGAAAAACGGACGGCGGCAGGGTTTATTTTGCTCCGAATGATAATATTACCAGGGCGGAAGCAGCTTCAATAATGGCAAGAACAATTTCCGGAAATCTTAAAATAAGAGAATTAAGCTGTACCGACGCCGATGATGTGCCGTCATGGGCAAGAAAAAATGTATCTGCAATGGTTGAAAACGGTTTTATGGGCGGTTATCCGGACGGCAGAATTTTGCCCGGAGGAAGAATAACAAGAGCGGAAGCGGCTGTCATGATATATAATATGTTTTAGGGAAGTGTATGTATGGAAGCAAAAAAACGTATAGATGAGCTTACGGGGCTTTTAAATTATCACAATCAGAAATATTATGTCGAGGATAACCCCGAAATATCCGATATGGAGTATGACAAGCTTTTGAGAGAGCTTGAGGATTTGGAAAAGGAGTATCCGGAGTATGCGTCGGAATTGTCGCCCACAAAACGTGTGGGCGGTGCGGTTCTTTCGGAGTTTGAACAGGTTGTTCATGATGTGCCTATGGAAAGTCTGCAGGATGCATTTAACGAGGAAGAAATATATGATTTTGATAAAAGGGTTAAGAATAATTTAAATCCGAGCGGATATGTTGTCGAGCATAAAATTGACGGATTGTCGGTTTCATTGGAATACAGGAACGGTGAATTTGTAAGAGGCTCGACAAGAGGTAACGGGCTTGTAGGCGAGGACGTTACCGAAAATTTAAAGACAGTAAAATCAATTCCCATGAAGCTGAAAGACAAAATTCCTTTTCTTGAGGTGCGCGGCGAGGTCTTTATCTCAAAAGATAATTTTTCGAAAATAAATCAATTGCGCGAAGCAAAAGAGGAAAGCCTTTTTGCAAATCCAAGAAATGCCGCGGCAGGCTCGCTGCGTCAGCTTGATTCAAAAATTGCAGCAGAGAGAAGAATGGATATTTTTGTTTTTAATATTCAGCAGGTTGAAGGAATTGAAATAACGAACCATCTGTCGGGATTGAGATTTTTGAGGGAACAGGGTTTTAAAGTAATTCCCGATTTTACTCTGTATAAGACAATTAAAGAAGCGTATAAAAGGGTTCTTGAAATAGGTGAGGAGCGCGGCAGTCTTTATTATGATATTGACGGAGCGGTTATCAAGGTCAATGAGTTTTCCGAGCGCCGGGAACTTGGCTCGACCTCAAAGTTCCCGAAATGGGCAATTGCATATAAATTCCCTGCGGAGCAGAAAGAAACCAAAATTGAGGACATTGTTGTTCAGGTCGGAAGAACGGGCGCGGTTACACCGCTGGCAATTCTGACTCCGGTGCATGTGGCAGGTACAACCGTTTCACGTGCAACGCTTCATAATTACGACTATATTGTCGAAAAAGATATAAAAATAAATGATACCGTAGTGGTTCAGAAAGCCGGAGATATAATTCCGGAAATAGTTAAGGTCTGCAAAGAAAAGAGAGACGGCAGCGAAAGAGAATTCAAAATGCCTGAGTTTTGCGGAGAATGCGGCGCGAAGATTGTTCGTGAAGAGGGAGAGGCGGCATACAGATGCACCGGAATGAATTGTCCGGCACAAAGACTCAGGCATATTATTCATTTTGTTTCGCGCCCGGCAATGGATATTGACGGAATAGGTCCGTCAATAATAGAGCAAATGCTGGACAGGGGACTTATTGAAACAGCTGCGGATTTGTATTCTTTAAATCATGCGGATATTGCAGACATGGATAAAATGGGCGAAAAATCGGCGCAAAATCTTATGGATTCTTTGGAAAAATCAAAATCCAATCCGCTCTACAGAGTAATTAACGGACTCGGAATAAGGCATATAGGCGAAAAGGGTGCAAAAATTCTGGCTCATAAGTATAAATCTCTCGATAATCTGCGGAGTGCACCGCGCGAGGAACTGACCGGGATTCCTGAAATAGGCGGAATAATTGCCGAAAGTATAACCGATTTTTTTGCCGAAGAACAAAATATAATTTTTATAGAAAAATTGAAAGAGGCAGGAGTATCTTTGGAGGATAAAGAAAGTGAAGAAAACATGCCGCAGATTTTTGAAGGAAAGACATTTGTTCTGACCGGAACACTTCCGACATACACCAGAGGTGAAGCTTCGGAAATAATTGAAAAACTGGGAGGAAAAACATCCTCATCGGTATCGAAAAAAACAAGCTTTGTCCTTGCCGGAGATGAGGCGGGCAGCAAACTTGAAAAAGCGCAGAATCTGGGAATAACAATTATTTCCGAAGATGAATTTATAAAAATGGTAAACGGAGATGATGAGATATGAGCGATTACGGTACACCGGAGGAATTTGCCGAGCGCAGAGCCGCAAGGCAAAAAGCAAAAAAGAAAAAGAAAAATATTTTGCTTGTCTGCGTATGTATTGCCGCAATTGTGTCGCTGGGAAATATTTTTTTCGGGTATGACAGAGTAAAGGGCGATAAGAGTGTGGAAATAGCGCAGGGGAGTTCGATCGTTTCTGTCGCAGATACACTGAAAAAAGAAAAGGTTATTTCCAAAAAAATCAAATTCATTACCGAGGCAATATTATCGGGAAATAAGGGAAATATTAAGTATGGGAAATTTGATTTTAAGGATGGAATGAGCTACGGCGAGGTTATAAATACCCTTGTGACTGAGGGAGCAAAAAAAGATACAATCAGGCTTTTGATTCCCGAGGGATATTCGGTAGAAAATATTATTGATAAAATGTCTGAAGCCGGCATAGGCGATAAAGAGAGTATTAATGCCGCATTGTCAAAGGACTATGATTATGAATTTTTAAAAAATATTCCGGATAAAGGCAAATACAGACTTCAGGGATTTTTATTTCCGGCAACATATGAATTTTACAGGGGCACCGCTCCGGAGGAAGCAATAGACAAAATGCTTGCCGAGTTTGAAAAACAATATAAGACTGTAGCAACCGGCTATGACAATGTATATGATATAATAACGGTTGCTTCGATTATTGAGCGTGAAGCGAAAATCGATTCTGAGAGAGCGACAATTTCCGGGGTAATAAAGAACAGGCTGGATAAGGGAATGAAGCTCCAGCTGTGCGCTACTGTGCTATATGAGATTACCGATGGGAAATATGACAAACAGAAGGTGTATTATAAGGATTTGAAAACCGATTCGCCGTATAATACTTATATGTATGAAGGTTTGCCGCCGGGACCTATTGCAAATCCGGGAATAAAATCAATAGAAGCTGCTATGAATCCGGAAAAGCATGATTACTTATATTACCATACAAATGAAGAAAAAAATGATGGCAGTCATATTTTTACAAAAACATATGAAGAACATGAAGAAACATTGGCAAATTGATACTTGTCAAAATAATAAAAATGTGATAAAATTGACATGAAAATAAATTTAGTTGAAAGGATGTTTATTATGGACGAACAATTTGTAGAGAAAATTAAACAGGGAGCAGATAAAGTTTTTTCTGAGGCTGAACGTTTTGCCGGCAGCGCAGTTAATAAAACGAACAATATAATCAGCAAAACCAAAATCAATTATGCAATCGGAGCAAATGAAGGAAAAATCAAGGATATTCTTGCCGAGATCGGAAAAAGTGTGTATGACGAATACAAAAACGGAAGTGAATTCCCGGAGGATATTGCGGAAAAGCTTTCGTCTGTAGATACTTTGTATGATGAAATTTCCGAGCTTAAGGCAAAAATAGCTGATATGAATAATTCTGTCTGCTGTCCCGAATGCGGAGAATATTGCCCGAACACAAGCGAGTATTGCTCAAAATGCGGAGCAAAAATAAAATAGAAAGGCAAATCACCATATGGATAAAAAAGCATCGGATTCATATACAGAGCAGGTTCAGCTTTTGACTAAGGCGAACATGAACGGATACAACAGACTTTTCGGCGGAACATTAATGGAATGGATAGATATTGTTGCCGGGGTAACGGCGCGCCGTCACTCCGGCTGCAATGTCACAACCGTTGTCGTTGATACGCTGCAGTTTAAAAAGCCTGCATATCAGAACGAAGTTCTATCACTGAAAGGGAGAGTAACTTATGTCGGCAGAACCTCAATGGAAATTCAGGTAAAGACCTTTGTTGAGAACATGGACGGTACAAAACGGCTGATAAATGAAGCGTATGTCGTAATGGTTGCTTTGGACGAAAATCAAATTCCGACAGAAGTGCCGGGACTTATTCTCGAAACAGAGGAGGACAAGGCTTTGTGGGAAGCAGGAAAGAAAAGAAATGAACTTCGGAAGATGAGAATGAAGGAGCATTATTAAAAATATATTACAGATATAGGCAAATGTATTGACTTTTTTAACATTTTAATATATTATTATATGGTATATTGACAAATAAAGGATTGATTTGCAAATGAAGAGACTTATATCGGCGGCACTGGCTGCGGCTTTGCTTATGCAGGGGACAGCAGCATTCGCTGCCGAAAAGATAACTGTTCACGGAGAGATAAAAAAAACCATAGATAATTCTATAGTAATAAATGATTCCACCATGGTGCCCATAAGAGATATTGCCGAAGCATTGGGACTCGGCATAATATGGTTTTCGGATACGCGTTCGCTGGTACTTTGGAATGATGATTTTGAGTTTCGTGCATCGGTCGGAGAAAATGAAGCGAAAATAAACGGCAAGGATATAATCCTTACCGAGGCACCGCAGCTTAAAAATGGACTTACATATCTGCCGCTTCGGAATGTTGCGGAGGTTGTGGAAGCTGAAGTAAAGTGGGATGCCCAAACGGGGAATATAGATATATTCACGGAAAAAACCGCCGATGATGATAAAAAGCAGGATATTGCCTGGTCGCCCGATAAGAAGGTATTCTTTTCACAAAAGCAGACCGAATGGGGTTTTGAAAACGGCGGAGGCGGATATTGCTGGGTTTGCGCTTATGCAATGGCGCTTACCGAAACGCTTGAAACAGTTGTAACTCCGGATATGGTTGCGGCAGTTAATAAAGAAAGCGGCTCATCGGGTGCATTTATGCAGCATGCCAAAATCACCGATAAATTTAATGTGTCATTTACGCCTGCTATAGACGAAAACTCTGATTTGTTCCAAAGATACGAATCATGGAAGGGCGCTACATATGTCAAGGCTGAAACGGATGAGGACGCAGTAAGAGCTTTAAAAGAAGCACTTGACAAAAATCCGCAGGGCGTAATGGTAAGATATACAGTTTATCCGCATACTTTGTATGCGGTGGGATATTCGGGTGATGAAATTTATTTTAATGAGCCTGCATATGAGACAAGCGAGAATGTTACATTTGATAAGACATGCCTGAAAAAATATAATCTGCATGACTTTGATTTTATACAAGCAATAAAAAAGAATTAGAGGAGAGAAAAAAATGTATTATATCGGAGTAGATTTGGGCGGCACAAATATTGCTGCCGGTGTTGTTGACGAAAACGGAAAAATTTTGACTCAGGACAGTGTTCCTACATTGAATCAGCGTCATTATTCCGAAATTGTAAAGGATATGGCGGATTTGTGTATTAAAATCACAAAAGCTGCAGGACTTTCAATTAAGGATATAAAAGCTATCGGTATAGGCAGTCCGGGATCAATTGACAATAAAAACGGAGTTGTCGCATATTCAAACAATATTAATATGGATCACACTCCGCTTGCGGAAGAACTCAGAAAGCATATTGATTTGCCGGTTAACATAGAAAATGACGCAAATGCGGCTGCATACGGCGAATATGTTATAAACGGCGGCGATGTAGAGGACTTTTTGTTTATTACACTCGGAACCGGTGTAGGCGGAGGCGTAATCATAAACAAAAAGATTTACAGAGGCTTTAACGGAGTCGGAGGAGAGTTGGGTCATGTTACTTTGGTTCATGACGGAGTGCCGTGTACCTGCGGCAATAACGGCTGTTGGGAGGCATATGCATCGGTGACCGCGCTTATAAGACAGACAAAGGAAGCGATGGATAAGCACCCGGAAAGCCTGATGCATAAATTGGCTGACAAAGAGGGCAAGGTAAGCGGAAGAACCGCATTCATGGCGGCAAAAGAAGGAGACGCAGCTGCGCAGGCGGTAGTTGATAAGTATGTGACATATGTGGCAGACGGAATTAACGGAATGATTAATATTTTCCAGCCGGAAAAGCTTGTTATCGGCGGCGGAATAAGTAAAGAGGGAGATTATCTCCTTAACCCGATTATCGAATATGTGAATAAGCATCAGTATAACAGATATATGAAAAAAACCGAAATCAGTATTGCGACATTGTTTAACGAGGCAGGCATAATCGGAGCGGCTTTGGCGGCAAGAGAATAGTATTTTTAAAACTGCATAAAAAGTGTTTTTACGCTTTTTATGCGGTTTTTTACTTTGGGGCGGAGTTTTTTATGCATTTATTTAAAAAAGAAAAAGAGATTAATAAAAATGAAAATATTACAATCAGAGTACATGAAGCGGTCATGCCGGAAAAGGAACACAAGCATGATTTTATAGAGCTTGTATATATTTTGTCAGGCAGCGGAACGCATATAATCGATAATGAAGCATATGATGTGTCGCACGGGGATTTAATCTTTATTTCTGTAGGACAGACGCACAGCTGTATAGTAAATGATAAAATCCGTTTTGTAAACATTTTGCTTGACCCACAGTTTTTGAGCAATGAACTGATTGATTCGGAAAGTATTATGGAAATGTTTGCGCACAGTATGTTCGCGGAATTTTCCGAAATGAAAAAAATCGATATGCAATGTGTTCGTTTTTCGGGCAAGGAGCGTGAGGAAACCGACGAAATTATCGACATGATGGTACTTGAATACAAAAATAAAAAAATAGGGTATAAATCGGCTTTGGGCGGATATATAAGAATTTTATTTACGTATATTTTAAGGAAACTTCACTCCGGGAATGAGCTTAGAGAAATCATGCCCGATATACTTAATTATATTGACGAACATTGCTCGGAAAAAATCCATCTTGCGGATATAGCGGCAAAAAGTTTTTATAACCCTGCATATTTCAGCCGTCTTTTGAAACAGCAGTGCGGCAAAAGTTTTTGCACTTACGTCAAAGAAAAAAGAATTAATAAAGCTGCGGCGCTTTTAAAAAACAACAGTGAATCGGTAGAGTCTATTATGCATCAATGCGGTTATAAAGATAAAAAACTATTTTACAGTCATTTCCGGGAAATATATAAAATATCTCCCGGGGAATATCGTAAAAAAGAATAATTCACGAATTTGTCGTGTTGACATATATTTTGCGTTATGATATAATTCGATTTGAGGTAGATAATAATATTAATATGGCAGTATAAATTTAAACGGAGGAAAGAAAATGATTAAACCGAATTGGCTTGAAAAAGCAGTCTTTTATAATATTTATCCGCAGTCTTTTTATGACTCGAACAATGACGGAATAGGAGATTTGAACGGAATCTGCCAAAAGCTGGATTATATTTTTGATATGGGATACACGGCGCTTTGGCTGAATCCGTTTTATGAATCTCCGTTTAATGATGCCGGCTATGATGTAACCGACTATTATAAGGTCGCAAAAAGGTATGGAACAATTGATGATTTTAAAAACCTGTGCAATGAAGCGCATAAAAAAGGAATTAAGGTTTGCATTGATTTGGTTGCAGGTCATACATCTATGGAATGTGAATGGTTTAAAAAATCCGCTGAAGCAGAGAAAAATGAATTTTCAAACAGGTATATCTGGACAGACAGCTGGATGAAGGGCAATACACCGGAATTTATCGGCGGTTTCGGCAACAGAAACGGTCAGTATATGAAAAACTTCTTTTACTGTCAGCCGGCTTTAAATTACGGATTTGCCAATATTGACGACCCGTCGTGGCAGCTTCCGCCCGAGCATCCCGATTGTATTGCAACAAAAAACGAGCTTTTAAATATAATTGATTTTTGGATAAATGCCGGAGCAGACGGATTCAGAGTAGATATGGCACCGTCGTTGATTAAAAATGATTATGACGGCTCTGGAATTAAAAAATTCTGGAACGGAATAAGAAAAGTTTTTGACGAAAAGTATCCGGAGTGTGTGCTTATTTCCGAATGGTCAGACCCAAAAGCCGCAATACCGGCAGGATTTCATATTGATTTTCTTATTCATTGCGTTCTTCCGGCGTATACAAAGTTATTCAGAGCGGAAAAAGGAAGAAGCATAAACGATTTGTTTCTCGGTCACACATTTTTTGATAAGGACGGCAACGGAAATATTGAAGATTTTCTCAGCGATTATCTTAACGAGTATGAAAAAACAAAGGATATAGGTTATATTTCAATTCCGACGGGAAATCATGACTTGCAGAGAATCAGCTACAAAAGGGACAAGGATGACCTTGAGTGTGTATATGCTTTTATTATGACTATGCCCGGTGTGCCGTTTGTGTATTACGGAGATGAAATAGGTATGGAATATATTAAGGATATTCCGTCCAAAGAGGGTGGTTTTGAGCGTACCGGTTCAAGAACTCCGATGCAATGGAAAAACGGAAAAAATGCAGGTTTTTCCGAGGCGGATTCGGATATGCTTTATCTCCCAGTAAATGAAAACGGAGTAAATGTAGAAAGTCAGGCGGCGGATGATAATTCGCTTCTTAATACTATGAAAAGACTTATTGCGCTGAGAAAGTCAGAAAAAGCACTTTCGGCAGACGGAAAAATAGAATTTCTTAATCGCAGATACGGCGGCTACCCGCTTATTTACAAACGTACGGCTGAGGACAGTGAATATATAATATGTATTAATCCGAGTGGGAAAAACCAGGAGTTTGAATATGATTTTTCAAAGTTTAAGGTCAAAATGCAGAATAAGTCCGCAAGGATTGATGACAGCAAAATTACTTTGCCCGAAGCAAGCTTTGTAATATTAACTAAATGTAAATAAACTGTTATTCATCTTGACAAAAAATTTATGTTGGGATATAATAAAAGCATAGATACAGAGTGTGAATAAACGGAAAGCAAATCGAAAGAGGACACCTGTTTCGATTTGTTTTTTTAGTTAAGAGAGGATACAAAATGGAAAAATACGGAACAGTGCCCAAACGTTTTACAAAAGGCTGGTGGGAATGGTTTTGGGAATATTATAAACTTCATGTCCTTGCAGGAGGATTTGTTTTACTTATTGCCGGTGTAACAGTTTATCAGGCGGTAACGAAAACCAATTACGATATTTCGGTTACATATATGGGAACATATTCGGCAGGAGAAAGCCAACTTGAAAAAATTAGTTCTGAACTGGAATCGGCAGTTCCGGATGTGAACGGGAACGGAAAAACGGACGTGTTTTTTCAGGTGCTTACATCGGGAGCACAGACGGAGACTTCACTTGGAACAAGCAAAGATGCAGAGTATACAATGGCAATAGAAACAAAAAAAATGTTTGAACTTCAAATGGGCGATTCTTTTGCATTTATTGTAAACAAAGCGCAAATGAACGGATGGTATGCAAACGAACTGGCTCAGGGTATGTTTTCGGAAGCTGATTCGTGGCTTTCGGAGGAAAATAAAGCGTGCGAAAGGGCAGAGGGTTTCGGCGAAAAGTATTTTGTGAAAATTCCGACGCCGAATATTTTTACGGACGCGGATTTTGCAAAAGATGAGGAATTGTATATCGCAGTGAGGGTTATTCGTGAAAACGAGGATAAAGAAAAGGCAGAAGCAATTCAAAAGGCAAGCTTTGACGCAGCTAATTATATATTAATGAAAAGATAAATATAACAGAGAGGGGCGGCGGTTATGGCTATCGCAAAACAAACCACCACCGAATATGAACTGTTCGCCGAATATAAGCGGACAAAGGACAAAAAAATAAGAGATGAGCTGCTTAAAAAATATTTGTATATTGCACAGATATTGTCAAGGAAGTTTATTAACCGCGGTATTGAGTATGATGATATTTATCAGGTTGCGTGCATGGGTGTGCTTTAAGCAAATGAGCGGTTTGACCCGGAT
>CAKSFY010000066.1 GCA_934454035.1 uncultured Clostridia bacterium | reverse complement strand
ACACAATCCTATGATATGAGATATTACGACTATACCAAGTTCAATGATGAACAGTTTGCCGAATGGTACAGATGGATGAAAGAAATTATCCGTGAGTATACCGATAAGCCTGTTCATGTAAAAATAATGAATACTTTGGGTGAACAGGATCACCAGGGTATCGACAGAAGATATAAGACATATTTCGGTATGAATCCCGAGCCTTATGCCGAGTTCAGCGAAATTAACGGAAACGACTGTATTCTTTATCCGAACTGGGTAAAGGCAGGAGAAGAGGGCGAGCTTGAAAAAAGCTTTTACTACGATTACCAGACTTCATTGAGAAACGCTCCCGTTGCAAATGCTGAGGACCATATAATATTCGACCAGGATACAACCTACAATGATTTTTATGCGGATTTTGTAAATACGGATCTTTGGCAGGGTGCGTTCCACGGAAGAACAATCAGCAATGTCTGGACATGGTCGAGAGCAAACGGAAATTCTCAGAGCATTTTCAACGGATTGTTCCTGGATCGCCCGGACTGCGTTGCGGCAGTAAGCGATGTTGTTCTGGATTTAAACAGATACGCATATGAGGTGAGCGCGGTAAGAGATGAAAAAAGAGACGTTGCGATACTTTATTCAATTTCGTCAAGAGTATTCCAGACCGATTATATGAACGCCGTTTATAAGGCATATGAGGCATGCGAGTATAACGGAAAGCATCCGATGATAATTAATGAAGAGCAAATAGAGAAAATTAACGATTGCGATATGCTTATAATCCCTCATGCGGTTCATTGTACGGCTGCTGCAACGGCGAAAATAAAAGAATTTATCGAAAATGGCGGCAAAGTATTAATTTTGGGCAGCGATAGCTTAAAGTATACCGAGGAGACCGAAACCGAAAATGACAAAGCGGTTAGAGATTACATTTTTGCAAATTCAAAAACTGCTGAGTGCAAAGCGGACGGAAACTTCCTGGCAGAACCGTCGGACAAGGAATTTTCGGATATTGTGGAAAGCTTCCTAAAAGAAAACAACAGACAGTATATGCGCCTTGTTGATACCGCAACCGGCGAAACAACCGATAATACAGAGTGGATGTACGGCGTCAGAGACGGTAAAATCTATGTTAATATAAATAACTATAATATCGATACTCCGATTACAGTAAATCTTGAAATTAACGGTAAAGTAATTGAATCGGCAAAAGAATTGAGAACCCGGACAGAGATTGGCAGAGATATTGAGCTTAAGCCGTATTCCCCGGTTTTGCTCGAGATTGAAACCGATAACACGTTTTTCGACACCTACGGACATTGGAGCGAGGACGAGGTTAAGGTGCTTGCAAGCGAAAAAATCGTAAACGGAGTTTCAGCATCACGCTTTGCTCCGAACAGCAAAATTACCAGAGCAGAGTTCCTGACTCTTTGCTTAAAAGCCATAGGCGAGGAAACCGGCTCAAAAATTACGGGCTTTTCTGATGTTTCGGACGGTGATTGGTTTGCGGCGGTAATCTCAAAAGCGGAAAAATTGGGATTATGCGATGAGATGAAAAACGGAACGGAAATAAATCCGAATAAAGCGATTACGCGTGAAGAAATTATGACCGTTCTTGCAAAGGTATATGAGTATAAGGGAAAGAGTCTTTTGCAAAATCAGACAGATACATTTTCCGATATCGGAGATATAGGAGAAAAATTTAAGATATATGTCGAAAAGGCAATCGGCATGGGTTGGGTAAAGGGCGACAACGGAAAGCTGCTGCCGAACAATACCTCAACAAGAGCCGAAGCGGCGGCATTAATCGGAAGATTTATGAAGGACTTATAAAACAAACGGGCGTGTCCTATGCGGAAAATCCCGCATAGGAGCGCCCTAAAAGTGCATAAAAAGGAGAAAAAAACATGAAAAAAATTATTCCTTTATTTTTGGCTTTATGCTGCTTTAATTCAAGTACTTTTGCGGCGACTCGCAGCGAGCAGTCCCAAGAACTGAAGAGCTTGATTGAAGAGTGTGAAAGGCAAGGCATCTCGGTTGATTACGAAAAGTCTGCCGCAAGCGTGTTCGATACATTTATTCCTTATGAAGCGGAGGACAGTCAAAACAGCTCATTATCATCCTCTCAGAAGAGCTATAATACCGAGAGTATGACAAAAATATACAGCGATACAAAAAACAAGCTTAATTCATATCTGGACGGGAGTAAAAATTCTTTGCCGTCTGTTTTGTTTGCTGCCGACGGTACAAGAAAAATAAGCGGAAATATATTTACAAATTCAGCAGGCGAGCCTTTGTTTTCCGTCGGGTTCGGGCATTTTACCGATACCTTTGCCGACGCGGACGAACTCAAAGCAATCGGAAGCGACAATATTCAGGTTGAGATAGGACCTAATTCCACTGTTTCTCCGAGCAGTATATATATGTGGAAGGTTTTAAATAATAACGGCTGCGACGCCGATACGTTAATAGCGGAAAAAGACGGCGGAAAAGTGCTGCGTGTAAACAACCGTTCAAGCGAGGCGGATAAGTATGTGCTTTTATCGCAAATCGTGCCGGTTGAGCCGGGAAAAAGATACAAGTGGTCGTTTGACGCGGTTTCCGAGGGCAGTACAAGAATTAAGCTTTTTAAGGACGGTTTCGGCAGTGAATCCAATGTATTGACAACCGATGCAGGAACAACAAAAAAAACGTATACAAATATTTTTACTACATCTTCCGACCAATATTATATTAATTTTATGATTTCCGTAGACTACGGTTCATCGGTTGATATAGATAATATCGAACTGCGAAATATGAGAACAAATGAAAATGCCATAAAAAACGGAGATTTTGAAACGGCAGGCAATTATTATATGCACACCGATAATTTAATACCGCTTATAAACAGAATTAATACTGCGCATGAGAAAGGATATTCAATTGACCTTTTGCTTTCGCCGCATTATGTTCCTGATTTTATGTACAATACATATCCGGATTTAAAGAACAACAGTCCGTACGGATATTCATTCAATATAAACCAACCTCAATACAGACAAATGGTGCAGGATCATATAGAGTTTGTGTTGTCGCTTGCAAAAAATATTGACAGTGTATGCCTTTCAAACGAGCCGAATTATTGCAGTTCGGGCTTGTACGATTATTTTAATCCTTTGTTCAGGGAATGGATGAGAGAAAAATATTCCGACAGTATATCAAGCCTCAACAGTGCGCACGGTAAAAGTTATTCAAGTTTCAGCGAAGTAAATATTCCGTCATATCTGAAGGATACAAGCGGATATCCGCAGGCTGACCCGATGTATTACGATTATATGCTTTTTAACGAAGAAGTATTTGCCGATTGGCACAAAATGCTTGCGCAAAGCGTCAAAACTGTAAGGCCGGATTTACCTGTTCATTCAAAAATGCAGGATTATCTTTTCCTCTATGACGGTGCTGCAGTGGCAAAGACATTGTTCGGAACAGACGCGGAGCTTTTTGCGGAATTTTGCGACATTGCAGGCAATGACGCCGCGACATATGTTTCGCAGCCGCGGTCAAGACTCGGAACTATGATGTGGTATGATTTTCTTTCGTCGGTTACGGATAAGCCTGTCTATAATTCCGAGGATCATGTAATAACCGACTACAACAGTACATTTGCAGATGAAACCGCGCAGAATGTCAGATATGAACTTTTAAACGGAGCGGTGCACGGACTGTGCGGCTCGTCGCTTTGGACCTGGCAAAGACCGTTGGACGATATAACCACACTGTTTAAATATTTTCCGTATGCAACATATAAGGCAGGACAGTCCATGCTGGATTTAAAAAGAGTGAATAATGAATTGGCAGCTTTTGTAACACCAGATAAGGATACCGCAATTTTTTATTCAAAGGCTTCGAGGATAATGAACACAAGCACTTATGAGACAGCCTTGGAAAATGATTATGCGGCACTTAATGCTCTGGGACATAAAATAGGATTTGTTACCGAAAGACATCCGGAAAAAATTTCCGGCTACAAAACGCTTGTTTTGCCTGATGTACAGTGCTTGCCGGAAGAATCCGCAGCCGAGATAGCAAACTTCATAAGGGCAGGGGGACATGTAATCATTGACGGAAGCAATTCGCTTGCTTATTCGGAATATAAAATTCCGACATCAAGTGCAGACAGAGAGTACATAAAAAATAATGCGTATTATTTAAGCGGCCGCACGGCGGCAAGTTTTAACGCAGCATATTCAAGCTTTGGAGAAAGTACATCGTTTGTATATGAAAACGGAAGTCCGGCAAGCGGAATAGATTTGAAAAAAGCAAGTTATGACGGAAATAATATTATCGCTTTAACAAATGTGACGGACACAAATAAAACCGTAACCGTTAACGGAAAATATATAAATTTGTATGATTTATCCGAATATGACGGGAAAATTGCTTTAAAGCCGTATGAGCCGATGATTTTGAAAGAAAAAACGGATAAACCTTCGGTGAATGTAACGACAGATATTAAAAAGCAGAGCGTTGATTTTAATATTACATATTCGTATATTTTAAGTAAAAATATAACAATTTCCGTTGCTGCAAGGGATAATAACGGCACACTTGCGGGAATGGCATATTGCCAAAGAGTACTTGATGCAAATAAAAACAGTAATTTCTCGGGGACAATAAATGCAGCCGACGCAGACACCGTTGAAATTACAGTTTATGATACAGATACAAAAACTGTTTTATACAGTGAAACAAAATAAATTACAGAGAGGATACTAAAAATAATGGAAATTAAACGCGACAACTCGGTACTTAAATTATCGGACAATTATATGTCAATAACATCTTATAAAATAGGCGGAACGGAATTTTGTGCCGCAAACGGAGAAAAGCGTCCGATTTTTACATTAAAGCTATTGGACGCGAATGGAAATGAAACAAGGCTTAATGCGTTTGATGCGGAAGCGGTGAAGAAAGCAGGCGATAATTGTTTTTTGTTTGAAAGACTGAAAGGAAACGATATATCCGCTAAGGTGTCGGTCAGTGCTCAGAAAGAAAAAACAGCCTGGCATATTACGATTGAAAACAATACGCAATTGTATCTTGAATGGGTGGAATTCCCTCAAATTACTCTTGCAGGGGCGTTAAAGGGCGACGGCGGCGAATTTGAGTTGTTCTGGCCTGCTATGGAAGGACAGATAATTGAGACGACAAAGCTCAGAAAACTGCACTGGAGCTATAAGGAAATAGGCGGACAGTCGGACGGCTATTCGGGATTTTATCCGGGAAGCTGCCCCATGCAGTTTATGGCGTATTATAATGATAAATGCGGACTGTATTTTGCAGCACATGACGGAGAACACACACCTAAAACCGTTGAATTTCATGACAGTGACGACGGTCTGGTTTTGGAATACAGATTGTTTACAGGCGGGGCGAGAGGAATGTATGATTACGGCTTTGATATGATATTTGAAGCCTTTTGCGGCGACTGGCATGACGCGGCGGATATTTACCGGACGTGGATGGAGTCGAACACAAAAATGCCGCCGAAACTTTATGAGAACAAGCGTGCACCGAAATGGATGCAGGAATCGCCGATAGTTGTTTTGTATCCGATTAAAGGAACTATGGATAGGGGAGATATGACTCCGAATATGTATTATCCGTATGCAAATATATTGCCGATTACGAAAAAGTTTAATGAATTGACAGAAAGCAAGGTTATGGCGCTTCCGATGCATTGGGAAGGAACGGCTCCGTGGGCAACTCCGTATGTATGGCCGCCTTTCGGAGGAGAGAAACAGTTTACCGAATTTGTTACTGAGGTCCATAAGCAGGGAAATCTGGTCGGAGTTTATTGCAGCGGAATAGGCTGGACAACCGAAAGCTTTTTAAATCCGGAACTTGATTTTTCTGATAAATATGATGAAACTCTTATTTGCAGAACATCAAAGGGAACAATAGAACAGTCCAAAATTGTCGGAGAGCCGATACGCCACGGCTATGATATGTGCCCGGAAAGCCCGAAGGTTGCAGATATTGTTGCCGGTGAAGTTACATCTATAGCAAAAAGCGGATGTGATTATGCGCAATATTTTGACCAGAATCTGGGCGGCGAAAGCTGTTTTTGCTACTCGCATGAACATGGACATCCGTCCGGCCCGGGAGTTTGGCAGAATAAAGCAATGAAAAGAATATTCAAAAAAGTATATGACGAGCTGGACAAAATTGACAGCGACATGATTATCGGCTGCGAGGGTGCGGCATCTGAACCGTTTATCGGATATCTGCCTTTTAACGATTTAAGATATAACATAGGCTTTTTTGTAGGAAAACCCACTCCGGCATACAGTTATTTGTTCCATGAATATATCAATAATTTTATGGGCAACCAAAATACAATCGATTGGGCACTGGATTTGAAAAAAGACCCCGAATGTCTGCTTTACAGAATAGCATATTCGTTTGTTTCGGGAGATATGATGACCGTGTGTCTCGGAAAAGAAGCGAATATTATCTGGGGATGGGATACGCCGTGGGAGGTTGAGCCGCCAAAGCAGGAACCTGTATACCGTCTTATGAAAAATTTGAATGTGTGGCGGAGAGAATATAAGGAATATTTGCATTTCGGAAGAATGATAAAACCTCTTTCGGTAGAGGGGGCTCAAAAATATACAATATATTTGGAATCGGGATATTCAACCGATTTTGAATCTCTTCTTACTTCAAGATGGCAAAACAAGGACGGAAAAGAAGGGCAGATTATTGTTAATTTTCTGGAGAAAGAACAAAAATGCTGGGTAAATGCAGGCAAGCTTTTCAGAAAACCGGGAGAAAATCCGGAAACAATATCAGGAGAAATTTCGGTACCTCCGCTTTCTGCCGTTTGGGTTGAATAATACAGTGCTTTTCTCATATCAGCCGCCTGATATGAAAAAAGCTGCAATAGCAAGACCAATTCAGTCTTAATTACAATTAACGCTGAAAACAAAAATCGACAAGTGCAAATGTGCTTGTCGATTTTTACTTATTGCATGCTTTTATTCAGAAAGGGTAAAAAATATTAGACTGTATATACAGGGAGTATCTTTCAAAGAATTAACTTTTTTATCTCAATGTATTGCAATTCGGTTTGATTTGATGTATAATAAATCATAGAGTATATTTATTCTTAGTGCCATTTTTTGGTTATTATTTTATACAGTATTTTTGAACAAATATACTCTGTTTTTTTGGGTGTTTAGCTCTGATTTCTTACTGTCGGGCAAAATGTTAAATTAGTTTTTAAAAAGGATGAGCAGCTTATGAGAACTGTTTATTATTTGGGATTTTATGATATTGATAATAATAAAAACGAAAAAAGGAATATAGTGCTTTCCGCAACGAACAAAATGAGCTATATCATTGAGGCTATTGATGACTGCGGATATTGTGCAGATGTTATTTCCGCTTCGTATACATTAGGTGAAAAAAAGTGCCCGGAAAAATGTATTGATATAGCAAAAAACAGTAAGCTGCATTTGTTTAAAAGCTTGCCGTGGGGTAATAAATTTAAGAGAGTAAAAAGTTATATATATACATACAGGCAACTGTATAAATATATCGTCAGCAATTTAAAAAAAGACGACATACTGATTGTATATCATTCAATGGCATATATGTCACCTGTAAAAAAAGCAAAAAAGAAAATCGGGTTTGAGCTTATATTAGAAGTTGAAGAAATTTATAATGATGTTATAAAAAAATCAGAAAAAAAGCGGGAGCAAGAGGTTAATTATTTTAAACTTGCGGACAAGTATATATTTCCGACTGAATTGTTAAATGAATGTGTTAATAAAGAAAATAAGCCTTATTCGGTAATTCATGGGACATATCGTGTTGAGAGGGATCGTGGCGGCAGTTTCGGTGATGATAAAATTCATGTGCTGTATGCAGGGACGCTTGACCCCAGAAAGGGAGGAGCCGCAGCAGCTGCTGCTGCCGGGTTTCTTCCGGAAAATTATCATGTACATATATTGGGATTTGGCGGCAAAACAGAGATTGAATACATAAAAAAACTTGTTTCTGACGTTAATAAAAAAACCAGGGCAACGCTTACATATGACGGCTTGCTTTCGGGTGATGATTATATAGAATTTATTCAGAAATGCAATATCGGCTTAAGCACACAGAACCCGAATGCCGATTTCAATGCAACATCGTTTCCGTCAAAAATATTATCTTATATGGCAAACGGACTTAGGGTGGTAAGCGTAAGAATACCTGCAATAGAACATTCCGCAATCGGTGAGGATATGTACTACTATAACGAACAAACTCCCGAAGAAATTGCAAAGGCAATTATGTCGGTGGATTTAAATGACGGATATGACGGGAGAGCAAAGATTAAACAGCTGGATAAAAGCTTCAGAGAAGAATTGAAGGAGTTGCTAAATAAATGAATTTGCTGCTATTATACGACAGAGTTTACAAACACTTTTTAAGAAAGTACCGAGAATATATTTTTTTGAAAAAGACAGGAAATAAGGCAAGACTGGTCGGAAATGTTACATTGATTAACACGAACGTTAAATTGGGCAAAAATGTTACGATATATCCCGATGTTATGTTTTTCGGGGACGGATTAATAGAAATCGGAGATAATGTGGATATAGGAAACGGAACGGTTATATATGCCTCAAAAATCGGGGGGGGGTACATATAGGCGATAATTCTATGATAGCTGCACAGTGCTATATAATAGACTCGAATCACGGTATAAAAGCAGGAGAGCTGATACAAAATCAGAAGAATACAACAGAGAAAATATATATAGGAAATGATGTGTGGATAGCGGCAAACTGTACCATTGTTAAGGGGGTAAAAATAAATGACGGTGCAGTTATTGCTGCAAAGAGCTTTGTAAATAAAGAGGTTGAGAAAAACAGTGTTGTCGGCGGTATACCGGCAAGGCATATAAAATACAGAGGAGAGTAGTTTTGTAAAATATGAACAGAAAAGTCGGTGTTGTTTTATCATATGTATTAATGATATTTGAGGTGCTTTCGACCCTGCTGCTTACACCATTTATTATCAGAACCCTGGGACAGGCTGAATATGGAGTATATAAGCTGTCAGCTGCGATAACTGCATATTTGCTTTTACTGGATTTGGGAGTCGGAAATGCTATTATAAGATATATTGCAAAATATCGTGTGAACGGCGAGAAAGAACAGTCGGAAAAATTCCTTGGTGTTGCGACTGTATATTATTCTGCAATAGCAATTCTGTCAATTATCGGAGGAATTATACTGATTTATATTTTTCCGAAAATGTTTGCAAAAGGTCTGACAATTGATGAAATAAAGCTGGGGCAAAAATTGTTGGCTGTAACGGTAATAAATATTGCCGTCACTCTCGGTACGGCAGCATATAACAATGTTATTATAGCTTATGAAAGATTCGCGGTATCAAAGGGTGCGTCAATAATTCAGCTGATTCTCCGCATGCTTTTGACGGTTATTATGCTGAAGCTTGGCTTTGGCAGCATCGGAATTGTGACGGTTAATTTAATTATGACTGTTATATGCAGAGGATTTTTTGTTGTATATGTGTTGTTTAAAATCAAGTTGCTTCCTAAGTTTAAAGGAATCGATGTCGGTTTTGTTAAAGAAATTGTTATGTATTCATCATTAATTTTATTGCAGATGATTGCAACGCAGCTGAATTCGTCAGTTGACCAAGTGCTGATCGGCTCGCTTGTAGTATCGTCTTCCGTAATATTGGGGGTATACGGTGTCGGTTCACAGATTACACAATATTTTCAGTCTATCGGTTCGGCATTTACCGGCGTGCTGATGCCCGGAATTGTAAGCTTGGTTGAAAGCGGAGCAAATGCAAAAACGCTGACGGATGAAATGATACGCATAGGCAGAATAATATTTATTGTCCTTGGCATTATTTTAGCAGGTTTTCTGATTTGCGGACGGGAATTTGTTGTATTATGGGCAGGGGAGGATAATATTGACGCGTATATTGTTGCCGCTATTCTTATGACGGCTTATATGTTCATTTTGATAGAATCAATCGGAACGCAAATATTATGGGCTATGAATCAACATAAGGAGTTATCGGTTTTAAAAATTATTATCGTTCTTTTGAATATATTGCTTACAATAATGCTGATAAAATGGAAACCGTTATTGGGAGCGACAATCGGCACATTTATCTCACTGATGCTTGGCGATATAGTGGTTATGAATATAATATTTTATAAAAAAATGAAAATAAATCTTGGGTATTATTATAAAAGCTTAATGAAAGGCATATTGCCGTGTCTGCTGATAAGTTCATTATGCGGATTGGGGATTAACAGATTTTTCACAAGCTGCGGCTGGCTTGGTTTTTTTATAAAAGTATTAATTATGTGCTTAGTATATGCATTTTGTTTAATTATGTACGGTTTTAATTCATATGAAAAAAAACTGATGCATTCGATGTTTAATAAGATTATACATGGGAGGAAAAAATAATTATGGGACTTTTTACTGGCA
This sequence comes from uncultured Clostridia bacterium, assembly GCA_934454035.1. Classification (GTDB taxonomy): domain Bacteria; phylum Bacillota; class Clostridia; order UBA1381; family UBA1381; genus CAKSQL01. The sequence continues at coordinate 1,145 of CAKSFY010000066.1, read as the reverse complement.
AAACTTTATTAATCACAGGTGGAACGGGTTCTTTCGGAAATGCGGTATTGAACAGGTTCTTAAAAACAGATATCGGGGAAATTCGTATTTTTTCAAGAGATGAGAAAAAACAGGACGATATGCGCCACGAATTTCAGGTGAGAATGCCTGAGGTTGCGGAGAAAATCAAATTCTATATAGGCGACGTCCGCTCGTTAGAATCCTGCAGAGGTGCAATGCACGGAGTGGATTATATATTTCATGCGGCAGCACTGAAACAGGTTCCGTCATGCGAGTTTTTCCCGATGGAAGCCGTTAAGACAAATATTATCGGAACGGACAATGTTTTAACCGCTGCAATAGAAGAAGGCGTTAAGTCGGTTATATGCCTTTCGACAGATAAGGCGGCATATCCCATAAATGCAATGGGAACTTCTAAGGCTATGGAAGAAAAGGTTGCTATAGCAAAATCAAGAAATAGCGGTTCTACCAAAATTTGCTGTACACGTTACGGCAATGTAATGTGTTCGCGCGGAAGCGTAATACCTCTTTGGATTGACCAGATAAAAAGCGGAAATCCGATTACTCTTACAGAGCCGAAAATGACAAGATTTATTATGTCGCTTGATGAGGCGGTGGACCTTGTTTTATTCGCTTTCGAGCACGGTGAAAACGGTGACCTTTTAATTCAAAAAGCACCGGCCTGCACCATGCAGACTCAAGCAGAGGCAGTATGTGAGTTATTCGGCGGAAAAAAAGAAGATATAAAAGTTATCGGCATTCGTCACGGAGAAAAAATGTATGAAACTCTTTTAACTAATGAAGAGTGTGCGAATGCGGTGGATATGGGAAAATTTTATCGCGTTCCCTGCGATAAGCGCGGACTTAATTATGATAAGTATTTCAGCCAGGGGGATAAAGACCGTAATACGATAACGGAATTTAATTCAAATAATACACAGTTACTCAATGTAGACGAAACAAAAGCAAAAATATTAAGTCTCAAATATATTCAAGATGAATTAAGACAGTAATCATACGGGTAAATGAATAAAAGGGGATGTAAAAAAAGTCCGGAACGCAAGAAAATACGGAGAGTTGTCGATCATGTATGACGGGCGGCTTTTTTAGCACAAATTTTCCACCATGTACAAGGGTAAAATTCA
>CAKSFY010000065.1 GCA_934454035.1 uncultured Clostridia bacterium | reverse complement strand
TGAGTCCGGTGGAGTACAGGCATAATCTTGGATTAGCAGCATAAAACAGTCCAAGAATATGTCCGCACCCCCCGCCCAAAGTATTATTTGATTACAACAACTTCCTGCACAATATCCTTATAAATTTTTACAAACAATCTGTTTTGCTCATCTGAATCATAGGACTGAATATCGCTGAGTGTGCCCGTTTTGATATTGTTCTTTGATTTGGAGGTATCCAGAGTATACACCGTTGTATCCTGCGGAAGCTTAATATTTATCACATTTCCTCCGTTCACCGTCATATTAACCGAGCCGGAGAACTTTTTAACTACTTTTCCGTAAACGGTTTTTAAATTTGATGAAATAACAGTTTCTTTTTCGTCTGTTTTGTCACGAACATCAAAGAGAACCTTTATCTTTGCTATCTCACCCTTTGAATTGGTCTGATATTGTATAATATCTCCGTTTTCAATATCAACGCCGCTGCTTTTTACAAATACGTCATCATTTTGAGAATCAATTGAAATCTCTTTTCCGTCTTGATATGCATAAAGTCTTTTAACGATATTATCATTCTTATCGGTTGCCGAAACAATTCTTGAAACAACCGCAACAGATGATTCTTCATTTGTAAGTGCCGAAGCATTTGTGACAATTATCGCTTTTGCATAGAAATCTTCGGTTCTGTCAAACACAGTCACATTATAGCTCTGTTCATCAATGAACTTAGACATGTTCAATATGGTATAGTCCGAACTGTCCTTTGCATCATCGGGAATGTCAAATATAACGGTTTTGTCATTAAGCTTAATATTTCCGAGCGTGTTAAGCTTTTCATTATATTTTGCATTTGTCAGCTTATAGTTCATTGTAAATTTATTTTCATTAACCGCTCCCGTTTGAGTATTGTCGGCAGCGGTATTTATTGCGCTGAGCTTCCCGTCTTTATTTAAAGTATAGGTCACAAGCTGCTCCGAACCGCTTAATGTCTTTGCAACATCGGTTGCAAGCTGTCCGCCCGCTCCGTTAAATTTAATTTTCTCCGTTGCCTCAACAATTATTTCCTCACCGGATTTATCAAACAGTTTGAATTTTGCAATTTCGTCAATATCCGTATCAACCGATGCTTTAATAAGATAAGCATAGTTTCCGCTTGCCTGAACTGCTGCATCTGAGGCGGCTATACGTCCGTCAATATCAAGATAAAATTTTCCCTCGGTTCCCATTTCAAATTTATCCGGGTAATTGTCTGCTATTTCGTATAGTTTGCCGTCTATATAAACTCCGTCGGAATGAATGCCCGTGATTTTACCTTCGACAATCTCATTTGTTACCACTCCGGTATAAAGTTTTTTGTCCTTGCTTACCGCAATCGATAAAACATCATATTCTTTAAGGTCGGAGGGCTGCAATTCCTCATAACCGCGCGTAATTGTATAGCTTATATTACTGTCGTCTTTATCGAGCTTTATTGAACCGGCATTATATTTATCGGTAATTCTTCCTACAGAGCTGACCTCGTCAACCACGATATTTTTGTACTCGGTAACAAATACAATATCGTATTTTCCGTTTTTGTCGGTATCCAGTACAACAATATTGCCCGATTTATCTTTAAGATTCAAAAGCTCGTCGGACATTTGCTCATACTTACCGTTGTATATAAGCTTTGCTTCGTTGTCAAGTAAAACCGATGATGTTTTTGAATCAGACTCATTTTTGTAATACTCAATTGTTTTGAATCCGCTTTTTGACGAGATTCTCTCAAACAACTTTGCATCAATTGCAACAGTGGAATTTTTGCCGCTTTTCGGCATTGCCAAAATTACGGTATTATCTCCTTTTTCGGTATCTTTGAGATAATATTCAACATTATAGCCCAAAAGATTATTAAAATTCGAACTTGAATCATAAACGGTTTTGTCAATCTTTATCTGACCGCCGGAAAGATTTGAAGCACCGTCTAAGGCAGTATTTTCTATTGCGACAATCTGCCCTTCACCTTTGGTTATTTTAAGCTTATCTTTTAAAAGAGTTTTGTCCGTCACTTCATATTTAAGATCATCACCAAAACCCGTGATGTCCATTATTTTTGCCTCCAGTGCATTCTCGGTCATAAGCGCAATCTCACCTCTTGAAATTGCTTCCCGTGCCGCAACCGTCACACCTTTATTCAACCCGTTATCTGCGCCTACTACCAAATACCCTTGCGGAAATCCGCCCTTTTGCTCTGCCGCAACGCCGTAGCCGAGAGCCTTTACCATGATTGTCATTGCTTCCGCATACGTGATACTGTCATTCGGTCTGAAAGTTCCCAAATCGTCACCGACTACAATATTCTGTGAGGCTGCGACATTGATATACCCGTTTGCCCAATGATCCTTTGAAACATCTGGGAATTTTGATTCGCCCTTAGATGCTTCGGCAGCGCCCTCAAGGCCGAGTGCATGAACAATAACTCTTGTAACTTCGCTTCGCATAATTGTATCATTCGGTCTGTAGTTTCCGTCGCCGTCACCGCTCATTATTCCGAATGCAGACAATTTTTTTATTGAATCGGCAAATCTTGTACCTTCAACATCCGACATTCTCATCGAAAAAGCCGGGACATTTGATGCCAAAAGCGCTATTGCCAATGCATTTGCAAAAAATCTTTTATTCATGTTCTTCCTCCTTATAAGATTTTATTAATATGCCGTATGGTTTACACATGTTTATATTGAGCTGCATTATGTCAACCACAATTCATATAATACATGAAAATATACAAAAAATCAAGCTGTAATTATTGGAAATTACAAGCTTGATTTAAATCTTTCGGAGTATAAAACTACTGCGGTTATTCTCTGTTTTTTAAAATTTCGGTCAATTTAATTTTTTTTAAATATCTGACAGGCATACATATTGCCGCAAAATAAGCCGCCGCCGAAAGCAATATAATAATGACATATTGCAGCGGAGATACCGACGCTTCAAACCCGGCATTCACATTTGAAATACAAAACGGATACGCAAGTCCCACAATTACACGGCAAAGCGGTATTCCTATTATAACAGAGGCAAGCATAATGTAAAACGAGCCTGAAAGATAGAACGAATTAACGGTTTTTTCGTCATAGCCGAGCGCTTTTAAAAGAGATATTGAAAATGTACTCCTATCTATTTGCAGCTTCAAAAGCAAATACATAACCGAAACAAATATAATAACCGATATAACAATCATTAAAACAATCATATCTGACATAAGTGTCATAAATTTTTCGGCACCGCTTTTCATCTCCACTTTTGAAATCTGCGAAAGAAGCATATTGTGTTTAAAATTCAGCTTTGAATCGGAAAACACCGTATTATAATAGTAGCTTTCGGGTTTTGGGCGTCTTTCGCCTTTCTTTAAATCAGCTTCATTAAAATAATCAAGACCGAAGCTTTTCCGCATTGAATCAAGATTCATAAAAAAGTACAGTCCGCTCCCGTACTTTACCTCTCCGGCTATTTCAAACGCATAGTACTTATCTTCCGAATTATCTTTAAAAACAATTTTATCCCCGGGCTTGTATCCGAATTTAATCCGCGCTGAGTCGGACATATATAATTTGTCCTTTTCAAGCTTACCGGCAAAATCAAAATACGGATTATCCTCGCCGATTCCGAGCATTGTTACCTCCATCTCGGTAGAGGTCATCGAAAAATCGGTATAAAGCCCTCTGGCATACCCGACCACCGGATTTTTTGGCAAATCATTCACCGGGTTTCTGAGTATATACATATAATTATAATGTATGTCATCGGTAATCCCGTCTATATAACCTTTTATACTGCTATAGCAGGCAAGAGAAAACATTATAAGCAGAATTGATATTACAATTCCGAAAAACAAAGTTACATTTCCGGATAATTCTCTCAAAAACTGTCTTAGTTTATATTTTGCCGAAAAGCTCAGTCCGTCCGTTTTGATATTGAAGCCGACACCTTTTTGCGGAGCGTCTCTCATCATTTTAAGCGGCGTAACATTCAGTTTTTTTGAAAGCGCGAATCTGTTTATAATATATGACGCCGTAATCGGCAAGCCTATTGCATACACAAGCAGATATACCGGAAAAATATGGACTATTTCAGGGAAAGAATACAAACCGGCAGAGGACGATGCCATCGCGTCTGTCAGAGAAAATCCGACAAACGTTCCGATCAAAGCTCCCAAAAATGCAATAAGCATCGGAAGCTTCATATAATGCAAGAGTATTTCTCTGCGGCTGTAACCGAGTGCGTACAAAGTCCCGATTATCGGACGTTCTTTTTCCACTGTACCTACGGCAAAAATAGATATCATATAAACAAGAAGCACAATCAGAAATATCCCGACCACCAGTGCCGCCTGCTTGCCGACCTGCGAGTCATCTGCTGCGTCATTTATGCGTATATTATATTTTGTTTCGCCGAATGATGACAAATTCACGGTCTTGAAAGAGGAGCCTCCAAGATAATTTTCGGCTTGATTCCGAAGTTCACCCACTCCGGCATAAATTCCGAGTGCCCCGTCATATAGCGCTCCGGTATCTATTCCGGAAGCATCGCCCAAAGCGTCTATTCCGTCCGCAAGCGCAACAACTCCGTTTTGCAGTGCTTCCGCTGCTTTATCAAATTCCGCGCCGGCATTTTTCGTCTGCTCGGCTTGACTTTTGAGATATACATCCTTTATTGAAGATGAATCAAATTTAAGGTCGGCAAGCTTATCTTTAAACTCCTTAACGGTGCAGCCTTTTCCAAGCTTGTATGCATAGTTATATATTATCCTGTTTGACGCGCTGAGCTTGTCCCATGCCGAATCACTGACTACCGCCAATGAAAATTCATCATTTCCTGCAACGTCGCTGCTGTTTTTTTTGACATAGGTGTAATCGGGCAAACACCCTGTTCCGCTTATGTAAAAATTTTCCGTACCGATATTTATACTGTCACCCACCGAAAAGCCATGAGATGAAGCAAATTTTTTTTCAAGAAATATTTCGTTATCCGAGTTCGGAAGGACACCGTTTTCAACATACGGCAGGTCAATGGATTTTCTGTTTGCAAAAATACGTAATTCCGATACTGAATCAATCTGAATGTCCGTATAAAACATTTTTTCCACAATCACATTAAGCTCGGAAAGGTCCTTGTAATTACGCTTGGATAGCGGTATGTATGTCTCAAAACTCCCGTCCTCGACATTGCACTGCTTCCATTCTCGGTTAAGTGTTTCCGTAATACAGTCGGCGGCGGAGCAGAGTGCCACAATCATAGCTACCGAAAGCGATATTATCAGAATCATGGAAATACTGCGAAAAATATTCGCCTTAAAATCTCTCATTATTCTTTTATCCAAAATCATATTACCACTCCAGACATTCCGCACTTTTTCTGTTTGGATTTTGTTCAATGCTTTTTACGGTACCGTCCTTTAAATATACTGTCTTGTGAGTCATTTCGCTTATTGTCTGATTGTGAGTTACAATCAGAATGGTCGTATTGTACTTTTGATTTATGCGCTCTATCAAAGCCAGAATATCTTTTGAAGTTTTATAATCCAACGCCCCGGTAGGCTCATCGCACAAAAGAAGCTTGGGATTTTTGATAAGCGCTCTGCCTATGGAGCAGCGCTGCTGCTGCCCTCCTGAAAGCTCCTGCGGAAACCTGTCCGTCAGCTCCGAAAGACCGAGAACGGATAATATCTCATCCATATCCAGCGGATCATCCGAAAGATATTCACCGACCTGAATATTTTCAAGAACTGTCAGATTCGGGACAAGATTGTAAAACTGAAAAACAAACCCAAGATAATCTCTGCGATATTCGGATAACTCTTTTGCAGAAAAACGTGCAATATCTTTGCCGTCAATTATTATGCTGCCGCCGTCAGGACTGTCCAGTCCTCCTATAGCATTTAAGAGCGTGGATTTTCCGCTGCCGGACTGTCCCAAGACGGTACACATTTCGCCCTTTTCGACCGACATATCAATACCGTTTAAAACATTAACCTTTGCGTATCCGTTCCCGAAGCTTTTCGTCAGATTATGAATATCCAGATAAGACATTAGTAATTCTCCTCAAAAATTATTTTTCGTGAACCGTCCGCACATATGCATACCCTGCCTTTTCGACAATTGCACGAATATCCTGCTCGCTGATTTGGTTCATTGTCCAAAGCTCTGCACATTTTCTTTTCAGGTTTACTTTAGCCAAACAACCGTCTGTATCATTGAAGGCATTTTCCACACGGTTTTTGCAGTGCTCACAGGTCATTCCGTCAATATACACGGTCACCTTATGCGGATAATGATTCGGATTTCCGTCCTTCGGCTTGATTTTGATTTCTCCGCCTCCGCCGCAGCAGCCGCTGCTCAGTCTTTTTTTATAGCTCCAAATCGCATAAATGCATATAAGAACCAATATTATACAAATAATTACCGTTGCCATAATTATCACTCCTATAATATAGTTAGTTAGATTAAACTAACTATATTATAGTACTTTACCTGCAAAATGTCAATAGGTTAAGAAAATTTTTTTATTTACGTTTTAACCCCTTTGCCGGCTGTGTCCGGCAAAGGGGCAGGCTTATAATATTTATACCGGCTCTTTTTCGCGCTGTTCCTCTTTCTCTGCAGCCATTTTTTTGATTTCTTCCTCTTCCAAAACTCTGTAAGCTACTTTTCCGACAAGAGTTTTCGGCATATCATCTTTAAATTCAATATCGTAAGGCATTGCATATTTTGCAATATTTTTTCTGCAATAATCCATAAGCGCATTTTTTACCGATTCGGTCGGTTCAATTCCGGCTGCAAGCTTTACAAATGCTTTTACCTTTTGCATTTTATATGAATCGGGTACTCCGATTACGCAGCTCATCTGCACATATTCATGAGCGTCCAGAATATTTTCAATCTGTGCAGGGTAGACATTATACCCCGAAGATATAATCATTCTCTTTGCTCTGCCTTTAAAATATATAAATCCCTCATTGTCCATTACTCCCAAATCTCCGGTATACACCCACGTAAGTCCGTCCGCATGTTTTCTGAGAGTCTCTTTGGTTTCCTCGGGATGGTTCATATATTCTTTCATTACCGTAGGCCCTGCGAGCAAAATTTCTCCCTCTTCTCCGTAGGGAAGCTCCTCATCGGTATCCGGCTTAACTATTTTGATATATGTATCCGGGAAAGGCAATCCTATGCTCCCCTTTTTAAACATATGCGGAGGGGTAAGGCAGCACGCCGTAACCGTTTCGGTTGTTCCGTAGCCTTCACGCACCTGAATAACGCTTTTATGGTCATACAAAAACGCGTCCAGTTTTTTCTTAAGCTCCACCGACAACGAATCTCCGCCCGAAAATACTCCCTTAAGACAGCTCAAATCCGCCTTTTCCATTGACGGAAGTCTCAAAAGCGCTTCATACAGAGTCGGAACTCCGGCTATAAAATGGCATTTATATTTCGTAATAAGCTTTGCATAGCTTTTGGGAGTAAATCTCGGTACCAAAATACATCTTCCGCCCTGAGAAAGCATGGTATGTATGCACACGCCCAAACCGAAGCCGTGAAAAAGCGGCATTGCGGCAAGCATTTTATCCCCGGGTCTGAACATCGGATTTGCGGCTATTACCTGTTGTCCCAGCGCATTAAAATTTTTGTTTGTAAGCACAATTCCCTTAGTTTTGCCTGTTGTTCCTCCCGAATAAAGTATAACCGCCGGGTCGTCGGCTTTTCTCTTTACACGGTAATTGTAAAAGCAATACCGAGACATTTTCATGAAATCATGCCAGCGGATAATAGGTGCGTCCTGCGGAATTTTTTGAATCTTCCTGCCCTCTGTCAGCATATATCCTGCCTTTATCGGCTTTGAAAGTTCATCTTTTACACTGGCAATTATTATATTTGTCACCTTCGTATTCTGCCTGATTTTTTCAAACTTTCCGTAAAATTGGTCAAGCGTAATTGCGGTTACACTTTCAGATTCGTTTAAATAAAACTCTATCTCATTTTCAGCGGAAAGCGGATGAATCATATTTGCAACCGCTCCGATCATATTAATTGCATAGAACATATATATTGCCTGCGGACAATTCGGCATAGCAATAGTGACCCTGTCGCCCTCTCTTACACCGATTGTTTTAAGTGCTCTTGCACATTTGTCAATATTTTCGACCAGTTTTCCGTATGTGGTCGATCTGCCCATAAAATCGAATGCCGTATAATTCGGGAATCTTTCGGCAATTGCTTCCACCGCTTCTGTCATACTCCCTTCAAAATAGACCAGATGCATAGGCACATCACCCAAATGAGCCTCCCACGGAGCTTTTAATAGTGTTTCTGCCATTAATATTCCACCTCTTCCGATAAATTTTTTTCAAGCAATTCGGGATTTTCCAAAAGTTTTTTCAAAAGTCTTACAGTCTTTGAAAAATAGTATCCGTCCGCTATGCGCTCGTCAACAGTCAGTCCCAAATCTATACTGTCTCTCATTTCAGGATTTCCGGATTCATCATAAAACGGCCGCTTTTTCCGCTCGCCCACAACTACAAATATAGAGGTTGTCCCCCAGTTAGTCAAATGATGATACCCCGAGCAAAGTTTTATTGAACCTAAATTAGACAAAACAACCGATGAATAAAACGGGTCGCTTTTTATAACGGATGCCGGTACTTTTCCATGTCTGTCAAGAACGCAAAGGAATTTAAGCGCCGCCTTCGATATACATCTCGGAATTTTATTCAGAATGTCCATTGTCTGTTCGGTCGAATCCTTTGAATCGCCTTTTCTGCAAACAGACACCTGTCTGTAGATTTCAGCATGGACGGTATCTATGTTATCATTCTCTTTTGCGCGGATAAACGCCATGCCTTCTTCGCCGGTATCTGAGAAAATTTTCTTTATAATAAACGATGCCGAAACCTCATTTCTTTGATAGATATTTCCGTTTGCAATAAATCTGTTCATTTTCGGGCGAAGAGTAATCAGCTTCAGAACAGCAGTTACGATAATCTGAAAAAAATTATACTTATAGTCGGTATTATCCGCATTTTTTCTTTCCAGATACTTATTGATATTTGTTAAATCTATCCTTTCGGATATAAACGCCTCATTGTCGCATCGGTTCGGGTAAATAACCGGCATTATAAAATGCATCGCGTCCAGCTTTCTTAAAAGTACGCCGTCCTTTCTGTCACCATGCCTTTTTTTATTATCCATTCTGCACCATCTCCGTTTTCTTCCAATATGATATTCAGCTTTGCACGTCCCTGCTGTTAATATTTTTTATAAAATAAACTGCCTGCGCTATACTTTGTGCGCCTATGGCTTCAAACCCTTTCGGGATTTTAACTCCCTTAAGCGACTGCTTCGGTACAATCGCTCTTTTAAACCCGAGCTTTGCCGCTTCGGATATTCTTTTTTCCAGCTGAGAAACCGCCCTTAATTCGCCGCCGAGTCCTACCTCTCCCGCAAAAATCATGTCAGGCGGAATAATAATATCCCGGGCACCGCTTACAATTGCCGCGCACAGTCCCAAATCAACCGCCGTTTCATCAATCTTTAAGCCGCCTGCAACATTTATATACACATCATGATTTGATAAATTGACGCCGGCTCTTTTTTCAAGCACAGCTATCATAAGTATAAGCCGATTCAAGTCCACTCCGGAAGCCATTCTGCGCGGATAACCGAAGCCGGTCGGAGCTACAAGCGCCTGCACTTCTGCCAGAACCCCTCTCGTCCCCTCCATTGTGCATACTATTCCGCTGCCCGAACATTGAGCATTTCTGCCCTCCAAAAGCATAGCGGACGGGTTTTCCACCTCGGCAAGACCCTCGTTTTTCATTTCAAAAACGCCGATTTCGTTTGTTGACCCGAATCTGTTCTTAACCGCGCGCAGCACTCTGAACGAAAGCTGCCGGTCGCCCTCGAAATAAAGTACGCAGTCAACCATATGCTCGAGTACTCTCGGTCCTGCAATTGCTCCGTCCTTTGTGACATGTCCGACTACGAACATTGCAACATTTTCGCCCTTTGCAATATGCATAAATGCATTGGTTGCCTCTCTGACCTGCGGCACACTGCCGGCTGCCGACGATATTTCGTCACAGGTCATGGTCTGAATAGAATCTATTATCACCACGTCCGGCTTTACATCTCTTATTGTCTCCAAAACGGTCGCAACATCGGTTTCCGATACAATATAAATATTTTCAGAAGTAACGCCGAGCCTTTGCGCTCTTATTTTTATCTGCTTTTCCGATTCCTCTCCCGATATGTAAAGCACCTTTTTTTCAAGGCTTTGGCAAATCTGCAAAAGAAGTGTTGATTTGCCGATTCCCGGGTCGCCTCCGACAAGAATCAGCGAACCTTTTACCAATCCGCCGCCCAAAACCCGGTCCAGCTCCGGCATACCGGTCAGCATGCGTTCCTCATCATCTGTGCTTATCTCATGAATTCTGCTCGTTTTTCTTGCATATGCCGATGCGGTTTTTCTTATGCCCGAATCCTTTTTATCGCTTACTATTGTTTCCGTCAAAGTATTCCAGCCGTTGCAGCCCGGGCATTTTCCGAGCCATTTCGGAGTCTGGTAGCCGCACTCACTGCATATATATGTAGTTTTTGATTTCATATTATTGTAGCCTTTCATTTAAATTTTCGCCGCACAAGACGAAAAAATCCCCTTGACAAATTAATTTCATCGTGCTATAATATTTGCTTATTAACAGAATTATTTTATCACATTTTATCATTAATGTCAAACTAATATAATATAAATTTACGGGAGGATGATTTAGAATGGATTTTACACTCGGTTTTGACTACATTCTCAGAATGGTTCTTGCCTGCATATGCGGAGTATGCATAGGCTGGGAGCGCAAAAACCGTGCCAAGGAAGCAGGAATCCGAACACATTGTATAGTTGCATGCGGAGCTGCACTCATGATGATTATTTCAAAATACGGTTTCACCGACACGATAATCGGCGAAAACGGAGTGAGAGGAGCAGACGGCGCACGGATTGCTGCGCAGGTTGTTTCGGGAATAGGCTTTTTGGGCGCCGGAATGATTTTTGTCCACAAAAACACCATAACCGGTCTGACAACCGCCGCAGGCGTGTGGACAACTGCCGGGATAGGTATGGCACTCGGTGCCGGAATGTACTTTGTCGGTTTTGCGGCAACCGTTATTATTTTAATTGTACAAATTGTGCTGCACAGAAACAGCAGATTGACTCAAACTCCGAAAATGATGATGTTCTCGCTCTACAGCGACGGTGAACCGCATTTTCAAAAACGGCTTTACGCAGAGCTTGAAAAAATGGATATTCATATTTATTCCGCCGATGTTTCAAACAATTCAAAAACGAACAGATTCCATTATGTGCTGACCGTAGATCTTCCGCATGATATAACCGAGGAAGATTTGGTAAGCAAGTACAGTGACAGCAGAATAAGACCCTGTAATTAATTTTTATTTTTCGGGAACTTTTTTCCTTTTTTTCGTCTTATAATATGAGGACCTCAATTAAATTAACAAACGAACAGGCTATATCCGCACTTGTTCTGCTGCATAATAATATTAAAAAATAACCATACAAAACAACTCAAAAAAGGCGGTGTAAAAAAGTACACCGCCTTTTTTGGGGATAGAAAAAAATGCTTCGGAATTAACAAACTGAGCCAAAGCTTTAGCTTTGGGATACCCGACAGTGTACTCGC
>CAKSFY010000064.1 GCA_934454035.1 uncultured Clostridia bacterium | reverse complement strand
ACACTGTCGGGTATCCCAAAGCTAAAGCTTTGGCTCAGTTTATTAATTCCAAAGCTTTTTTCCTATCCCCTCAAAAAGAGGCCGTTTAAAAAGCCGGTTGACTTTTTAAACAGCCCCTTTTTTTGCATTATATGCCCCACGCCTGCATAAAATTAAAGGGATATTAAATTTTATCCGCAGTGAAAGGGTATGATAATTATGCTGACCGAACAAATAAATAAAAAAACCGCCGAAATCCTGCAAATGCCGAAGGATTCGGCATCCGACATTCCTAAAATGATTGTAACGGGCAGAGAGCAGTTATACTGCGGCGGCTGCAAAGGCATCAGACTCTATACAGATACACAAATCCGCTTTGCCGCTTCCGGAGGCATAATCTCACTATCCGGCTCAAATCTGATGATAAAATCAATTGATGAGGACGAAATTACAATTTCCGGAAAAATTAACATGATTGAATTTATCTAATATCGGAAAGGCAGAGTTTTTTTAAAATGTTTTTAAATAATATCTTCCATTTTCTCAAAGGATATGTTATACTGTTATTAGAGAGTGAAAACATCGGACTTTTCTTTAATATATGCACAAAATGCGGAATAAAGCTTGACAATATTAAGCTTGTGAGAGATAATATATATGAAGCACAGATAAACGCCGCCGATTTTAAAAGAATAAGACCGGCAGCGTATAAAACGCACACAAGCGTACATATTAAAAAAAAGCATTATATTAAAAATATCGTACACAGATATAAAAAAAGAGTGTTTTTTATCGCCTGCTTAATTATATGCATTGCATTTGTTGCTGTCAGCTCTCGATTTATTTGGAGTATAGATGTATCGGGAACCGAAAGAAAAGACGAAGTGCTTGCCGCCGCTGAGCTTGCCGGCATAAAAATAGGTGCGTACAAGCCGCTTTTGCCTGACGGAAATGAAATAAAAAATATTATTCTGTCCTCTGCCGACAACTTTACCTGGGCATGGGCTTATCTGAAAGGCACCAAAGCAGTTATTGAAGTACGCGAAGGCATTATGCCTCCGAAAATAATCGACAAAAATACTCCGTGCGACATTTCCGCCGCACAGGACGGAATAATAACGGACATTATCGCAAAAGAAGGTATTGCGATGTGCAAAAAAGGCGATGTGGTTTTAAAAGGCGACGTATTAATCGGCGGTACATACGAAAATAAAGACGGTGCATACAGACTTGAACATGCTCTTGGCGAGGTTTCGGCTGCCACCTCCCGAAAAGCCGCAAAAACAATCAAACTTTACAAGGAAATCAGGCAACGAACCGGCAGAAAGAAAAAGTATACGGATTTAACGCTCTTTTCAAAGCACATTCCGCTGTACAAAAATGTCAATCCGAAATTTTCGGATTACAGTATAAAATGCACAAGGCGCGAATTAAAATGGGGCAAGGAGCATTATTTGGGAGTTGAAATTACATCAAATACTTACCTTGAAGAAACTGTCAGGCGAATCCCCATTACAATCGATGAAGCAACCGCAGCCGTTAAAGATGAGCTTCAGGAAGCAATAGCAAAAGAGCTTTTGCCCGGAGCAGAGCTTAAAAGCGAAGAAATCAGTCACAAAATGCTTGATGACGAAACTGCGGAAATCACGCTCGTGATGCAATTTATTGAAAAAATCGGCGTTGAAACCGAATTAACAGAAGAAAAACAGGAGTGATATTATTGGAATTTATTGAAATACCCGATACAGTTGATGTGTCGGCACTTTTCGGAAGCTTTGACGCAAATCTTAAGCTTTTGGAAAAATCTCTGGGAGTTACCATAACCTCCCGCGACGGAAAAATAAAAATTGCCGGAGAAAATGAGGAAAACGCCGCAAAGGTATTGAGGATACTGTCTGAAATGACAGAACGCGGCGAAATAATTGACGACCAGAAAATTTTATATGCCGTCACAATGGTTCAGGAAAACGGCGGATTTGACCCGAAAATGCTCGGAGATGACTGCATAGCCGTGAATGCTCACGGAACACCGATAAAAACAAAAACCCTCGGTCAGAAAAAATATATTGAATCTATCAAAGAAAATACGATTGTATTCGGAATAGGTCCTGCCGGAACCGGAAAAACATATCTGGCGGTAGCAATGGCGGTAACGGCTCTCAGAAATAAAGAAGTTAACAGAATTATTCTGACCCGACCGGCAATCGAAGCAGGCGAAAAGCTCGGTTTCCTGCCGGGAGACTTGCAAAGCAAGGTCGATCCGTATTTAAGACCGCTCTATGACGGAATGTATGAAATGCTCGGTGCCGAAGGATTTTTGCGCAATCAGGAACGCGGCATGATAGAAGTTGCTCCGCTTGCGTATATGCGCGGAAGAACGCTTGACAACGCATTCATCATTCTGGACGAAGCACAAAATACAACCCCGGAGCAGATGAAAATGTTTTTAACACGAATCGGCTTCGGTTCAAAAGCAATTGTCACGGGAGACGTGACGCAGATTGACCTGCCCGACGGCAAGCGATCAGGTCTGAATGAAGCGCAGCGTATACTCGGCGGCATTGAAGGAATCGGCTTTTGCAGGCTGACAGACCGCGATGTTGTGCGTCATCCGCTGGTACAAAAGATAATAAAGGCATATGAAAAACACGAACAGGAGAAGAAAAATGACAGAGGTTCTGATAGAGAACGAGCAAGAAAAGCAAGAAATAGACAAAGAGATAACCGAGACAATAGTTAATGCCTGCGAAGCAGCTTTAAAATATGAAAACTGTGATTTTAACGCTGAAATAAGTGTAACAATAACAGACAACGAGGCTATCCGCAAAATTAACAAAGAATTTCGTAATAAGGACAGCGCAACGGATGTTTTGTCCTTTCCCATGCTGGAATTTGACGAGGACGGTAACGCTCTTGATGACGAGTTTGACTTTGACGGAGACAAAGTTGTACTCGGAGATATAGTTATTTCCGCAGAGCGCGCAGCAGAACAGGCAGAAGCCTTCGGACATTCTTTCAAAAGAGAAATTGCATTTTTGACCGTCCATTCAATGCTGCATCTTTTGGGGTATGACCATGTAACCTGTGAGGAGGATGAAAAAATCATGTTCCGCAAGCAAGATGAAATACTTGAAATACTGAAAATTACAAGAGATTGAAAATTATGAAAAACAAAAACTTTTTTAAAAGCTTTGTACATGCTGCAAACGGGATAAGACTTGCTTGCAGAGACGAAAGAAATATGCGCTGCCATATTACCGCAGGCGCACTTATAACTGTTTTTGCGTACTTTTACGGACTGAGCAAAACCGAATGGGCAATTCTGCTTATTGCAATTTTTTCGGTAATTGCCTCAGAACTTGTAAACACTGCCGTAGAGCGCGCGGTTGATACCGCAACTAATGAATTTAGGGAGACTGCAAAAATTGCAAAAGACGCGGCAGCAGGTGCCGTTCTGATGACTGCAATCGGTGCCGTTCTGATAGGCATATGCCTTTTCGGAGACATTTACAGAATTACATATACACTTTTGAGTATATTTAAAAGCCCCGTAAATCTTGCAATATGTTCAGCCGTACTGCTTTTGTGCATAGTTTTTTTGATAATAACGAGAAGAAAAGGAAAATAAATAATGAAAGACAAACACTTTAAATCAGGCTTTGCCGCTATAATCGGCATGCCTAACGTAGGCAAATCAACACTTTTAAATTTACTGGCAGGTCAGAAAATCGCAATCATATCCGACAAGCCGCAAACAACAAGGAACAAAATACTTGCTATCTACACCACCGACAGTGAGCAGATTATCTTCACCGACACACCGGGAGTACACAAGCCGCACAACAAACTGTCGGAATATATGGTCCAGGTTGCAAAAGAATCCATGCAGGATACAGATGTCATAATTTTTGTTGTTGACGCAACAAAAGAAATTCAGGAAACCGAACGCAATATTTCGGAAAAAATTGCCGGACTCGGTTTGCCTTGCATACTTGTTATAAACAAAATAGACTTAATAAGAAAAGAAAAGCTCCTGCCCATGATAGCCGACTACAGCAGCTTATACGATTTCGAGGAAATAGTCCCCATAAGTGCAAAAAGCGGCGACGGTACAGAGCTGCTTATAGATAAAATAAGAAACTATCTTGAAGAGGGACCGCAATTTTATGACGACGATATGGTTACAGACCAGCCGGAAAAGCAAATAGCCGCCGAAATTATACGAGAGAAAATGCTCTGGCTTTTGGAAAAGGAAGTCCCACACGGCATTGCAATAGGCATTGATAAAATGGAAGAAAAGGAAAAAATCACCTCCATATATGCAACAATTTACTGTGAAAAAGCAAGCCATAAGGGAATTATCATCGGAAAAGGCGGCGAAATGCTCAAAAAAATCGGCTCGCTTGCCAGAGGCGATATAGAAAAAATGCTCGATAAAAGAGTATATTTGCAGCTATGGGTAAAAATAAAGCCGGATTGGCGCAATTCAAATGCAATGATTAAAAACTTCGGCTACGAAAAGGATAAATAATCTTGTTATAAAATCCATATAAAAGACCAAGCTATATTCGGGAGGGATTTTATATGGAAGATTTGGCATGGAAAGCATTCAGACTGTACGGGAGTATTGAGGCATATCTCCTGCATTTGAGTCTGACTCGCACTCTTGAGGAAACGGGGATACTAAATGGAGAAAACTAACGGATTGATAATAAGACAATCCGATTACGGTGACGGAAACCGTATGTTAACGGTTTTTACAGAAAATTTCGGAATTATAAAAGCAGCCGTCTATGGAGTAAAAAAAGCGAAAAGCCGCCAATCGGCGGCTTCGCAGTTTTTGTCATGGGCGGAATTTTTGTTATATTTCGGAAAAGGCGTTGTCGCCTCCGTAAACTCAGTCAGCTCGATTGAAAGCTTTTTCCCTGTGTGTGAGGATATTACAAAGCTCGCTTTGTGCTCGTATATATGCGATATTACATATCATGTCCAGGCTCCGGGCATACCCAATGTACCCCTTTTAAGGCTTTTGCTTAACTCTGTCTATGCATGCGCTTATTTAAAAATACCTCTTAAGAAAATAAAAACCGTATTTGAGCTTCGGCTTATCGCCGACATGGGATACCTTCCAATCATATCGGAATGTGCCGCCTGCGGTGAAAAAAAACCTCTGCATTTTTTTTCCGCAGAATGTAACGGCTTTATATGCGGAGATTGCCATTCTCCCCTTTCCGACGACATTGCGGTATCCGACGAAGAGTATAATTCAATCGGATATATTCTGACCGCAAATGAAAAAAAAATCTATTCATTTGATATTTCCGATGACGGACTTGATAAAATCGGACTGATTTCAGAAAAATATCTTCTTTTGCATACAGAAAAAAATTTTTCTTCACTGGAATATCTGAAAAAACTATTGACATAATGCAAAAAAAATTGTAAAATAGAAGTAGAAACCAATAAAAACAAATTAAAACAAATTAAAACCAAAATTCGGAAGTGATGACAATATGCCGAGAAAAGACAAAATTAATTATTATCTGGATATTGCCGAAACCGTTGCGGAAAGAGGAACATGTCTGCGGCGCAATTACGGAGCAATAATCGTAAAAAATGATGAAATAATTTCAACAGGCTATGTAGGCGCACCCAGAGGAAGAAAAAACTGCATCGATTTAGGGCACTGCATACGAATGGAACTTAATATCCCCCGTGGCGAAAGATACGAAAAGTGCCGCAGCGTCCACGCTGAAGCAAACGCAATTATTTCTGCCGAACGCCGAGATATGATAGATGCATGGTTATATCTTGTCGGAATAGAAGCGGACACAGGTGAATTTGTAAAAAACAGCAGCTGCTGCGCCATGTGCAAACGAATGGTTATAAATGCAGGAATAAAAAAAGTTGTAATACGAGACACAAAAGATGAGTACCGGATTATAGATGTGAACGAATGGGTTGAAAATGACGACTCGCTCGATTTCACCTCCGGATATTGATAGATACGAAAGGCAGGTTAAATAAAAATGGCTGAATTTACGGAAGTTGATATTCCAATGACCGAAAGAACAAAAAGAATTCTGGACAGAATGATTTCCGAAACACCCCGAATAGAAGCAGACAGGGCGGTTTTGCTTACCGAAAGCTATAAGCAAACCGAGAATCTCCCGACTGTTAAAAGAAGAGCAATTGCATTTGCATACATATTGGAGAATCTTCCGATTACAATCCGCGAAGAGGAGCTTATTGTCGGAAGCGCAACAAAGCAATCCCGTGGATGCCAGATATTCCCCGAGTATTCATATAAATGGCTTACCGATGAATTTGATACGATAGCCACACGCTCGGCAGATCCTTTTCTCATATCGGAGGAGGATAAAAAATCACTTAAGGAAATTGCGCCTTATTGGGAGGGCAAAACCAACAGTGAACTTGCATTTTCATATATGACTCCGGAAACAATCAACTCAATGGAGCACAATATGTTCACACCCGGAAATTATTTGTATAACGGAATCGGTCATGTATGCGTAGATTACGGAAAAGTTCTTAAGATAGGCTATAAAGGCATAATTAAAGAAGCTGCCGAAGAGCTTTTATCTATTGATATGACAGACGCAAACTATCCCGAAAAAAGAGAATTTCTTGAATCTGTAATTATCTCCTGCCAAGCAGCAATTGATTATGCAGAAAGATATGCTGAGCTTGCCGAAAGCATGGCAAAATCCGAGAGCAATTCAGAAAGAAAGAACGAGCTCTTAAAAATTGCCGCAAACTGCCGCAATGTTCCGGCAAATCCTGCAAAGAGCTTCTACGAAGCGTGCCAGTCTTTTTGGTTTATTCAATTGCTTTTGCAGACAGAATCCAACGGACACTCAATTTCTCCCGGACGCTTTGACCGGTATATGTATCCCTATTACAAAAACGATATTGACAGCGGTGCAATCACAAGAGCAGACGCCCAGGAATTGATTGACTGTGTTTGGATTAAGCTTAATGATTTTCTGAAGGTACGGGATATCGGTTCGGCATCGGGTTTTGCAGGCTACAGTCTGTTTCAAAACCTTTGCGTCGGCGGTCAGACCGAGTACGGAACAGACGCCACAAATGACCTTTCCTACCTTTGCATACAAGCCTCAATGCATACACAGCTGCCGCAGCCGTCTTTCTCCGCAAGGATATGGAACGGGACACCGGACGAATTTTTACTAAAGTGTGCGGAGCTTACCAGAACAGGCGTGGGACTTCCGGCATATTACAATGATGAAGTTATTATCCCGGCTTTGATGAGCAGAGGACTTACTCTTGAGGATGCGAGAGATTATAATATTATCGGTTGTGTCGAACCGCAAAAGGGCGGCAAAACAGACGGATGGCATGACGCTGCATTCTTTAATATGTGCCGGCCGCTTGAGCTTGTTTTCTCAAACGGATTCGATAACGGTGAAAAAGTCGGAATTGATACCGGTGACGTCACAAAAATGCAGAGCTTCGAAGAATTTTATGACGCTTACAAAAAACAGACTCATTATCAAATGAAACTTATGGTTAATGCCGACAATGCAATAGATATAGCTCATTCCAAGCGTTGTCCGCTGCCTTTCCAATCCTGCATGGTTGCAGATTGTATAAAGCGCGGCAAGAGTATGCAGGAGGGCGGTGCTGTCTATAACTTTACCGGGCCTCAGGGCTTTGGCATAGCAAATATGACCGATTCGCTGTATGCAATAAAAACGCTTGTATTTGATGAAAAAAAATATACGCTTGCAGACTTTAAAGATGCACTTGAAAATAACTACGGGCACGGATTTACTGCCGAAGAAGCAGAAAAACTGACCGGTGCGGCA
This sequence comes from uncultured Clostridia bacterium, assembly GCA_934454035.1. Lineage (GTDB taxonomy): Bacteria > Bacillota > Clostridia > UBA1381 > UBA1381 > CAKSQL01. The sequence goes on along the minus strand of CAKSFY010000064.1, from coordinate 4,038 downwards.
GTAAAAGAGCTTGCGGAAAAAGGTATTTCGGTATCCGAAGCACAGATAGCCGAAATTTTCAAAGGTCTGATGGCAGGCAACCCGACCGAAAAATACGAGCAAATGCTTAAAGACATAGAAAATGTTCCGAAGTACGGAAATGACATTCCCGAGGTCGATAACTTTGCAAGAGATATCGCATATGTATACACAAGAGAAATTGAAAAGTATAAAAATCCGAGAGGCGGGCAATTCCATGCAGGTCTTTACCCTGTTTCGGCGAATGTTCCGCTCGGTCAGCAAACCGGTGCTACGCCTGACGGAAGATTCTCTCATACTCCTGTTGCCGACGGCGTAGGTCCCGGCTCAGGAAGAGATGTAAACGGTCCGACGGCTGCGGCAAACTCTGTAGCTAAGCTGGATCATGCAATAGCATCGAACGGAACTCTGTACAATCAGAAATTCCATCCGTCCGCATTAAAGGGAATTGACGGACTTATGAAGTTCAGCTCATACATACGCGGATTCTTTGACCAAAAGGGTATGCATGTTCAGTTTAATGTTGTAAGCCGCGAAACTCTTTTAGACGCGCAAAAGCACCCTGAAAATTATAAGAGCCTTGTTGTACGCGTTGCAGGCTACAGTGCATTGTTTACTACGCTTTCAAAGTCTTTGCAGGACGACATTATAAACAGAACCGAACAGGCTTTTAACAGGTAAAGAGGATTATTATAATGAACGATTTGGAAAAAGTAAACGGAAGAATATTCGATATACAAAAATATTCAATCCATGACGGTCCGGGAATCAGAACCATTGTATTTTTAAAAGGCTGTGCCCTTCGCTGCCGCTGGTGCTGCAATCCCGAATCGCAGGAATTTGAAATACAACGTATGCACTTCGGCGGAAAGGATAAAACCGTCGGCAGAGATGTTTCTGTCGGTGAAGTTATGACCGAAATACTCAAAGATATGCCTTATTACCGCCGTTCCGGCGGAGGAGTAACACTTTCGGGCGGTGAATCGCTTTTGCAGCCCGAATTTGCAACAGCGCTTTTAAAAACCTGTCACAGACACGGAATAAATACTGCTATCGAAACCACCGGATTTGCAAAATTTGAAGTAATAGAAAAGTATCTTCCGCACCTTGACTACATATTAATGGATATAAAACATATTGACTCCGCAAAGCATAAAGCATTTACAGGTCAGCCAAATGAAATGATACTGGAGAATGCAAAAAAGATTGCCGAAAGCGGCGCAAATCTCACCATACGCGTACCGGTAATTCCCGGATTTAATAATACAAAAGAAGAAATCAGCGCCATAGCAAACTTTGCCAAAGGTCTTAAAGGAGTAAAAAAGCTTCATCTTCTTCCCTATCATAGGCTTGGAGAGGATAAATACAAAGGACTCGGAAGAGAATATTTACTCGCAGGTATTTCCCCAAACAGTGATGAACTTATGGATGAGCTTTTGGAAACCGCAAAAAAATCGGCACTCGACTGTCAGATAGGCGGATAAAGATTCATTTACCGAACCTTTATCCTTTAATAAAAACAAGCCTTCACCGTCTAAAGGAAGGCTTGTTTTTTTAGGCTGAAAAACTTTTCTACATCTCAATTTTTCTTTTTCTGTACTCTCTGGGGGTAAATCCGGTTATTTTCTTAAAAACACGTCTGAAATATGCAGCCGATTCATAACCGGTCAATTCACTTATCTCTTCAATCGAAGTGTTTTTATCGGCTTTCAAAAGCCGCATTGCACACCCTATGCGTGCATTATTGATATATTCTGTCGGCGTCATGCCCACATACCTTTTAAACTGCATATGAAATCCCGAAACACTCATTCTGCACAAGTTTGCAAGCTCGTCAACAGATATATTTTTCTCTGAATTAAGTCTGATATATTCTACCGCCCCGTCCAAACGCTTGTCATGCTCGGCAGGTTTTATTTTTTTTAAATTCGGTATCACCTCCGACAGAATCTCATAGAATTTTCCGAGGACGGCATATTCAACAGATTTGTCTTCTGAATTATAATGCTCATAAATAAATTCAAAATTTCTTTTCAATTCTTCAAAGCCTTCCAAAGTCACCTTTTGAACTTTGAATCTGTCCTGCTCCGAAATACCGCCCGACGGCTCAAAGGCAAAATGCGCACTGATATACAAAATCTCCGGATCACCGCGCCATTTTGAAATATACCGGGAAGTAATCGGCACAAATATAATGTCTCCCGGTTTCACATAAATCTGTCCGCATTCAAGCTCTTCAAAAGATGCGTTTCCTTTTATGATAAGACCCATGCAAAAATGCGGGCGCGGAATTTTCCTGAAATCGCAAATATTTTCGATTTTATATTCGTATCTCCCCACTTTAAAAAAGGACAATCTTGAGATATCGGCAAGATTCATGCAATTCACCTCATTTTGTAGAATAGTTTCTTTTTTTTATATTATAATATATTTTATTTTCCTTGTCAATACGCTAAAATTAAAATATAAACAATAAAATTGTTTCTAAAGGAGGTTTGCTTTATGCCGAAATTCTATAATCTTGAAAGACCAATTCTGACAGTCATGATTAACCGTCCGAAAGATTATGATGACGTAATTTCAAGAATCCGAAAAGGACTTGAAAACGGTGCGGAAGCATTCGGATTCTGCATGGAGGGACTCGATTCAAAATTCAGAACAAGAGAATACCTCACGAAGATTTTTGACGCAATGGACTCAAGACCTGCATATCTGACCGATTACAGGCGCGGAAATGTCAACCCCGATTTGTCTGACGACGAACTTGCCGAGGAGCTTTTGCTTGCCCTCGACTGCGGTGCCGGACTGATTGACATCTGGGGGGATATGTTTTCGGAATCACCGATTGAAATTACAAAGGACGAAGCTGCAATCGAAAAACAAACAAAGCTTGCCGACACAATTCACAAAATGGGCGGTGAGGTACTTATCTCATCACACACTCATCACTATATGACCCCGGAAGAGGTTCTTGAAATTGCACGCTTGCAGGAAGCGCGGCATGCCGATATAGCCAAAATCGTAACCAATGCCGACACCGAAAAAGAGCTGAAAGACAACTTTGATATTTTATTTATGCTGAAAGAGAATATTAAAATTGATACGCTGTTCCTGTGCAACGGAGACAACTGCCGCCTGCACAGACTGTTCGGACCTATGATTGCCGGTTCTTCCCTGTTTCTTTGCACAAATGAGCACGAGGTCGGCAATAACCAGCCGACAATTGAAACGGCACGGAAAATAATTAATATGCAGGAGGTAAAAAAATGAAAGTATTGGTAATGGGCGGAACCGGTGCTATGGGGAAATATCTTGTTCCCGAACTTTTAAAAATGGGATATGAAGTTGACGCCATGACGCTGGACGACACAGTAAGTACACAAAAGGGACTTACTTATATCAAAAAAAATGCGATGGATATTGATGTCATGAAAGAAATCTTAAAAAACAATTATGACGCAATAGTTGACTTTATGATTTATGAAACATCAAAATTTGCCGAAAGATTTGAATTGTTTCTGCAAAACACAAAACATTATATATCTCTGTCAAGCTATCGCGTTTATGCAGACGAAGAACATCCGATTAAAGAAACTTCACCCCGGCTTCTGGACGTAACACGTGATAAAGAATATCTGCAAACAGAGGAGTACGGACTATACAAAGCAAGATGCGAAAATATTTTAAGAGCATCTAAATATGATAACTGGACTGTGGTCCGTCCTGCGGTAACATATTCAAGCTACAGATTCCAGCTGGTAACGCTTGAAGCATATGTTTTTATCCGACGCGCAAAAATGGGACTTCCGGTAATTTTGCCCGAAAAGGCACTCGCTGCACAGGCAACCATGAGCTGGGGCGGAGATGTCGGAAAAATGATAGCACGCCTCGTGGGAAATGATAAAGCAAAAAAGGAAGCCTTTACGGTTTCCACTGCCGAGCATCAAACCTGGGGGACAATTGCCGATTATTATAGGGAGCTTATAGGACTTAAAGTAATTCCGGTGGATACCGATACAT
>CAKSFY010000063.1 GCA_934454035.1 uncultured Clostridia bacterium | reverse complement strand
GACGAAATGTTTTGTAATATTCGATTATTTCCTCCGGAATCGGAAACAAGGCTGTATCGTTATCAAGTTCCTGCGCGATAAGCTCGTCGCAGAATACGGGGGAAAGCTCCTCCGGTTTCATCGGTTTTCCTGTCCCCGGGTTCAACAGAGGGGCAGGCTTGTTTTTCATGTCTGCCCTTAAATTGTACCATGCTTTGGGCATTTCGTTTTCATTAAGATAAATTTTGTACGGAATTTTTTCGTTTGACATTTTTTATGTCCCCTTTCTTTTTTGCCGGGACAAAATAAAAACTCCTGTCCCGCAATAAAATAATAATTGCCGGGACAGGAGATAATATCCTGCGGTGCCACCCTGCTTGACGCCTGCGAACTTTTGCCGAAGCGTCCTCTCTGCGCATACAAACATATGCCGGCTTTTGTTTACGAAGTGCCTTACTCCGTCTCGCATACTCCAAAGAAAAATCCTATGTTTCAGCTCGCCCTCGGAAGTCCATTCGGTCAAGTCTTATCTGCCGCAATCCCACCGCCTGCGGCTCTCTTTAAAAGACAGTGTCAAAACTTACTTACTCTCCCTCAACGGTTTATATGTATGATAACACATTGAATTTCATTTGTCAACAGTTTTTTCAAAAAAAAATCAAACAGCAAATTTCGTGAATTTTTTCCCGATTAAAAGCAAAAAATATATTTTTTCGGGGTAATAAAAAAATCCTTACATATAATGTGCATACCACTTGAAAAAAAATTAAAAAATTTTTAAAAAAAGTATTGACAAATTTAAAAGATAGGTATATAATGCTTTACATAAGGCAAGGACGCCTGAGGGAATAAATCCCGTGATGTGTCCTTGCCTTTATTTTTTTATCAAAATCAAAGAGAGGTTGATGGATATGGTAACAGTACCGGAAATGTTCGGCAGCAATGTATTTGACGACAGACAGATGAAAGCAAGGCTTTCTGAAAAAGTATATAATTCAATCAGAAAAACAATTGAAGAGGGCAAGCAGCTTGATATTTCACTTGCCAATGCGGTTGCGGAGGCAATGAAAGATTGGGCGGTGGAAAAGGGTGCAACCCACTATACACATTGGTTCCAGCCTATGACCGGTGTTACGGCAGAAAAGCATGACAGTTTCATTTCACCGGCACCTGACGGCGGTGTGCTGATGGAATTTTCCGGAAAGGAACTTATTAAAGGCGAACCGGATGCATCGAGCTTTCCTTCGGGCGGTCTGAGAGCAACATTTGAAGCAAGAGGCTATACCGCATGGGATCCGACCTCTTTCGCATTTATAAAAGGAACCACACTTTGTATTCCGACAGCATTTTGTTCATATACCGGTGAAGCGCTTGATAAAAAGACTCCGCTGCTTCGTTCAATGGCAGCGCTGAACAAACAGGCACTCAGAATTTTAAAGCTGTTCGGCAATGACAGTGTACATATGGTAAGAACCTCCGTAGGACCGGAGCAGGAATACTTCCTAGTTGACAAAGAAATGTTTGATAAGCGTCACGACCTTATTTATACGGGCAGAACATTGTTCGGTGCAAAATCGCCCAAAGGTCAGGAAATGGACGACCATTATTTCGGAATTATCAAGCCGAGAGTTGCAGCATATATGAAAGACCTGAATGACGAGCTTTGGAAGCTCGGAATCCTTGCAAAAACGCAGCATAACGAGGTTGCTCCGGCACAGCATGAGCTTGCACCGATTTATTCGACAACAAATATTGCGACAGACCATAATCAGCTGACAATGGAAATTATGCAGAAAGTTGCCGCAAAACACGGTCTTGTTTGCCTGTTGCATGAGAAACCGTTTGCAGGAGTAAACGGAAGCGGAAAGCACAATAACTGGTCAATTTCCACAGATACCGGCGCAAATCTGCTGACACCGGGCGAAACGCCTTACGAAAATGCACAGTTCCTGCTGTTCTTGGTAGCAGTAATCAAAGCGGTTGATGAATATCAGGATCTTTTGAGACTGTCTGTTGCAACTGCAGGGAATGACCACAGACTGGGTGCCAACGAAGCACCTCCGGCAGTTATTTCAATATTCCTCGGAGAAGAGCTTGAAGCTGTTTTGAAAGCAATCGAAACAGACAGTGCATATGAAGGCAGCAAAAAAGCTAAAATGCAGCTCGGTGTTGACACGCTCCCCGTATTTAAAAAAGACGCAACCGACAGAAACAGAACCTCGCCGTTCGCATTTACAGGCAACAAATTCGAATTCAGAATGTTGGGTTCTTCAAACAGTATTGCTTGTGCAAATATTATGCTTAACGCTTCTGTTGCAAAAATTCTTGAAGAATTTGCCGACAAGCTTGAGGGTACAAAAGATTTTGAAGAATCACTTCATGATTTAATCAAAGAGACAATAAAAGACCATAAGAGAATTATCTTCGGCGGAAACGGCTACGGTGACGAGTGGATGGAAGAAGCTGCAAAGAGAGGTCTTTCAAACTTAAAAACAACAGCCGATTGTATGCCTAAGCTTTTGGACAAAAAAAATGCCGATATGCTCATCGAGCAAAAGGTATTCACTATGCCGGAGCTTGAATCAAGATATGGAATTATGCTTGAAAACTATGTCAAGACAGTTAATATAGAAGCACTTACGATGATTGATATGGCTAAGAAAGAAATTTTGCCGGCAATTGAAAAGTATACCGGAGATCTTGCCGACATAGCAGCAAAGAAAAAGGCAATCGGAGCGTCAACAGGATATGAAAGCAGCGTTGCAATCAAGCTTTCGGGACTTGCGGATTTGATTTACGGAAGATGCGGCGAGCTTGAAAAATCAGCAGCGGCTCTTAAAGATATTGACGGTATTCAGGAACAGGCAAACTATGTCCGCGATGATATTCTTTCAAAAATGGCAGCATTAAGAGTTGCTGCCGATGAGGCAGAGACAATGACGGACAGTAAATACTGGCCGTTCCCGACTTACGGCGATCTGCTGTTCGGCGTAAGATAAAAATATGATTTATAAATTCTGCGGACAGGGGAATTAAAGCCGGGCATATGCCCGGCAGTCCGCAAAAAAATACTAATTGGAGATGGTTAAAATGACATTCAGTGCAGTTAACACAATTTGGGTGCTGCTCGGTGCAGCATTGGTATTTTTCATGCAAGCAGGCTTTTCAATGTGTGAGGCCGGCTTCACAAGAGCTAAAAACACAGGTAATATATTAATGAAAAACCTGATGGATTTTTGTATCGGAACTCCGTGCTTCTGGCTTTTCGGATTCGGAATTATGTTCGGTTCGGGAACAGCGTTGTTCGGTTGGATTGATCCTATGATTATGAAGGATTACAGCTCAATTCTTCCTGCAGGCGTTCCGCTTTGGGCATATGCAATATTCCAGACGGTTTTCTGTGCAACTTCCGCAACGATTGTTTCCGGAGCTATGGCTGAGCGTACAAAGTTCAGTGCATATTGCATTTATTCTGCTTGTATTTCGCTCTTTATTTATCCGATTTCGGGTCACTGGATCTGGGGCGGCGGCTGGCTCGCGCAATTGGGATTCCACGATTTTGCCGGTTCAACGGCGGTACATATGGTCGGCGGTGTCTGCGCATTAATCGGTGCTGCTATACTCGGGCCCCGTATCGGCAAATATGACAAAGACGGCAAGCCTAAGGCTATTTTGGGACATAACTTAACCGCTGCTGCATTGGGTGTATTTATTCTTTGGTTCTGCTGGTTCGGATTCAACGGTGCTTCAACCGTCGGAATGGATTCAGACGCACAGGTTCAAAGAGCCGGACTTATATTCTTTAACACGAACATTGCCGCAGCCGTTGCCTGCTGCACAACACTTATATTCACATGGATAAGATACGGCAAGCCTGATGTTTCGATGACATATAACGCAGCTCTTGCAGGCTTGGTAGGCATTACGGCAGGATGTGACACAGTAAGTCCGCTGGGCGCTGCAATCATGGGTATTATATTCGGACTTTTGATTGTTTTGGCAGTTGAATTTTTTGATAAGAAGGTTAAAATTGATGACCCTGTCGGTGCAATTTCCGTTCACGGCGTCTGCGGCTCGGTAGGAACAATTCTTCTCGGACTTTTCTCAACCGGCGGAATTGCAGAAGCTGACGGAAGCCTGCCGGTAATGCAGGGACTGTTCTACGGCGGCGGACTCAAATTCCTGGGTGTTCAGGCACTCGGTGTATTCACGGTAATTACATATGTTGCAGTTGTAATTACACTGGTATTTTTGATTATCAAGCATACAATCGGATTAAGAGCCGAAGCAGCAGATGAAATTGCAGGCTTGGATATTTCGGAGCACGGCTTGCTTACCGCTTATGCAGGCTATGCAATGGAGCCGGATACAACAATTTCCGACTACAGCGGTGAAGTAATAGGCGATGTTCCCGTATCAAAAGCAGTTGAGGTTGAAGTTGAAAAGACTCACAAGCCGGAGCATAAGGACGGTGAGCCTAAGTTTACAAAGGTTGAAATTGTATGTAAGGAAGCTAAATTTGATTCATTAAAGAATGCAATGATAAGTCTCGGTATAACAGGTATGACAGTATCGCATGTAATGGGCTGCGGACAACAAAAAGGTAAACCCGAATATTACAGAGGTGTTCCGGTTGAAACTAATCTGCTGCCTAAGGTTCAGGTTGACATAGTAGTCAGCAAGATACCGGTAAGAGCGGTAATCGAAACTGCAAAGAAGGTTCTTTACACAGGTCATATCGGAGACGGAAAGATATTTGTATACGATGTTGAAAATGTAGTAAAGGTAAGAACAGGTGAGGAGGGCTATGACGCACTCCAGGATGTAGAATAAAAGCGTTTGAAGTGAGAGAAGTAGTGCGGAGGCTCGCCCACAGCGAGTATGGGACGGTGAGAGCCATATGGGAATGAGACCGCACGAATAACACTCACTAAGCTGCAATCTGAAAGGGAATATTCCCCGGTAGGTGCGCCGAGAAAGCCGAGCGTCAGTCGGCAAGGCTTTAGATGAAGCCGAAAGAGTATAAAAATAGGTGGCACCGCAGGCACAGCACTTGCCCTATTGAGTGTAAAACAATTTGCTGAATATAATTTTCGGAGGTTTTATATATGTGTTCAATTATGGGGTACTGTACAAGCGGTGCCGCTTTGGATTTATTTAAAAAGGGGTTTGATGAGACTATTTCCAGAGGTCCCGACATGACAAGGATTATCAGTACCGGAAAAGGATTGCTGGGATTTCACCGTCTTGCCATTATGGGGCTTGACGAAAGCGGAATGCAGCCGTTTTATTTAAACGGAAGTTATGTAGTCTGCAACGGAGAAATTTACGGATTTGAACCGATAAAGGAGAAGCTGTCAAAAAAATATACATTTCACAGCGGTTCGGACTGCGAGATTTTATTGCCGATGTATTTTGAATACGGTACCGAAATGTTTAAAATGCTTGACGCGGAGTTTGCATTGATTATATATGACGGAGAAAAGAAAGAATATATTGCCGCACGCGACCCCATAGGTATACGTCCTTTGTATTACGGCTATGACAAAGACGGTTCTGTTGCATTTGCCAGCGAACCGAAAAATCTGCTCGTGATTTGCGATAAAATTATGCCGTTTCCGCCGGGACATTATTATAAGGACGGAAAGTTCATTTATTACCGTGACATGACAGAGGTTAAATCCGTTTGTCATGACGATTTGGAAACCGTTTGCAAAAATATTCATGATAAACTTGTTGCCGGTATAGAAAAAAGACTTGTTGCCGATGCAAAGGTTGGATATCTTTTGTCCGGAGGACTTGATTCTTCTTTGGTGTGCGCGGTTGCTGCAAGAAAAAGCGACAAGCCCATAAAGACATTTGCAATAGGCATGAGCGAAGACGCAATTGATTTAAAATATGCAAAGCAGGTTGCCGAATACATAGGAAGCGACCACACAGAAGTTATTATTACAAAAGATGATGTTCTTTCCTCTTTGGATAAGGTTATCAAGCTTTTGGGAACTTTTGATATAACAACAATCAGAGCAAGCATGGGCATGTATCTTTTGTGTAAATATATCCATGAAAACACCGATATAAGAGTGCTTTTGACAGGTGAAATTTCCGATGAGCTGTTCGGCTACAAATATACCGATTTTGCTCCGTCCGCAGAAGAATTCCAAAAGGAATCGCAAAAGAGAGTAAGAGAGCTTCATATGTATGACGTGCTTCGCGCGGACCGCTGTATATCGGTAAACTCTCTTGAAGCAAGAGTACCGTTCGGCGATTTGGATTTTGTGGAATATGTTATGAGCATTGACCCGGAGAAAAAATTGAACACCTACGGCAAAGGCAAATATCTGCTTCGCCATGCTTTTGAGGGGGATTACCTTCCGCATGATATTCTCTACCGCGAAAAGGCGGCTTTCTCGGACGCAGTAGGTCATTCAATGGTGTGGTATCTGAAAGATTATGCCGAAAAATATTATTCGGACGAAGAATTTGAGGAAAAGAAAAAGCAGTACACACATGCGGCGCCATTTACAAAGGAATCGCTTCTGTACAGAGAAATATTCGAAAGATATTACCCCGGTCAAAGCGAAATGATAGTTGACTTCTGGATGCCGAACAAGGAATGGGAGGGCTGTAATGTTGACGACCCGTCCGCGAGAGTTCTTTCAAACTACGGTGACAGCGGAAAATAATCAGTTGATAATTCAGCTAAACAAGAAGGCGGTGTATAATAAGTACACCGCCTTCTTGTATGGTAAAAAAATGTTTCGGAATGCCCTCGCCAAACCCGACTGCATACGCGAGTCCCCCAAACGGTTTGGTGAGAGTGCAGCAAAAAGGTATTTTATATGATAAAAATTGAAAAGTTTGATATTTTTTTCAAAAAACATAAAATCGGATTACTTTATAATAATTCAAGTAACACATGCCTTTATGCCTTCCGGACTTTTTTTACATCCCCTTTAAAGTTCCATATTTTATACTTCTCGTTCCCCTTAAGTGAGGAAATTATCTATGCTTTTCAAAGCATTCACTGCAATAAACCGGTCTGTCATTTTTAGGCATAAACGGAACCTTGTCCACTTTGCCGCAATCCGCACAAACAATTTCATACATTTCCTTGTTTTGCTTCAGGCTGTTCTTTCTTGCAATACGGCAATCCTTGCAGCGGATCGGCTCATTCTGAAATCCCTTTTCAGCATAAAATTCCTGTTCGCCTGCAGAAAAGATGAATTCGTTGCCGCAGTCCTTACATACCAATGTTTTGTCTTCGTACATGTTTTGTTCCCTCACTTAAAAATAATAAAAAATTTTCCGTTCCGATCGGACTTGCACCGATAAAATACATAAACCATGCATACTTTTCCTTTGTTAAAGCTACAAAACGGATATTAATCCCCCAAAATCTTACCAATCTTTTTCCTTATCCGCTGGATTGCATTATCCACTGTTTTGGGTTCTTTTTTGATTATCGCGGCAATGTCTCTGTATGAATTGCCGTCCAGATAAAGCGCAAGAACCTCCAGCTCCAGCTTGCTTAAAATGCGGTTGATTCTGTAGGTTATACCATGCAGATTTTCACGGTTGATTAAAATGTTTTCCGGATTGACCGAATCCTTGTCATCTGCTATCAAAAGAACGTGTTCTTCGCCCGAATCATCGGTGCGATTCAGAGAAATATATGAATTAAGCGGCATATGCTTATTTCTTGAGGAATTTTTTACTGCGGTAATCATGTTTCTTGACACGCACAGCTTTGCAAAAGACGCAAACGATGACACCTTCGGGTCAAAGTCTCTGACTGCCTTGTAAAGACCTATCATACCCTCCTGAATTAAATCCTCCTCATCGGCACCTTTTATAAAATATGCTTTCGCTTTTTTATAAACCAAATTCCGATAACGGGTGATGATATGGCTGAAAGCCTCGTCGCAGCCCGATTTAGCCAATTCGACAACCTGCTCGTCCGACAGTTTGCAAAGCATTGAATCGGTCATTTGCAACTCCTCCCAAAAAAACTAACCGTTCTTTACATTTATAAGTTTATTATACCATGAGCATTCACTTTTGTCAAGGAATAATTATATATTTTATACAATTTTTTTCTTAAGAAATAAACTTTTTTATAAAAAATGTTGTTATATGTCGAAAAATAGGATAATATAAATCACCGTCGATAATCTTTTCGGCGGTGATTTATACCTATATTCTCTTTTTTCTGAGCATGGCATTTTTACAGACTTGAATATCGGTTTTTATTCTTACTGTCATTGCCGCGTGAGGAGCAACATCAATTTCCTCACCCTTATCATTTTCCATGTATTCAATAATTTGCGTATCGAACGGTTTTCCCGGCTGCATTATTTCTATCTCATCGCCTTTGAAAAATCGGTTCCGCTGCGTGATTGTCATCATTCCGTCCGAATAATCGGTCACAATTCCAATCAAATCATAATCTCTTATATATGAACTGTCCGTATAAACCTGCTCGCTTCCGTCCGGTTTCCGATATGAAAACCCCGTTGTATACGGACGGTGGCTGACTTTGCAAAGCTCATCCAGCTGCGCTTTATTAAACACATATTTGTCCGGATTGTCCAAATATCTGTCAATTTCTTCTCTGTATGCTTTAACAACCGTAGCAACATAATAAGAGGTCTTGACGCGCCCCTCCAGCTTAAAGCTGGAAATACCGCTTTCGATAAGCTCCGGAATGTGCTCTATAAGGCACAAATCCTTTGAATTAAAAATAAAGCTTCCTCTTTCATTCTCATACACATTCATATATTCGCCCGGTCTTGTTTCTTCTACCAGGGCATAATTCCAGCGGCACGGATGAGCGCAAGCTCCAAGATTGGCGTCGCGGTGAGTCATATAGTTTGACAAAAGACATCTCCCCGAATAGGATATGCACATTGCCCCGTGAACAAATGCTTCAAGCTCAAGCTCTTTCGGAGTCTTGTCCCGTATTTCTTTCATTTCGGCAAAGCTCATCTCCCTTGCGAGAACAACTCTTTTTGCGCCGAGCTTATGCCACATACAGGCACTTTTATAATTGACATTATTCGCCTGAGTACTGATATGAACCGGAATTTCTGGAGCGTTTTCCCTCAATATATCAAACATGCCCAAATCGGCAACCAATACCGCGTCAAGCCCCAGAGGTTTTATTTCCTCAACAAAGCCGTAAAATTTTTCAATATCTCTGTTGTGCGGAATTATATTTGCAGTGAGATATACCTTTTTACCTCTCTTGTGAGCAAACTCTATTCCCTCTTTCATCTCGTCCGCCGAAAAATTCTCCGCAGCAACACGCAATCCGAACGCTTCGCCGCCGATATATACCGCGTCAGCTCCGTACTCAATCGCTGTTTTAAGTTTTTCGAGGCTTCCTCCGGGAGCAAGCAATTCGGGTTTTTCCATGATAATTAATCCTTTCTTTTTTTAACCGCAACTGTAACACCGTCGCCAAGCGGAAGCAAAACCGCACTGAGCTCAGGGCGCTGCATCTGTGCAGCTATAAAATGCTTAAGTCTTTTAACTATGGTAATTTTTCTGCGGACTACATGCTCTTCATCCGCAGTCATACCTTTATAAAGGACATTATCCGCAACAAGTATTCCGCCTTCTTTTAAAAGGCGTATGCAATCGTTCAGCATATAAATATAATGAGCCTTTGGGCCGTCCAGAAAAATCATGTCATACTCTCCCGAAAGAGTCTCAAAATATTCTCTTGCATCTTTATTTATAACATAAATACGACTTTCCATACCGGCCTTTTTTATATTTTCCCTTGCGATATTTACCATATTTTCATCACATTCAAGCGTTGTAATACTCGCCTGTGACTCGCTTGCCATAAGTATTGCCGAATACCCTATCGCGCAGCCCACTTCAAGTATTCTTTTCGGATTTATTATTTTTACAAGTGTTTTTAAAAGCTGCGCCGTTTCCGGCTGAACTATCGGTACGGAATTTTTTGCGGCATACTCTTCAAGCTCTGCCAAAATCCCTTCTGACGGCGGAATTATTTCTCTTAAGTATTCTGTTATATACGGCGGGACAATTGCGTCCTTATCATATTCAATCATAAATTGTTTTCCTCAATTTCTTTTATGCAGGCTTCTGCAATTCGGCGTTTTGCCTCTTCCAGTCCGATATTTTCAAGCGTAATTCCTGCCGCTCTCTTATGTCCTCCGCCGCCGAAGCAAGTTGCCGTTTTTGCAACATCGCAAATCCCGTTAGATCTGAGACTTATTTTAATTTTGCCCTTTGCTTCGCGGACCGATACCGCAATTTCGCAGCCCTCTGACCTTCTGGGAATATTTACTATGTCGCCCGTGTTTTTTTCTTCTACACCGAACTTATTTGCAGTTTCGGCACTGAGTGATACAACACAAATCTTGCCGCCGGCATATTCTTCTATATTTTGCATCAAATATCCCTCAAGCTGCATTACCTCTTTTTTTTCGGTGTCAAAAAGCATTCTGCAAATATACGCGTTATCAATTTCTTCTTCAAGCAAATCAGCGGCAATCCTCATTGTTGACGGAGACACGCTGCTGTATTTAAAGCAGCCGCTGTCCGACGCAATTGCAGTATACAGATAAAATGCGATTTTCGGAGTTATTGTAATATTCATATGCCGCAGCAATCCGTACAAAACCTCAGCAGCCGCAGATGCGTCTCCGTTTACAAGATTAGCTTCCGCATAGCCGTCATTCGTCATATGGTGATCTATACTGACGGTGTGCTTTGCCGAGTTAAAAATTCCGATTCTGTCGCCGAGTCTTTTTAAGTCTGCACAGTCAACGCATATACACAAATCATACTCCTCCGCCGCTCCGTCATATACATGCGCGCAGACATTCATAAAAGCGAGCCTGTCCTCAAGAGGTTCACTTATATAAATATCCGCATGCTTGCCCAAATCGGAAAGCGCTTCGGAAAGTGCCGATGCTGTCCCAACAGCATCGGCATCTTCCGAAATATGAGTTAATATTGCAATTTTGTTTGCCTCATTAATAAGGCGTACTATATCATTCATATTATTCATCCTGCTTTTTCTTAAGTGAGCTGATTACTTCATTAATATGCGCGCCGTGTTCGATTGAATGGTCTATCTCAAAAACAAGCTCTGGTGTATGGCGGATAGTCATTTTTCTGCCTACCTCGCGGCGCATGAAACCCGAAGCACTTTTGAGCCCCTCAAGAGCTTTTTTCTGCACTTCTGTGTCACCCATCACACTGACATAAACCTTTGCATAGCTTAAATCGTTTGTCACATTGACTGCTACTATGCTTGTCATCATCGGAATACGGGAGTCCTTTACTTCCCTTAAAATACCGCTCAGCTCACGTCTTATTTCTTCATTTATTTTATTGATTCTCTCTTTAGCCATTTACATCTCTCCCGATTCAATCAGCGTTTAATTTCCTCCATGATGAAGCATTCTATTATATCGCCGTCTTTTATATCGTTGAATTTGTCAAGACCGATACCGCATTCATAGCTGTCTGTAACCTCTTTGACATCGTCTTTGAAACGTCTTAAGCTATCTATTTCGCCCTCGTGAATTACAATTCCGTCACGTACCAGACGAACCTGCGCATTTCTTGTAATTTTTCCGTCTGTTACATAAGCACCGGCAATCGTACCGACTCCGGATACTTTAAAAGTCTGTCTTACTTCCGCATGTCCGATAACCTTTTCCTTAAATTCAGGATCAAGCATACCCTTCATAGCTGCTTCAATTTCTTCAATTGCCTGATAAATTACGCGGTAAAGTCTGATATCGACATCATTTGTTTCAGCCGCTGCACTTGCTCCGGCGTCCGGACGGACATTAAATCCGACAATAATTGCATTGGAAGCATTTGCAAGCATAACGTCCGATTCATTAATTGCGCCGACGCCGCCGTGAATCGCGCGTACTCTTACTTCGTCGTTGGAGAGCTTTTCAAGACTTTGTCTCACTGCTTCCACCGAGCCCTGAACGTCTGCTTTTATGATAACATCCAGCTCTTTCATGTTGCCCTCGTCAATCTGCGAGAACAGATTGTCAAGTGAAACCTTTACGGCTGAGTTGAACTTCGTTTCCTTCTTTTCGCGCTTTCTTGCC
>CAKSFY010000062.1 GCA_934454035.1 uncultured Clostridia bacterium | reverse complement strand
AGCTTCTCGGTAAGGAAGATGTCGATATTATTATACTATCAGGGTATTTGGAAAATGCCGCATTATCCGATACCGTCAATAGTTTAAGAAATGCCGCAAAAAATAACGTGCTGATTTACTGCACCGACTACGCCGCATCCGAAAGTGCACATTCTATTATTGCCCGGCACGATATTGACGGCTTTATTCCGCGTCCGTTTTTTGTACAGAACCTTATCCGCGAAACGGAAAAGATTAAAAAAAGCACCAACGCAAATAATACAGAAAACACACCTAGGTTCCATAATATGAGATTTCTCTGTGCAGAAGACAATGAACTCAACGCCGAAATTCTGCAGGCTCTTTTAAATATAAACGGCGCAACCTGCACAATATATAATGACGGAAAGTCGCTTGTAGATGCTTTTGCCGATGCTAAACCCGGGGATTATGATGTTATTCTTATGGATGTACAAATGCCTGTCATGAACGGATATGAAGCTACCCGTGCAATCCGCAGCGGCGATAATCCGCTCGGAAAAACCATTCCGATTATTGCAATGACCGCAAATGCGTTTTCGGAAGATGTTCAAAACTGCCTGTCTGCAGGCATGGATGCCCATATCCCCAAGCCGATTGATATGACATTGCTGGAAAGAACAATTAATAATTTAAATAAAAAGGCGGTGTAAAAAAAGTACACCTCCTTTTTAGGGGATAGGAAAAAATGCTTCGGAATTAACAAACTGAGCCAAAGCTTTAGCTTTGGGATACTCGGGCAGTGTACTCGCGTACACTGAGTGGCGAAGTTTGTTGATAGCAAGAAAAGAAATAATTTTATGAAAAATCATTTTTTAAATTTTTCTACATACAAATGTTCAGACTAAAACAATTATATTTTCTGTAATATGTGCTTTTCTATTCTTTTCTTGCGTTCCGGACTTTTTTTACATCCCCTTCGGCGGTCTTTTACCAAAATACTGATAAATATTACATTTTATCATCCCGTTATAGAGCTTTCTTTTTTTATCGGCTTTTTTTCCGAATAATTCTTCAAAATTTTCATTCGAGGCTATTATGAAATACGACCAGTCCGGCAAACGTGAAAAGCTTTTGCCGATTTTGGCATAAAGCTTTTCACATTCTGCCTTATCCCCCAGACGTTCTCCATAAGGAGGATTGCATATGACCGAACCGTACGGTGTTTCCGATTTAAAGTCCTGTGCCGCAGCAACCGAAAACTCAACAGCGTCATCAACACCGGCAAGCTTTGCATTTTCTTTTGCTATTTCAACAGTAGGCGAATCTATGTCCGAAGCATGTATTTCAAGCGGCAGACTTCGCCTTAATGCCTGCGCTTCATTTTTTGCTTCGTTCCAAAGAGAAGCATCAATAAATCTGAAGCTTTGCGCCGAAAAACTCCTTGTAAGTCCCGGTGCAATATTTCTCTTGAACATTGCTGCTTCAATCGGTATCGTGCCGGAGCCGCAAAAAGGGTCGCAGAGCGGATATTCAAACTTCCAATAACTCATCATAATCATTGACGCGGCAATGGTTTCTTTAAGCGGTGCTGCATTTGCAATTCGGCGGTAACCTCTCTTATGCAGTCCGTCGCCGGAAGTGTCTATCATAAGAGTAACTCTGTCTTTAAGTACAGAAAACTGAATCTGATAAACCTCCGCTTCTTCTGAAAGCCATTCGATTCCGTACTTTTCCGACAAAGAATCGGCAACCGCTTTTTTTATGATTGCCTGGCAATCTCTCATGCTTGCAAGCTGTGATTTCAAGCAATACCCTTTAACCGGAAAGGCTCCGTCCTTGGGAATAAATCTGCTCCAGTCGATTGCCTTTGTCCCCTCAAATAATTCGTCAAAGGAAAGTGCTTTAAACTCGCCGACCTTTATCAAAACCCTTTCGCCGCAGCGAAGCCACATATTTGCTCTGCAAATTGCCGAACTGTCTCCCGTAAAGGTCACTCTTCCGTCCTCCACGGTTATTTCATCGTATCCCAGTTTTTTAAGTTCACGCACCACAAATGCCTCCGTACCGAACAATGTCGGAACAATCAATTCAAGCTTATCTGTCATCTTCTGCGTCTCCTCCTTGCATTATTAATCTTTTTTCTGCGTTCTCTTTTCGCCTTATACTCCCTTTTTTGAAAGCGGTCAATATCGCTCATATCAGCATCCTCTGCAGGGATAAAATCTATCCGGCCCAGCATCTGGTCGCAGTTTGCTACCGCAATTTCGATGCAGTCGCCTATTTTATATACTTTCTTGTTGTCTCTTCCTGTCAAAGTACGTGCTTCCGAATCAAAAATATAATAATCATCTTTTATATTTTCTACCCGGATTAGTCCCTCGACGGTATTTTCAAGCTCTGCAAAAATTCCAAACTCGGTAATTGATGATACCTTGGCATCAAATATATATCCTATATACTGTGACATATAATAAGCCTTTAAATAATCTTCAGCCTTTCTTTCTGTCTCCTGCGCCATGCGTTCGGTCTCACTCGAATGTTTTGCCGCTTTTTCCGCAAACAAAACATATTTATCAAGGCTATTGCCTTTGATAAAATCTTTCAGTATTCTGTGTATGGCTAAATCCGGATAACGGCGAATCGGAGATGTAAAATGACAGTAGTATTTTGCGGCAAGCCCGAAATGTCCCAGGTTTTCAGCCTTATATTCCGCTTTCATCAGCGAGCGCAGAGTATAGACAGATATCATATGTTCCTCGTCCATGCCTTTGATTTTTTCAAGTACTTGGCTCAACGCTTTCGGGTGAATCGGCTCTGTTTCGGAAAATTTCTCTTTTATGCCCAAGCCAAAAGCAGAAATGAACTTTTGAAAATCGCACATACTTTCAAAGCTTGGCGGTTCATGAACTCTGTACACAAACGGTATTTCCGACCAAAATGCATATTCCGCCACCGTTTCATTAGCACAAAGCATAAAATCCTCAATAATCTTATGCGATACCTCTCGTTCTGCCGGGCGAATATCAGTAGGTTCACCCAAATCGTTTACAACAATATCGGTTTCGGGGAAATCAAAATCAATGCTGCCCCTCTCTGCTCTTTTCTTTCGCAATATATCCGAAAGCTCTTTCATTAGATTAAGCGTCTGCAGAAGATAACCGTATTTTTTTAAAAGGTCTGCCGGTGGCTTATCCAAAAGAGCTGCAACATCGGTATAGGTCATACGTTCTTTAGAGTGAATAATACTCTCGCAAAGCTCATGCGACACAACATTTCCGCTTGTTGAAATTTCCATGATTACAGACAGTGTAAGCCTGTCCTCATGAGGATTCAGGCTGCATATCCCATTTGAAAGCTTTTCGGGGAGCATTGGTATAACTCTGTCCGGAATGTACACGCTTGTTCCGCGTCTGAACGCTTCTTTGTCAAGAGCGCTGCCTTCTTTCACATAAGCGCTCACATCGGCAATATGCACACCAAGTCTGTAATTTCCGTTTTCACACATTTCCAGTGATACCGCGTCGTCAAAGTCTCTTGCGTTTTCTCCGTCAATCGTTATTGTAAGCAAATCTCTTAAATCCGTTCTGCCGCCATCAAAAGTTACTTTATCCGGTATTGCTTCCGCTTCGTTTAATGCCTCCGGCGGAAACTCCTCAGTTATCCCCTCCGAAAAAAGAATGGATTCAATACCGCTCTTTATTTCATTTTCGCTGCCAAGATTTTTTTTGACAATTCCCCAAATTTCATCAGGCAAAAACTTTGTTACTTCGACAACTACACGGTCTCCGATCTTTGCCCCTAGCAAATCCGCTTCTTTCACATGCACATGAGTATAAAGTTTTCTCGAATCGGGATAAACAGAAAAATAATTCTTCTTTTTCCTCTTAACTACTCCGCAAACAGAAGTATTTGCATGCTCCAAAATTTTAACTACATGTCCCACTGCCCTTTTACTTACCGAATCGACAAAATCAACCGCAGCCGATACCTTATCACCGTCAAGAGCCCCTCCGAGCCGCTCACCTTTAATATATAAGCTGCTGCCGTCCTCCGAATCAACAAAGCCGAAAAAACCGTACGCACTGCACGACAATGTCCCGACAACCTTTTTTTCACTGTTGTCGGGTTCGTATCTTTTTCTCTTTGTTTTAAAAATTCTTCCCTCACTGCAAAGCTCGGAAAGAATTTTTTCCAACTCGCCTATATCTTCACCGGGGACGCCGAGAACTGCCGCCAGTTCCTCCAGCTTTAACGGCAAATATTCTTTGCTTTTTATATATGCCAAAACTCTTTCTTTTCTGTCCATAAATTAGTTCTCCTTTATATACTTATATTTTATATCATTTCCCGTAATTCGGCAAGTTAAAATTAAAATTTTATTTTTTCTCAGCATTATATACAAATTTTTCCGAAAATAAATAAACCTTTTTTTATAAAATAAAAAGCCATTAAATAAAATTGATAAATAACTTGAAATTTCTCTCAATATATAGTATAATAAATTCTATAATGGCTTATCGGCCGAAACAATTTGATTTATAAGGAGAGTAATTTTATGTTTGGAATTGCAAAAGTATTGGCGGCTCCTGCTGAAAATGCCGCAAATGCACTGGCAACAGATGCACAGGCAGGCGAGCAAGCTGCTCAGGTGATGGGTTCTTTAGGTCCGATAATTATGATGGTGGCACTTTTTGCCATTATGTACTTTGTTATGATTCGTCCCCAAAGAAAGAAAGAAAAAGAAACTCAGGCTATGATTAATGCACTCGCTGTGGGCGATAAAATTGTTACAATCGGCGGAATATGCGGCAAAGTCGTAAAAATCAAAGATGATTTCATTTTTATTGAAACAGGAAATATCGGTACTCAAACCGAAAAATCCGTTTTAAAAATGGAACGTCAGTCTGTTCGCTCGGTTGAGAAAAAAGCAGATACTAAAAAAGTTGAAAGCATTCCCGACGAAGAAGAAAAAGCTGAATAATTAAGAATAAACTTTGTCCCTCCGTAATATTATAAACTATAATATAATTTACGGAGGGATTTTTATGTCTGAAGAAAGTAAAATTAATATTCCCGGGATTGCAAAGGGAGTCGCATTTTCACTCGTAATAACATTTATTCTGCTGCTTTTAATTGCTGCAGCCTGTTATTTCTTTACAATTTCCGACAGCTTATTATCGGTTTTTGTTATGGCTGCCGTTGGGGCAAGCGTCTTTTTGTCATCTCTGTTTGTATCAAAAAACACTGCCAGAAACGGACTTTTGCACGGGCTTATACTGGCATCTGTTTATATGCTTATAATTGTTCTTTCCGGAATCCTTGTCAAAAAAGCCTTTTCTGCCGATATGCATTTGCTTACTTCTGTTATATCAGCACTAGCTTTCGGTGCTCTGGGCGGCATAGCCGGGGTAAGATAAAAATTATATTATTACGGTCAGCATCGAACCTTTTTTAAATCTTTCTCCCGAGTGCAGCCATTATATGTTTTATTTTCTTCATTCATTTGATTAACCGGCTGCATTCGGGATAGCGAAGATTGTAAACAACTTGGTAAAACCGACAGTAAAATAACATGCAAAAACTGACAGGTTCGCTGCCTGTCTTTTTTAGTGGAAGCATAAATTCACACAATCCGTTGTTATTCCGTAAAAAAAATCATTTTTTTTTATTCTGTACTTGAAAAATGTCAAAAAAAGTATTATAATATAATATGTATTATAAAATTTGAAGGAGAATTTAAAATGAGTGCATTTATTGACAGAATCAAAGAAAGGGCAAAAGCCGATAAAAAAACAATTATTCTGCCCGAATCAATGGACAGAAGAACTTTTGAAGCGGCTGAAATGATTTTGAAAGAGGATATTGCAAACCTCATTATTATCGGAACACCCGAAGAAATTGAGGAAAGCAGCAAGGGACTTGATATTTCAAAAGCACTAATCATCAACCCGTTTACATATGAAAAAACAGAAGAATATATAAACCTTTTTGTTGAACTCAGAAAAGCAAAAGGACTTACATATGAAGATGCAAAAAAGACCGCTCTCGGCGATTATATGTATTATGCATGCCTTATGGTAAAAGCAGGCGACGCAGACGGTGTTGTTTCGGGCGCATGCCATTCGACCGCAAACACACTCCGTCCGAGCTTACAGATTATTAAAACAAAACCGGGCGTAAGACTTGTTTCTGCATTTTTCCTTATGGTTGTGCCCGACTGTGAATACGGAGCAAACGGAACATTTATTTTTGCGGACAGCGGTCTCGAACAAAACCCGGATCCCGAAAAGCTTGCTGCAATTGCAGCCTGCTCTGCCGAGTCATTTGAACTTTTGGCAGAAAAAGAACCGCTTGTAGCAATGCTTTCACACTCTACAAAAGGCAGTGCAAAACATGCCGATGTAGATAAAGTTGTTGAAGCTACTGCTATCTGTAAAGAGAACAATCCGGAATTGAAAGTTGACGGAGAACTTCAGCTTGACGCTGCAATCGTACCGTCGGTAGCTGCTTCCAAAGCACCCGGTTCACCTGTTGCCGGAAAAGCAAATGTACTTGTATTCCCCGACCTTGACGCAGGAAATATCGGTTACAAACTTGTTCAAAGACTTGCAAAAGCTGAAGCATACGGTCCGGTAACACAGGGCATTGCAATGCCGATTAACGACCTCTCGAGAGGCTGCTCGGCTGATGACATTGTAGGTGTTGTAGCTATTACCTGTGTTCAGGCACAAGGAAAATAATATGTTATTAATTTGAAAGGAAGATATATAAATGAAAGTTTTGGTAATCAATGCCGGAAGCTCATCGCTTAAGTATCAGCTTATAGATATGGACAGCATGACAGTTATGGCAAAAGGTCTGTGCGAAAGAATCGGAATTGACGGTTCAAATCTTCAGCACAAAAATCTTGTAAAAGGCATTACAAAGAAAATTGAAAGTGTTATGTCAAATCATGCCGACGCAATCAAATTGGTTTTGGAAGCGTTGACAAATGAAGAATACGGCGTAATTAAATCAATGGATGAAATCGGCGCAGTAGGTCACAGAGTTGTGCACGGAAGTGAATTCTTTGCTGATTCTTGCGTAATCGACGGAAAGGTTATGGAAGCACTTAAAATGTGTATTCCGGTTGCTCCTTTGCACAATCCGCCCAACATCACAGGTATTGAAGCATGTGAAAAAAATATGCCCGGCGTGCCTCAGGTTGCCGTATTTGATACCGCTTTCCACCAGACAATGCCTGCAAAAGCATATATGTACGCCCTTCCCTATGAGTATTACGAAAAGTATAAAATCAGAAAATTCGGATTTCACGGAACAAGTCATAAATTTGTTTCGCAGGAAGCTGCAAAAATGCTAGGTAAGCCGCTCTCAGAGCTTAAAATTATCACCTGCCATTTAGGTAACGGCTCTTCCGTAAGTGCGGTTGACCATGGTAAATGTGTTGACACATCAATGGGCTTCACTCCCCTTGACGGCGTAGTAATGGGAACAAGAACCGGTTCTATGGACCCTGCCGTTGTAACATATCTTATCAATAATGTCGGAATGAGTGCAAAAGAAGTTGACACTCTTATGAACAAGCAGTCCGGTGTATTCGGAATTTCAGGCATAAGCAGCGATTTCCGTGACTTGTCGGCGGCAGCTGATGAAGGCAACGAAAGAGCGCAGCTCGCACTCGATATGTTCACCTACAGTGTTACGAAGCTTATCGGTGCATATGCCGCTGCAATGGGCGGTGTGGATGCAGTTGTATTTACAGCCGGCATTGGTGAAAATGATGGCGGCATCCGCGCTAAAATCGTTGAAAATCTCGGATTTATGGGAATTAAAATTGACAGTGAGCTCAATAAAGCAAGAGGCGAAGCAGTTGACGTAACCGCTGCAGGCGCAACAGTAAAAACACTTGTTATACCCACAAACGAAGAATTAATGATTGCATTAGATACTCAACGGCTTACAAAATAAACTGTTTTTAAAAAAACAACAAAGCGATGATGAAATATCATGCTTTGTTGTTTTTTTACTTAATCTCCTGTTCATTCCGGAAATTTTAACGAATGCATAAAACCGTCAAGGCTTACTGTCATTATATCGCCCGCAACAGGTTTTCCTTTTACACAAATAACATTTGCCCTGACCGGCTCACCCACATCTTTAGGATAATTCAGTACAAGATATGTGTATCGCACGGCATTCTTTCCTTTATACAAGCCTAAATCAAGTCCTGCCTGCTTTTGCAGCTCATTATAATTGTTATATACATCATCAAATTCTTTCGGGATTTTGATTTCTTCAATCTCTATTTCGTTTTCCGATACCCTCCATCCGTATGCGGACAGAAATTTCATATTTTTGTCGGTATCATTTCCCATCATAATCAGCACAATAAATGCTACGATGATTATAATAATGACACAAGCGACATACAACATCATCTTTTTCATCTACCCACCCCTGCAACAATCTTATGTTTTATTATATGGCGGATATTTCCCGATAATGACGAAAATTTATATTTCGTAATCTACCGCTATGCTTTCAATCGCTGCGGCATGCATATGTTTCTTCACAACATTTACATGATACTCATCATTTTGATATTCATCAAGTACGGCTTTTGAATCAAGTGTAACCTGTAAAATAATATCATATGAACGAGCAGAACCCAAAAAGTCGCAGCCAACCTCTATTGCTTTAACCGTTGGTACATTTTCTTTCATCGAAAGCAAAATCTCTTTTGCTTTGTTTTTTTGTTCTTCGCAGTTATCCTTTAATTTAAAACAAACAATATGCTTTATCATTTTCATCTTTCCTTTCTAGTTTATCTTTTGAAGTTTTGCAAATACTGCCATAAGCTGCTTTCTGCCCACAGAATCAAATTGAATTTCCAGCTTTGCATCTCTGCCGAACTGCTGCACAGATATTATTGTTCCTTCTCCGAATTTTTTATGCATTACTCTGTCGCCGGGCTTAAAGTCAATCTCTGCCGACAACGGCTCCTGCACTTTTATCGGATTATATATAACGTCTTTAAAAGTATTTGCTTTTTGCTCAACGGCAACAGTTACTTTTTTAATAGCTTTATCAAATTCTTCTTCAATATATTCCGGCGGAATTTCTTTTAAGAACTGCGACGGAATTGAAGCGGATGTCTTTCCGTAAATCATTCTTTGACGCGTGTTGGTCAGATAGAGTTTTTTTCGCGCTCTTGTTATTGCCACATAGCACAGACGGCGTTCTTCCTCCAAATCCTCCCTTTCCATACTTGACCGCGACGACGGGAAAAGTCCCTCCTCCATTCCGGTAAGAAAGACATTGTCAAATTCGAGTCCTTTTGCACTGTGAATCGTCATCATCACAACGGTATCCTGATCTTCATCGTATGCGTCAATATCTGCAACTAAGGCAAGATTTTCCAAAAACATTGAAAGGCTGACTTCCTCCGCAGTACGTTCAAATTCCTGCACAACCGACATAAATTCTTTCAGGTTATCAATTCTTGTCTGTGCTTCGACACTGTTTTCAAGCTGAAGCGCCGGCAGATACCCGGTATCGTTCAGCACACGAACAACAAAATCCTCTAATTTCATTGTATGCGACGCTTTTTCCAAAGCATCAACAGTTGCAGCAAATCCCTCTGTTTTTGATGAAATTCTCAAAAGCTGCGGATAGTCATACGCTTTTTTTAATATCTCGAAAAGCGATACTCCCTTTTCCGAAGCCAATGCCGAAGCCCTTTCTATACTTGTAGGACCGATTCCGCGTTTAGGTTCATTTATCACCCTTTTTAAACTGACATCATCCTTCGGATTGTAAATAACTCTCAAATATGCAATAATATCTTTAATTTCTTTTCTGTCATAAAATCGCATTCCTGCAAGTACTTTATAAGGAATTGCCCAACGCAGGAACATTTCTTCTATTACACGCGACTGTGCATTTGTACGGTACAAAACCGCTATATCCGAATACTTTACTCCCTCCGATACAAGTTTCTCTATTTGCTTTGCTATAAACTCGCCCTCGCCTCTTTCTGTGGCAGCAGTATAAAGAACAAGCTTGTTTCCCTCCGGCTTATCAGTCCAGAGTGCTTTTCCCTTTCGTTCACGGTTATTTGCAATTACCGCATTTGCCGAATCAAGAATATTTTTTGTAGAGCGGTAATTTTGTTCAAGTTTTATTGTGACAGCGTCCGGAAATTCATCCTCAAATCCGAGAATATTCTGAATGTTTGCACCTCTGAATTTGTAAATACTCTGATCGTCATCGCCTACAACACAAATATTTCTGTTAAGCTGAGCCAAAAGACTTATAAGCATATACTGAACGTTATTTGTGTCCTGGTACTCGTCAACCAAAATATACTTAAATTTTTCCTGATAAAAGCGTAAAACATCCTGGTTTTCCATTAAAATTTTAACAGCAAGGAAAACAATATCATCGAAATCAAGTGCATTGTTTTTTTTGAGCTTTTTCTGATATAAGGCATAAATTTCAGCTATGTTTCTCATGTAGTAATCGCCCGAATTAACCGCTTCAAAAATTTCGGGAGTCTGCATATTGTCTTTTGCGCTTCCTATTGTGGACAAAACACTTTTCGGTGTATAAACTTTATCATCCTTGTTTAGTTCTTTTAAACATTCTTTAACAACTGTTTTCGCATCGGCAGAATCATATATAACAAAATCACGGTCATATCCGACCATATCTATATTTCGTCTTAATATTCTGACGCATGCCGAATGAAATGTGCTTACCCACATATCGTCCGCAGAATCACCGATAATTGCCTTAATTCTGGACTTCATCTCATTTGCTGCCTTATTTGTAAATGTAATGGCAATTATATTTTTCGGATGCGCACGTTTTTTTGCAATAATATATGCGATTCTGTTAACAAGAACAGTTGTTTTTCCGCTCCCTGCACCTGCTAAAACAAGCACCGGTCCTTCGGTTGTGGTAACTGCTTCCTTTTGTTTATCATTTAATCTGTCCAGTAAATTTTCCATATGTATTTTCCTTTATATAATTATTTTTCAAACAGCTCAAGTGCTTTTTCAAGCTGAATGTCCTCTTTAGTCTGCTCAACATATACATCCGGCTCTATTCCTATTTCATGAATACATTTTCCGCTCGGTGTATAGTATCTTGCCGTTGTCACCGACATTCCAGAACCGTCACTGAATGAATAGACATCCTGAACGATTCCCTTTCCGTATGTTTTTGTACCTACAATTTTTGCACGTCCGCTGTCTTTTAAAGCACCCGAAAGAAGTTCCGAAGCAGACGCGCTGTATCCGTTCACAAGAACAACAATATTAAAATCTTTAAATTCTTTATCTGAATTAAAGTATTTTCTTTTTCCGCTTTTATCCTCAAAATATGTGATTACTCCCTCCGGCATAAGATAATCCGCAATCTCAGTCACCACTTGCACATCTCCGCCGGGATTATTTCTTAAATCAATTACAAGGTTTTTATATCCCTCACTGTAAAGTTTATCAGCTTCAAGCTTAAATTCATCATATGTATCAATTGATTCTTTATCAGTGTTATCCTTCCTGTCAAAAGCGGATATTTTAATATATCCCGTACTGTCGTCCAAAATTCTGCTTGTCACAGAGTTTTTCCCGATTGATTTTTTTTCAACCGATACGGTAAATTCTTTATTATCTCTCTTAAGCATTATTTCCGTTTTTCCGTTGCCGTCTCTGATCAGCTCCGCAGCACGTTGAACATCTTGCGATGACATAGCTTCACCGTTGATTTTTAAAATCAAATCACCTGTTTCAAGTCCCGCTTCCTTTGCCGGAGAATTATCCGAAACCGAATATATTTTGAGAACATCTTCATTATCGGCAGGACCGAGTACAATGCCGATTCCTATATAAGTGTTTCTGCCGTCGGCGACATAACTTTTATATTTTTCCTTACTGTAGTAATTGGTATATTTGTCATCAGACGCAATAGTAAGACCCGAAAGCGCGTAATCAAGTGCTTTTTCATCGTCATAATCAAAATAAAACTTATCCTCCATAATTTTAAGTACATTACCAAACTTTATAATTGCACTCAAACTGTTTCCGAAATAAAGCATCGGTGCACCAACCGTAATTGCTGCCGTGCAGGCCGCTGTAACTATAATAAGCTTAGCCTTTTGCATATCATCATCTCCTTGTCTATCATTTAAAGATATGTCCGAAAAATAATATTATTCCGAAAATTGTAAAGAGACTCTAACCTTAGCCTTATCGGGTGGTGGCTTTCGTTACAGTCTCTTATGAATTACAAAGAATTAGAAATATTTCGTAGGATTTTGACAAACTCCGTTTACCATGACTTCAAAATGAAGATGCGGTCCGGTCGAATTACCTGTAGAGCCTGATTTTGCAAT
>CAKSFY010000061.1 GCA_934454035.1 uncultured Clostridia bacterium | reverse complement strand
ATGCATGCTCTTTTTGTTCTTTTGTGTACATATATATTTTACTCCTTTCAGAGTCCAAGAATATGTCCGCACCCCCCACTCGGGGTATTTCGACTGCACTTTTATTGACATTTCCAAACCACTCCAGTCTCGTAAAGACTTTACACAAAATTTGGGATTGACTCGTTCACCACGTCGGAACAAGTTATGCTTGTTCCGATTTTTTTTGAAAAAAAATCAGTCTCCTGCTGCACTGTTCCTCCTTTATCGCAAAAGGTCACATTCGTGTCGACTATTCGGTTGCAAGCGCCCTCATAACGTCTTTGGCTCATTACCAAACTTTTGCGAGTGCGCCTACGGCGCAATCTTATATCTAAAAGGATCACATCGTCCATTGAAAGATTATACAAACTATTATTATAAAAATGTTTTTGTAATAACAAAGTCGATATAATCACAAAGTAAAGCGGTTGAAACAGACCGCTTTTTTATTTAAAATCTCACATTAAAAGCGACAGACTTTTTTATTTGTCTGTCGCTTTTCGATTTTTGTACAGCATTTTATTGATATTACAATCCAAGACTTTTTTTCATAGACAAAATCGTGTTTTTAACCGATTCTTCCGCCGGACCACCTATAATTTTCCTGTCATTTACACAAGTTTCCATGCTTATTGCTTCATAAAAATCTTCTTCTATAATATCTGAAAATTCTTTCAGTTCAGCCATAGTCAGTTCATCCAAAGCCTTATTTTTATCTATTGCATAAAACACCATTCTGCCTATAACCGAATGAGCTTCGCGGAACGGCATACCTTTTTTTACGAGATAATCAGCAGCATCGGTTGCATTTGTAAAGCCGCCTTTAGCACCAGAAAGCATTTTTCCTTTGTTAACCTTCATTGTCGCTATCATATCGCAAAACACAGGCAAACAAAGCTTCACCGTATCGATTGCGTCAAATATAGGCTCTTTGTCCTCCTGCATATCTTTATTATATGCAAGCGGCAACCCTTTCATCGTAGTCAAAAGTCCCATAAGGTGTCCGTAAACTCTGCCCGTCTTCCCTCTTATCAGTTCCGCAACATCCGGATTCTTTTTCTGCGGCATAATAGATGAACCTGTTGAAAATGCATCATCCATTTCAACAAATGAAAATTCATGACTCGACCACAAAATCAGTTCCTCTGAAAATCTGCTCAAATGCATCATTATCATTGACAGGCAACTTGCGAGTTCAATAACAAAATCCCTGTCCGAAACTCCATCCAGCGAATTCAAAGTCACTCGGTCAAATCCCAATTCCGAAGCCACATATTCCCTGTCCAACGGATATGTCGTAGCTGCAAGCGCACCCGATCCCAAGGGCATTGTGTTTGTTCTTTTTTTGCAGTCACCAAGCCTTTCCAAGTCCCTTTTGAACATTGCCGAATAAGCACACAAGTGGTGCGCAAATGTAATCGGCTGTGCCTTCTGTAAATGGGTATATCCGGGCATAACCGTCTTTGTGTGTTCCTCGGCAAGTCCCAGAATAACCTCCTCTGCATGCATAAGCATTGCACTGATTTCATCAATTTCATCCATCAGATACATGCGTATATCAAGTGCAACCTGGTCGTTTCTGCTTCTGCCTGTGTGCAGTCTCTTGCCTGCCTCGCCGATTCTTTCGGTCAGGATTTTCTCAACATTCATATGAATATCTTCGGCATCAATTTCAAATTCCACTTTTCCCTGTTCTATATCTTCAAGTATGTCCCTCAATCCGTTAACTATCTTCTCAGAATCCTCCGCCGGAATTATTCCCTGCTTTCCAAGCATTTTTGCATGAGCTATGCTGCCTTTTATATCCTGTTTATACATACGGCTGTCAAAGCGTATAGAGGAATTAAAATCATCAACCTTTTTATCGGTATTTTTTTGGAATCTTCCTCCCCATAATTTTGCCATTGTTTTACTCCCTTTCAAAAACAGGCTGCCGGAAGCCGACAGCCCTGTTTCAAATTATTTATTTTTTTGTTCCATCATTGCACGAACCTTCAAAGGAAGTCCGAACAAATTGATAAAGCCTTCCGCATCCTTATGGCTGTAAAGCTCATGACTGTCGCCAAAGCTTGCAATAGCTTCGTTATAAAGTGAATAATCACTCTTAGCTCCTGCTGATGAAATACTGCCCTTGTAAAGCTTTAAGCGAACTTCGCCGGTAACTGTTTCTTCCATAGAATCAACCATTGCAGATAATGCCTTGCGAAGCGGTGTGAACCATTTTCCGTCATATACAAGCTCTGCAAATTTAATTGCAGCCTGTCTTTTAAAACTTTGAGTATCTCTGTCAAGACACAAATATTCAAGTTCCTGCAAAGCATAATACAAAATAGTTCCGCCCGGAGTTTCATATACTCCCCTTGACTTCATTCCAACCAAACGATCCTCTGTTATATCAGCAATTCCTACGCCGTATTCACCGCCGATTTTGTTAAGCTTTTCAACCAACGGACGGGGAGCGAGTTTTTCGCCGTCAACAGATACCGGAACACCTTTTTCAAATCCGATTGTAATATATTTAGCTTCATCCGTGGTTTTTTCCGGAGGTGTTGTAAGCTTAAGCAAATTATCAAGCTGAGGTTCATTTGCAGGGTCTTCCAAGTCCATACCCTCATGACTGATATGCCAAATATTTCTGTCTCTTGAATACAAATCCTTTTTGGTTACCGGAATTTCTATATTATGAGCCTGTGCGTAGTCAACCGCATCTTCTCTTGATTTTATATCCCAGATTCTCCACGGAGCAATAATTTTAAGCTGCGGAGCAAGCGCCTTTATTGAAAGTTCGAAACGAACCTGGTCATTACCTTTTCCTGTTGCACCGTGGCATATAGCCGTAGCACCTTCTTTAAGAGCAATCTCAACCAATTTCTTTGCAATAATCGGACGGGCATGCGATGTTCCGAGAAGATATTTACCCTCATATACGGCACCTGCTTTCAATGTCGGGAATATGTAATCTTCTACATACTCATCTCTCAAATCGGCAAGATAAAGCTTTGAAGCTCCCGATTTTTTTGCTCTTTCCTCAAGGCCTTCGGTTTCCTTTCCCTGCCCTACGTCTCCGCAGACAGCTATAACTTCGCAGTCATAGTTTTCCTTAAGCCATGCAATAATAATTGAGGTGTCGAGACCACCCGAATATGCTAATACAATTTTTTCTTTTGCCATGT
This sequence comes from uncultured Clostridia bacterium, assembly GCA_934454035.1. Taxonomy (GTDB): domain Bacteria; phylum Bacillota; class Clostridia; order UBA1381; family UBA1381; genus CAKSQL01. Next base: position 9,233 of record CAKSFY010000061.1, on the reverse strand, counting down.
TGATTTTCCTCCTTAAATAGTGTATAATTAATATGAATTAATTAATTCTATGTGTATATTATACATCAAAAAGAATAATTATGCAATATCCTAATGTTATAAAATTTTAGAAAAAGACGGTGATTTTTTAGTGATTATTTTAGGAATCGACCCGGGTTATGCAATTGTTGGCGTAGGAATAATAGAATATTCCGGGAATAAATTCAAACCGATTGCATACGATGCAATAACTACTCATGCAAAAACCGCAACATCTTTGCGGCTTAAAACAATCTATGACGACATAAATTTCTGCATAGACAAATTCAAGCCGGACGCAATTGCAATCGAGGAATTATTTTTTAACAACAACGCAAAAACCGCAATTGCAGTAGCGCAGGCAAGAGGAGTTTTGGTTGTCTCCGCGGCAAACAAAGGGATACCGATTTATGAATATACACCGCTTCAGATAAAGCAATCCGTCGCAGGCTACGGCAGAGCGGACAAGCAGCAGGTTCAGCATATGGTCAAAACCCTGCTTGGATTAAATGCAATCCCGAAACCTGATGACGCAGCAGACGCGCTTGCAGTTGCAATCTGCCATGCAAATTCCGGTACTATGAATGAACATTTAAGCCTTAACAGATTATAGAAAAGGGGATGCAAAAAAGTCCGGAACGCAGAAAAGGCATGTGTTACTTGAATATTATCTGATTTTATGATTTTTATTATATAAAATGCCTTTTTGCTACACTCTCACCAAACCACTCGGAATACCCGCGTACACAATCGGTTTTTGTGAGAGTGTTCCAAATCTTTTTTTCCTATTCTCTCAAAAGGCGGTGTAATTTTTATACACCGCCTTCTCCCTTTTATTTTTATATATTTATTTTCCCAAGTATGAAAAATGCATATAGTCTTTTACGCTTCCGTTCCAGCTGCCGCCCCAAATCCATCCGTACTTGGCAAATGCGGCTACAACAGCTCCGTCGGGAGTGATTGAATAAACATTTTCGTAAGGCATCCAGCCTTGTCCGACAATTCCCGTACCGTCCTCCGAATAGCAGTAATAGTTTTCATCCGGATTTATGTCTATACAGGTGCCGTAGCTATGCTGCGATACACTGCCGAATGCAGTGGTTCTCCAGCAATAACCCCCGACGCTTTTTATCGGGAACCTCGACGGGTCATTGAATATCTCATCAAAAATTTTCACAACATCTTCTGCCAGATATTTGTTTACAGTCAGCGTTTTCTTTGCTGCATATTTTTCTCCGTTGTCGCGAACGCACCACACATTTACAGTCACATTTGCCATATGTGCCGCAGCAGTTTCCTCCGAATCAAATATAACCCCGTCCGGGAACACTCTGAGTTCTTTAGCTGTAAGCGTAGCGCTATCCTTTTTAATTTCTGTTATAACTTTTGAATCGTGTTTATATACAACATCTATCAGCGGAGAAAAAGCCTGGATTCCCGAAGCATATTCAACGCCCGCAGCCAAAGTATATTTCATATTTTCGCTGAGTTTATCAAAAGATGCTTTTATAACCGGAGTATTTGATGTAAATGTGTCTACCGGTTTGCCGTCGGCATCCTTTATAATAAGCATATACTTATCAGCTCCGTCAACCCTTGTAAGTTCAATATCCGAATTTATATCCGCTGAAATATCCTGTGCAAGAGTTGTAAATTCCGGCACTGTATAAGATGTTTTTTCCGGTGCAAACTGAGAGTATGTTCTGCCGACTATAGCTATAGCCTGCTCTCTTGCCGCGCCTTCTTTCGGGACAAGCAGATTATCCGCCGCTCCGCTCATTATCGAATACTTAAGCGCCGTTGCAACCTCCGAATAAGCCCACGGCGATATAAGCTCGGAATCTTCAAAAGCCGACATAAGCTCTTCAGCCTCCGAACGCAGCGTAACAGTATTAATCTCGGCAGCTTTCAGAGTATTGATTATAAGCTTCGCCATTTCTTCCCTTGTCACAATACCGTCAGGGTCAAATTCCGTTTCAGACCTTCCGCTGACAATTCCGAGAGCATAAGCCTGCGCTACGGGTACACTGTCGCAGTCCTCAAACGGAAATATCTCAGGTGTGTACAACTCTTTATTTGAAAGTTGCTTATAAAGATTAATTATCAGTTCACAAAACTCCTCACGGGTAATATCATCTTTTAGTGAATTTTCTATAGCTCCGTATGATAAAAGACCCGCCCCGGATGCAAGCTCATATTCCGATTCAGCCCAATTACTCAAATCGGAGGCATATGCCGGAGTATTCAAAATCAATGCCAAAGCACAGCCTGCAAGTAACAGTTTCCTTTTCATTCTATGATCTCCATTTCTCAAAGACAACATAATTATGTAATAACAATTTTTATTCTACCACAAAAAAAGCATTTGTTCAATGCTTTCTCTGTAAAGATTTTGTTACCTATTTATGAACAGTCCCCGTAGTATGTACGCGCCGTGCTTTACTTGTCTTTGATTTTGTACACGGAACATAACAGCCGGGATAAATTTTCCCGATACCTATTTCAAATCTTCTTTCAATAGCCTCTTTTGAAATAAGGGCAAATTCTCTTAAAATTCTGATAAGCAGCCTTGCACAAACATATGCATCATCTCCTGCATGATGATGATTAAAGTCTATCCCAAGCGCTTCTGCCATATAATTAAGCCTGTGACTCGGCAAATCCGGATATGCCTTTTGTGAAAGTTTGACAGTGCATATATAATCAAATGTCGGATATTCGATACCGAACATATCCAGTGTTGCACGCAATGCCCCCACATCAAAGCCTGCATTATGAGCCGCAACCAAATTCCCTTCCAAAAGAGGGCGGATTTCCTCCCAAATGTCGCAGAATCTCGGTTTGTCATAAACCATATCCGGAGTAATCCCGTGAATTAAAGTATTATAGTCATTGAACTCAAACGGTTCCGGGCGTACAAGTATTTCCTTCGTCTCAGTAACCTTATTATTTTCCACTACAGCAATTCCCATGCTGCATATGCTGTTCGGCTTAGATGTCGCCGTTTCAAAATCTATTGAAACAAAATTCAATTTAGTGTCCCTCTCTCCTGTTCATTATCATGAACATATTTTTTCTATCAGCTCGGCAAGCTCTTTTGCCTTCCTGCCGATGTAATCTTTATCCTTGCCCTCAATCATTACTCTCACCAGCGGTTCAGTACCTGACGGACGTATAAGCACTCTGCCCTCTCCGGCAAATTCATTTTCCAATGCTTCTATTGCTTTTGCGACAGGCTCAAACGACATATAATCTTCTTTGTGCTCATTTTTTACCTTTGCATTACACAAAACCTGCGGCATTACATCAACTATTGCCGCTATCTCGGACGCTTTTTTGCCTGTCTTTTTAATCACCGACAAAAATTGCAGCGCACTTACCAAGCCATCACCCGTGGTGTTATGGTCAAGAAAGATAATATGTCCCGACTGTTCTCCGCCGATGACATAACCCTTGTCAAGCATTTCCTCAAGTACGTATCTGTCTCCGACCTTCGTTTTCGGGATTTCAATTCCCAGCTTTTCGCCGGCTATAAAAAGACCGAGATTGCTCATTACAGTCGCAACAAGAGTATTTTTTGCCAGTCTGTTTTCCTGCATCATCTGATATGCGCATGCCGCCATTATCTGATCTCCGTCAATAATATTTCCGTTTTCATCAACAGCCAGCATTCTGTCAGCGTCTCCGTCGAAAGCAAGTCCGACATCCGCACCTATCGATTTAACATAGGCACACAGGCTTTCCATATGCGTTGAACCGCATTTATCATTAATATTCACACCGTCCGGCGTATTATGAATAGCCTCAACATTGGCGCCCAGCTTATTAAGAGCCTTAAATGCGGTCTGATAGCTTGCTCCGTTTGCACAGTCTATAGCAATTTTCATTCCATCGAGTCTTATATCAACGGTCGATATTGCGAAATTGACGTAATCTTCCGTAGCGTCATGGTTTTTTGCAACATAACCTACTGCACCGTGGGTCGGCAAATCCTCAATCTTTTTCTTGCCTGTTATATATTCTTCGATTTCATCCTCAATTTCATCCTTTAGCTTGTAACCCTCACTGTTGAAAAATTTAATTCCGTTATACTCGCAAGGGTTATGCGAAGCTGAAATTACAACGCCTGCGTCTGCTTTATATTTTCTCGTCAGATATGCAACAGCCGGAGTCGGAATAACTCCCAAAGATATAACCTTAGCGCCAACAGAGCACAGACCGGCAGTCAGTGCAGCCTCAAGCATATCGCCCGACTTTCTTGTGTCCTTGCCTATTAATATTCTCGGTCTTTTGTTCGTCTCTTTTGTAAGTACATATGCGCCGCTCTGCCCTGTCTTAAAGGCAAGCTCTGCTGTAAGCTCCGTATTTGCTATTCCTCTTATTCCGTCCGTTCCGAATAATCTGCCCATAATTTTTATTCCTTTCCGTGATAAAATTTTTGATTATCAACAAATTCTATTATATAGCATCTTTAGCCAAATGTCAAACTTTTTATCCCATATGTGCAAATTTTAATTTACTTGTTGATAAGCCCCGACACAAAATTCGAAATCTTTTTGTAAATCAGCAGCGTTACAACCGCATTAACTCCTGCTTTTATAAAATTAAACGGAATTATAACCGGTAAAAGCAATCCCAAAACGGCTTGCCTGGGCACTTTCATAAATATAGGTGTAAAGATAATATTCCACAGCGTCATAACAGCCGCCATAGTGAGAACACCTGCCGCAAGAGAAATCACCGCGCCCTTTTTGGTCCTGTTAATTCGGTATATATTTCCTGCAACAAGCACAAATGCGCCCGTTGACAGAAAATGCATAATCATGCCGATTACTCCGCTTGACGCACTGACGCTTATCCCCTGGACTACCGATACAACCAAAGTCAGTGCCAGTCCCGAAACAGGTCCTAACATAAATGCGGCTATAAATATCGGTATATCCGCCGGGTCATATTCCAAAAAAGCTGCCTGCGGAAATATCGGGAAATGAATCAGCATAGCCAGCAGAACCGACATAGCACCCAAAATACCCAATGTTGTTAGTTTCTTAGTGTTTTTCATAGTTTCTCATTCCTTTTCACTGCTTGTCAAATTAACATTTACCATATAGCTTCCGTTTATTGAAGCATTTCCCTCAAAAGCTGCCGCCAAAGAATAATCTCCTGCTTCAAGCCCTACAAGGTCAACCACTGCTTTAAGCTGCGCCAGGCTTTCCTCCGTACCTGTTGCGGTCACATTTAAAAATTCGGGATTGCACACAGCAGTCATATCCTGCGGAATATTGACGCACTCAACCTTAACAGAAATATCTTTTGTTACTATATTTTCGATATTCGCCGTCATTATAAGCTCCTTCGGAAGCTGCGGACAATAAACATTTTCCGGAAGCATCAGCGACATTTCGTATTTTCCGTCCTGCTTAATTTCCGTATTGTCCTTAAACTGAGCATAAACCGTTTCTATATTCTGCGATTCGTCTCTGACCCCGATATCAAGCTTTTCAGTCGAGAAACCCTTTACATTTATTTGATAATTGTCGCGATCATACTCCGGCGAAAGTTCTATTTTTACCGTCTTTTTAAAATATACTTCGTTTTCAACTTCGATAGTCTTGCGTCCGTGCGAAATATGGTTTGCCGGAACTACCGCATTATTATTCAAATCAGTATAAATAATCGGATAATTATCACGGCAATCCTCTTTCATTCCCGAAATATCAACCGATACCGACACCGAATTAATCTTAGCCAAATCCTCCGAAGTTCCTGCAATATTCATTTTTGAAATTGCCGGTGTACTCTTTATAAGATAATCCTTGTTGCTTCCGTTTTGAACAACATTTACCGGCACTTCCTTTGATACCGATTTTTCTATAACTACCGTAACGGATGTTGTTTTCTTTTTCGATATCATAACAGCCTGGTTCGGAACTTCATAGCTTATATCCTTGACATATTCGCCTGCCTCGGTTATATCGCTTAAATCAACTGTTGCCGAAACAGAATTTAAAATGCTCTGAACCTCACTTCTTTTTCCTCGCACTTCTATTACTATATTCGGAAGCTTGTCACGGTTTACAAAAATAAGTCCGTTCTTGTCAAGCACCTTTTCCCCGATAAAATTAATACTGATATTGTTTATCGGTATGGCAACCGACGGATTTTCCGAATATGTTATCGCAAACCACAGTATAATGGCGGCAATAATCGATATTATCTGCAAAATCAGTTTTTGCTCAAAAAGAGATTTCTTTTTTTTCATTTCGAACTCCCCTTCCAGAATTTTATTTTTTCAAAATCCCCGGTTCGTTGTCCCGAAAACGCACGCGCAAGCGCAAGCTTAAGCGTAGTATCATTTAAGTTTCTCGTCAGTGTTCCGTTTATGGCAAGTGATATTTTTCCGGTTTCTTCACTTACGACTATTACAATTGCATCGGAATTTTCGGACATGCCGAGTGCCGCTCTATGCCTTGTTCCCAATTCTCTGGAAAGATTTATATTTGAAGTAAGCGGCAGAAGGCAGCCTGCCGAATGAATTTTGTTATCCCTTATAATCACCGCACCGTCATGCAAAGGGGTATTCGGCACAAAAATATTTTCCAAAAGTTCCCAGGTTGTTTCCGCTCCGAGAAATGTTCCCGTCTTTATTACCTCTCCCAGCTTTGTGGTACGCTCCATAACTATAAGTGCCCCCGTCTTTGTATGCGACATATCAACGCATGCGTTGACTATTTCCATTATCACTCCGTCCACGGTTTCCTCGCTGTTTTGCGCCACATTGAACGCAAGAAGATTACCTGCGGTGGAACGTCCTATTCTTTCAAGCACGTTGCGCAGCTCTGGCTGAAATATAACCACTATTGCGAACAGACCTATCTGCATAGTATTTCTCAGCAAAAAATTAATTGTTGTAAGATTTAAAAGAGCACTTATCTGCCAGCCCAGAAACACAAGCACAATTCCTTTTATAAGCTGAACGGCACGCGTTTCCTTAATCATTCTGAGCAAATTATAGATGATAACCGCAACTATTACTATATCAATAATATCGGTAATTTTAAACATTTTTAGAAAATCAGAAATATATGTCATAAGAATATCCACCGAACAAAAACCTCCCGAACAAGTCATATAAGTATATTATACTATATTTTCTTTAAGATTTCCAGCATATTTTATAAAAAAATTAAAAAAATATTGTGAAAATCAAATTAATGTGTTATAATGGGTTTAATATATGCAAGATTTACTTTGCCCGGGAGTAAATCGCCAATAATTTTCTTCGGGCAGAAAGGCAATGAGAATATGAAAAAAAAGATTACAGGAATTATTGCGGCAGCTCTTTTAATTGCCGCTTCGGCAGTGCATGCACAGGTTTCGCCGAAAATAATCGTGGACGAGCGCGAGCTGACTTTTGAGGATCAAGGGCCGGTAATTATGGAAGAAACAAACAGAACCTTGATTCCGTTAAGATTTGTCTGCAATGCCGCAGGCGCAACCGTTGACTGGGATCAGGATAAAAAGCAGGTTACCGTCACCTCCGGCGACAACAGAAATATTGTTGTTTTAACCGTAGGCAGCGATGAAATGAAGCTTTATTATTACCCGTCCGTTCAGCAGGTCGTATCGGATGTGCAAAAGCTCGACCAAGTGCCGGTTGTTATGAATGACAGAACCATGATTCCGGTACGCGCGGTGCTTGAAGCAATCGGTGCACAGGTTGACTGGGATCAGGATTCCAAGACAATAAATGTTACATCCAGAGCATATGTAAGATATTTAAGAGATATGGGTGTTGAGGAGTACGAAGTTAACTATCCTCTTTCTGGCGGAAATGTTTCCTTTGACAAAGCTCCCGAAAGAACAAGCGACAAACCGTTTGACAAAAAAACCGATTTGCCCATGCTTTCACTTTCAACAGATGAAAAGGAAGTCAAAAAAGATGATACTGTAGATGTGTACATAGACCTTTCAAACATTGAAAAGTATTCGGACAAGCCGACATATCTTGCGACAATGTCAATCGGTCTTGTATACGACCACTCTAAGCTTGAATATGCAGGTTACAGCTATTTGAACGGTACAGAAGAATACAATGCTGTAATGGACGCTGCAAACGACACTTTCCGCGATGACTGCCTGAAAATATCTTCCGTTACATCGCTTGCAGGCACAGAACGTACACCGCTTTCAAACGGACATATTGCAAAAGTTTCGTTCAAGGTGTTGACGGACGAAGCTGCCGAAGTATCGATTTCCAACGCGATTCATTCAAGAATCGGCAAGGATACGGAGCTAGGTCTTGATTTCGGCGAAGCAAACATTACTTCGATAGGCGAAGCAAACGAGCTTTATATTGACACAACTCCGGTTGTAATCGGTAAATAATCTCTTTATGAATATCTGAAATAAAAAATTCTTCATTGAATTTTTGAGGCAGCTTTATGCTGCCTTTTTTGTTGTTTAAAAAAACACCGAAGCTTTACTCTGAACAAAAATACTTTTGCTGCCTATTTCATTTTTATTATCAATGACATATCTATTAATATTTTTAAATGCTTCAACACGGATGAACTATGTAAATTTTATAAACTGTATTGACAAATACGACGGTTGTAATGTATAATATGAAAGCAAGGTGTTTTTTTAAACTTCGCGGCAATTCTGTCACAAGGCTCATGAATGCTTTGTTTGACAGGAATAAATCAGCGATAATAGATTCGATAAAAGAAATTTTTTTTAAGGAAGTGATTTTAATGAAATTAAAAAAATTGTTATCTGTTATTTCGGCTTTTGGTCTATTGTGCATTGTTTCCCCCTGCATTAATGCACAGGACATTGTATTTGACAAATCCGATACACAGGTGTATATTGATAATAACATTGTTTGAATTGGATAATAAACCTATGGAACACGAAAACGGGAAATGGCTTCCCGTAAACCGAACTTTGCAAATACTTAAATTACAGTATTCAAATCGAAGCTAAAACCGGTATTGTGCAGATAGCACCCGGTGACGCTTGCAAAAACAGCGACGGCGTGACCGAAAGAGTCATTTTTGAAATCGGCTCCGAAAAAATAGAAACATATTCTGACGGCTGCGTAAATGTTATTGAAAATGTTTATACCGATAATGATTCTGTATATTCACCCTTGAGTTACCGTCTTAATGATGAAATCTATATGCCTGCATATTATATGTGCAGAATGCTTA
>CAKSFY010000060.1 GCA_934454035.1 uncultured Clostridia bacterium | reverse complement strand
GCGTGCATGGGTGTGCTTTATGCAATTGAGCGGTTTGACCCGGATCGGGGTGTACAATTCGCGACATTTGCAACACCTACGGTAATGGGAGAAATAAGGCGGTATTTTCGCGATAAGGGCAATTTTATAAGAATTCCGAGGACTTTGTACGAAGTGTTTTACAAGGCGGAGTGCATAAGGCGTGCTTCGAATGAAAAAACACCGGAGGATATTGCGCGGATTTTAAATATTCCCGAAAAGACGATAAAAAAAGCATTTGAAATAGGAGATACCTCATTTATTAAATCACTTGAGGATGAAGCATATGCAGACGGACCGATGACTCTTGCAAATACTATCGGCAGGGAAGATAATGATATTCTTATGATTGAAGAAAATGACTTTATTCAGTATTGTATGCAAAGTCTCAGCGACAAGGAAAAAGAATTTATTAAGTTTCGTTACTATAATGACCAAACGCAGGCACAGATAGCAAATAGCTGGGGAGTGTCACAAATGCAGATTTCACGGTTTGAAAAAAATCTGCTGAAAAAATTGAACAGAATGTATTTTAAAGAATAATGCCTAAAGCCGCCGGAGGGACAGTATGAGTTTTCGGCGGCTTTTATGTTTTCGGATAGTCCGGAAAGGTAAATTTACTCTTTTCAAAAATAATAACTCCGCTTCGCTTAAGTTCGGATAAAACGGCGGACATTGCACTTCTTTCAACGCACAGATAATCGGCAAGCTGCTGACGGTTAAACGGTATAGAAAAACTTCTTTTTCCGGATAATGCCGCTTGTTCTGACAGATATGACATCAGTTTTTCTTTGGTTGTCCTTTTTGAAAGATGCCCGAGTCGGCGGTTGAGCATTATATTTTTTTCGGCAATCAGAGAAAGCATATTTTCAATGAATTTGACATGGCATTGGCATGATACCGAGCATGTGCTTGTGATTTTTTTATAATCCAAAAACATTACCGAACAATCGGTTTCGGCATATACGCTTATCGGGAGAACTCTTTTACATGGGGCAAATGCAAATGCTTCCGCAAACAGGTCATTTTCGGAAAGCTTTGTTATTATGGTTCTGTTTCCGTCATAATCTTCTCTTATCAGATGGATGGTTCCTCGGGTTATAAGTCCGATTTTTTTTGCTATTTCGCCTTCGGAAATAATTATTTCACCTTTTAAATATTTTTTTTCGTATGCACAAAAGCAGTTTAGGATTTTTTTTATGTCATCATCTTTTATATCTTTAAACATTGCATTATTTTTTATTTTTTCAAAATTCAAAAAAATCACCTTCTTGTTGGAAATACAACAGATTAATTAATACTATTATATTATAATATACCCATAAAGTCAAGAAAGGAATGATTTTTATGGAAAGAAAAATAATAAAAATTGACGAGGAAAAGTGCAACGGCTGCGGAAGCTGTGCAACTGCATGTCATGAGGGTGCAATCGGAATGATTGACGGAAAAGCAAAGCTCCTGCGTGATGATTATTGCGATGGCTTGGGTGACTGCCTGCCCGTTTGCCCTACGAATGCAATTTCGTTTGAGGTAAGGGAAGCGGCGGCATATGACGAAGCGGCAGTCATGGAAAACAAAAAACAAAAGCTGCCGTGCGGCTGTCCGGGGCATAATGTAAAACAAATAAAAAGAGAACATTCTCATAATGATTTTCCGGAGGCGGAAAGCGAGCTCAGACAGTGGCCTGTACAGATTAAGCTTGTGCCGGTAAATGCTCCGTATTTTGAAAATGCCGATTTGCTTGTTGCGGCGGATTGTACAGCTTATGCGTATGGGGATTTTCACAGAAAATTTATAAAGAATAAAATAACACTGATAGGATGTCCCAAGCTTGACAGTGAGGATTATTCCGAAAAACTCACCGAAATTATAAAAAACAACAATATAAAAAGCGTTACGGTTGCAAGAATGGAAGTTCCGTGCTGCGGCGGTATTGAAAACGCGGTAAAGTCAGCACTTCAAAACAGCGGAAAATTTATCCCGTGGCAGGTTGTTACCGTTTCGTGCGACGGCAGACTGTTGTAATTATAACACTACTTGACTTTTCGCAGGATTTGTATTATAATATAAAATAATTGATGTTATAAGGAGAAAATTTGAGAATGTCAAAAGTAGTTGGAGTAAGATTTAAAACGGCAGGGAAAATATACTATTTTAATCCTCTTGATTTCAATTTAAAAATGGGACAAAATGTAATTGTAGAAACCGCGAGAGGCGTGGAAATGGGTAATGTCGCAATGGGAATATGCGATATTGAGGATAATAAAATTACAAAGCCGCTCAGAGATATTATGAGGATTGCAACCGAGGAAGATATTGAGCGATGCAGACAAAACCGCGAAAAGGAAAAGGAAGCTTTTAAAATTTGCTCGGAAAAAATCAAAAAGCATAATCTTGAAATGAAGCTTATTGAAGTTGAATATACTTTTGACGGTTCAAAAATTCTGTTTTATTTTACTGCCGACGGCAGAGTGGATTTCAGAGAACTTGTAAAAGATTTGGCAATTGTATTCAAGACAAGAATAGAACTGAGACAGATTGGTGTACGTGATGAAACAAAGACGATCGGAAGCATCGGAGTGTGCGGACGTTCTCTTTGCTGCTCAAAATTTTTGGGCGAATTTGAGCCGGTTTCAATTAAAATGGCAAAAGAACAGGGGTTGAGTCTTAACCCTACGAAAATTTCGGGTGCGTGCGGCAGGCTTATGTGTTGCCTTAAATATGAACAAAGCACTTATGAGGAGCTTTTGAAGATTACGCCGAGACAAGGGTCAATTGTTCAGACACCGATGGGCAAAGGCGTTGTCGAATATGTGAGTCTTTTAAAGGGGACGCTACAGGTCAAAATAGATGATGAAAAGGAAAAGGCTCTTCAAACCTTTAAGGTCAGTAAAGTTAAGCTGTTAAAAAGAGGCGGCAGAAAAGAAAAACAGGAAGAAAATTTTGATGAAGAAATTTTAAAAAGTCTTGAATAAATTAAAAAAGTATGATATAATTATCACAGAGACGGAAAAGAGAAAAAAATTTCTCTGGCGTCCCGAAACTAAGGAGGTGTATATGTCATGGCATATAAAATCAGTGATGCTTGCATTAGCTGCGGCGCATGTGCTGCAGAATGTCCTGTAAGCTGCATTTCGGAAGGCGATTCTTCATATGTAATCGATGCAAGTGCATGTCTCGAATGCGGTGCTTGTGCTTCGGTTTGTCCGGTAGGCGCTCCCGAACAGGAATAATTAAAAAATGATTTTTTCAAGAGATGTTAATTGCATCTCTTGTTTTTTTGTAAAATTTTTTAAAATTTTTCAAAAATCTATGTTCTTTTTTAAAAAAGTGTGGTATAATAGTATGTAATAATGATAAAGTAGGTGAATTATGTGCTGAAAAGTATGACCGGATACGGCAGATGCGAACAGATTGAAGACGGCAAAAAAGTATTGACAGAGATTAAATCCGTTAATCACCGATATTCGGACTATTCAATAAAGGTACCGAGGTATTACGGCTTTTTGGAAGACAGAATCAGAAAGAAAGCTTCTGAATTTATTTCAAGGGGCAAGGTGGATATATATGTCGCTATCGAAAGCTATACCGATGATAATGTTGAAATATCCCTGAAAGAAGACTATGCCCGAAACTACATAGAAACTTTGTATGCTCTGAAAGATAAGTTTGATTTAAAGGATGATATAACCGTCACAAGTGTGGCGCGCAATCAGGATATATTTAATATCGAAAGAAAGCAGGAAGATGAGGAATATATCTGGAGCCTGGTCGAGCCTGTTCTGGACAGTGCATTGACGGCATTTACACAAATGCGTACACGTGAGGGTGCAAGAATCGAAGCTGATCTTGTCGGACGCGTTGAATATATGAAAACACTTGCCGATAAAATCGATAAACGTTCTCCGCAGACTGTTGACGAATACAGAGAAAGACTTTACACAAAAATTAAAGAGCTTTTGGGCGACAGAGAAATTGACGAATCGAGAATACTCACCGAGGTTGCCGTTTTTGCGGACAAGGTTGCGGTCAACGAAGAAATGGTTCGTCTTGCCAGTCATTTTGAAGAATTTTTCAATATTATTTCGTCCGGTGAACCGGCAGGAAGGAAACTTGATTTTTTGATTCAGGAAATAAACCGAGAGGTAAATACAACCGGTTCAAAGGCTAATGATATAGAAATTGCCAAGCTGGTCGTAGCTCTTAAAGCGGAAATCGAAAAGCTTAGAGAACAGATACAAAATATTGAATGAGGAGGAGTTTTGGTGAAGCTTATTAATATAGGATTCGGGAACATGGTTTCAGCCAACCGACTTATAGCAGTTATAAGTCCGGAATCCGCTCCGATAAAGAGAATTATAAGAGAAGCGGAAGATAATGGCATGCTTGTTAATGCAACCTACGGCAGACGTACAAGAGCGGTGCTGGTTTGCGACAGCGGGCATATTATTCTTTCGTCACTTCAGCCGGAAACAGTATCGAACAGACTTACGGCTTCGGATGCTGACGGAGAGGAGACATTGTATGAACAAGGGTAATCTTTTTGTGATTTCCGGTCCTTCAGGGACAGGCAAGGGCACAGTATGCGAAGAAATCCTGAAAAAGGAAAAAATATATCTGTCTGTTTCCGCGACATCACGGGACCGGCGTAATAACGAAACTGAGGGTGTAACATATAATTATGTGACGCGCACGCAGTTTGAAAATATGATAAAAAACAATCAAATGCTTGAGTGGGCAGAATACAGCGGCAATTACTACGGAACTCCGAAAAAAAATGTTGAGTCACTCTTGAATGAGGGTAAAAATGTTTTATTGGAAATAGAGCCGCAGGGCGCATTAAAGGTTAAGCAGCTTATGCCGGAGGCAATTTTAATATTTTTAATTCCTCCGTCAATGAAGGAGCTTAAAAAAAGGCTTTCCGAAAGAGGCAGAGAAACAGAAGAACAAATAAAAGCAAGATTGGACGCTGCGGCGTGGGAAATAAATCAGGCACCTAAGTATAACGAAATTGTGGTTAATGACAGTCTTGACGCATGCGTAGAGCATATTTTGAGCATTATGCATGCAAGAAATGAAAAAATTTTAGAATTGGAGAGATTATTAAATGAGAAGATCTAGTTTAAAAAGAAATGACGAGCCGGATATTATGATTAAGCCGGGAATTACAACCCTTTCCAGATGTGTCGATTCAAGATATACGCTTGTTACAATGGTTGCAAAGCGTGCAAGAATGATAGGTAAAAATGCAGAGGGACTGGTTCCGTGCGGTTCAAAAAAGGCGGTATCGGTTGCGGTTGAAGAAGTTGCTTCGGGCAAGGTAGGTTATATCCGCAGAGAACGCTGCTATAACGAGGATACATTTTATACTGAAAATATAAAGGATGACGCCGTAAATCTTGATGAGATTGACGCCGGCAAGGAAGAAAATAAGCTTGAAGATGCAGAATAACAGGCAGCAGAAATTGCTGTTTGCCTGACGAAAGGATTGAAGAAGCGGCATGATCGCACAGGTTATAGTAAATCATAATGCGGGTGCAGTTGATAAGCTTTATGATTATAATGTGCCGGTTGAGATGAATGTAGAAGTAGGCAGCAAGGTAATTGTGCCGTTCGGCAGAGGTAATCGCGAAAGAGAAGCCTATGTGTTTAAACTGTGCGAAAATTCACGTGCGACAAATTTAAAAAATATTCTTTCGGCAGACGACGGTATGCCGGTATTTGATGAAAAAATGCTCAAGCTTGTTTATTGGATGCGTGAGAGATATTTATGCTCTTTTATTGATATATTGCGGACAGTAACGCCTGCCGGGACTGCAGCAAATCCCGATGAATGGATAATAATATCAGATAAAAACATTCCTATGAGGTCGAAAACTCAGAAAAAAATAGTCGAAATCCTTGAAGATAACGGCGGCGCATGTGAAATAAACTACTTTATGCAGTTCTTTGAAACAAATATTAAATCACAGATTGCAAAAATGTGTGAAGCCGGTATATTAAAAAAAGAATTCAGAGAGCAATCCAAAGTAAGAGATAAGCTTTTGCGTGTCGCATCGATTAATATTGATGAGGCTGATTTGAATGATGAAATCGATAATCTGTATAAAAGCAGAGCATTTGCTCAGGCAAAAATTCTTGATATTCTTGCCGGAAATGAATTTATTGCTGTGTCAGATTTGGTAAAGTTTGCCGGGTGCAGCTATAATACCGTCAATATGCTCGAAAAAAAAGGGCTTATTGTACTCAAGAATATTACAGTTTTGAGACAACCTGAGGTGTTGACCGAGATAAAAAAAAGCTTTCCGCCGATACTTAATAAGCAACAGCAGTATGCGGCCGAAAAGATAGGAGAGCTTGTTACTGCCGGTAAAAACGAAACTGTACTGCTGCACGGTGTTACGGGCAGCGGTAAAACGGAAGTGTTCATGAATTCGATTAAAAGAGTGATTGAAAACGGCAGACAGGCAATTGTTTTAGTCCCTGAAATTTCACTGACTCCACAGACAATGAATCGGTTTATCAGCAGATTCGGAGAAAGGGTTGCGGTATTGCACAGCGGTCTTTCGCTCGGTGAAAGGTATGATCAATGGAAACGGATAAAAATGGGCATGGCTGATATTATAATCGGAGCAAGATCGGCAGTTTTTGCTCCTTGCGATAATATAGGCATAATAATTATGGACGAGGAGCATGAGCAGACATATAAGTCGGAAATGACTCCTCGATATGATACTCATGAGGTCGCCGCGTTCAGAGCGGCTCAGCATAACGCGCCGTTGGTGCTTGCTTCGGCGACTCCGTCGGTCGGAAGCTATTATAAAGCAAAAAAAGGCGAATACATGCTGCTTGAACTCACAGAAAGAGCAAACGAAAAAGCGGAAATGCCGGAAGTATCGGTTGTTGATATGAGGAAAGAACTTGAGGATGGCAATAAATCTATTTTCAGCAGACAACTGGCAGAGGAAATAGAAAAAAATCTGCAAAATAAGCAGCAGACGATTTTGTTTTTGAACAGGCGAGGTTTTTCAACTTTTGTATCGTGCAGAAGCTGCGGCTTTGTTGCAAGATGTCCGTCATGCAGTATATCGCTTACATATCATAAATTTTCCGATAAGCTGAAATGCCACTATTGCGGCTATACGCATGAAAATTATGAGGTATGTCCTTCCTGCGGCAGCAAATATATAAGATATTTCGGCGGAGGAACGCAAAAGGTTGAGGAGGAAATTCACAAACTTTTTCCGAATGCAACCACAATTCGAATGGATGTTGATACGACAGGCAGAAAGTATGCGCATGAGAAAATACTGAATGAATTTGAAAAAAAGAAAATTGATATATTAATAGGCACACAAATGGTTGCCAAAGGTCTTGATTTTGAAAATATAACTCTTGTAGGTGTTATTTCGGCGGATGTTATGCTGAATCTGGACGATTACAGAGCAGCAGAGAAGAGTTTTTCTGTTCTTGAACAGGTGACAGGAAGAGCAGGGAGAGCACAGAAACCGGGCAGAGCGATTATTCAGACATATTCGCCCGATAATGATTCAATTATATGCACAAAAAAGCATGATTATAAAAGATTTTTTGATTCGGAAATACTAATGCGCAAAGCACTTTTGTATCCTCCGTTCTGCGAAATGATTCTGATAATGTTTACTTCGGTAAATGAAATGGCTGCGGCACAGGCTGCGAATTTCTATACAAAACAGCTGCAGATATCACTTGACCGAGATGCGAATGTCAAAATTTTGGGACCGATACCGTCTGCTGTTTCAAAGATAAAGAATAAATACAGACGGCAAATTGTTTTAAAATGCGATAACTCGGATGCGCTTAATACTGTTTTGGAGGATGCAAGGCAAAAATGTCTTATGAATCCGGCATATAAGCGTGTTTCCGTTATTATAGATAAAAATCCGAACGGGATTGTTTGAAAAGGAGCGGTAAAATGGCTATAAGAGAAATAAGACAAAAGGGCGATGAAATCCTTTTGAAAAAGTGCAAGGAAGTTAAGAATTTTGATAACAAGCTTGCAATATTGCTTGATGATATGTATGAAACAATGCAGAAAAATAACGGAGTGGGGCTTGCTGCACCGCAGGTGGGAATTTTAAAGCGTGCAGTAGTAATCGATGTCGGAGACGAGAGAATAGAGCTTGTAAATCCAATTATCATAAAGGAAAGCGGTACGCAGACAGGCAGCGAAGGCTGTCTCAGTGTGCCGGGAGTTTTCGGAGAGGTTGAGCGTCCGAAAAATGTTACGGTAAGGGCGCAGGACAGAAACGGAAACTTTTTCGAAAAAGACGGAGAAGATTTGCTCGCAAGAGCTTTTTGCCATGAACTGGAACACCTTGACGGGAAACTGTTTTTGGATAGAGTAATCAGATATATAGAACAATAATTGGGAGGAATTCTGCTTGAAAATTCTTTTTATGGGAACACCGGATATTGCGGCGGTATCGCTTAAGCAGCTGATTAAGGACGGATTTGATGTTGTGGGGGTTGTAACGCAGCCGGATAAGCCGAGGGGAAGAAAACAGATTTTAACTCCGCCCGAGACCAAGCTTGCCGCACAGGAAGCAGGAATCCCGGTATACCAGCCCGAAAAGCTTAAAAACGGGGAGCTTAAAGAAGTACTTGAAATGCTTTCACCGGATTTGATTGCGGTTGTTGCATATGGGAAAATTTTGCCCGATTATGTGCTTGATTATCCGAAATACGGCTGCATTAATATGCACGGCTCACTTCTGCCGAAGTATAGGGGAGCGGCACCGATTCAATGGGCGGTTATTAACGGCGACAGAATCACCGGGGTAACAACCATGAAAATGGATAAAGGTGTCGATACAGGTGATATGCTCTTAAAAAAAGAAATTGAAATAGGAAAATATGAAACCTCCGAGCAGCTTTTTGAAAGAATGGCGCAGCTTGGGGCGGATGTTTTATCCGAGACGATTTCACATATAAAAGAAATTACACCTGTTCCGCAGGATAACAATGCTGCGACTCATGCTCCCATGATTACAAAAGAAATGGCACAGATAGACTGGAATAAGTCGGCGGAAGGAATATCAAAGCTGATTTGCGGAATGAATTCGTGGCCGATTGCGTATACTTTATACAACGGACAGACTATGAAAATATATTCGGCTGTTGTTTCGGATGAAGTATATACCGGAGAAAACGGTGAAATAAAAGAATCTGAGGGGAAACTGGTTGTGAAATGCGCAACAGGCGGTATTGAAATTAAAGAGCTGCAATTTGCCGGCAGCAAGCGGCTTTCGGCAGCTGAATATTTGCGCGGACACAAAATGGACAGAGGTACTGTTTTAGGAAAATAAAAGCAGGTATTTGGATAATAAAAAAGAAAGGTTGATTGTTTATGGGTTATCCGTTTGGTTTCTATGATCCGACATATATATTGGTTATTTTTGCTTTTTTGTTGTCGCTGTTTGCATCTTATGGTGTTAAAAGCACCTTTTCAAGATTCAGTAATGTAAAAAATGCAAGAGGTCTGACAGGCAGAGACGCGGCACGTGAAATATTGGACAGAAACGGACTTTATAATATTGCGATAGAGCATGTTGCAGGTGATTTGACCGATCACTTTGACCCGCGGTCAAACGTTATCAGATTGTCGGATGCAACATTTTATTCAACCTCTGTGGCGGCAATAGGAGTTGCCGCACATGAGGCAGGGCATGCAATTCAGCATTCAGTAGGCTATAAACCGATTAAAATGAGAAATGCCGTGATTCCTATTGCGAATATCGGTTCAACACTTTCAATGCCTGTTTTTATAATAGGATTGATTTTAAGTAATGAACGTTTGGCATTGACGGGAATACTTTTGTTTTCGGCAGTGCTCCTGTTTCAGCTGGTTACCCTGCCGGTAGAATTTAATGCAAGCGGCAGAGCGCTGAAAATATTGGATTCGACCGGTATGTTGTCCGATAAGGAAGTAGGACAGGCAAAAAAGGTATTAAAGGCTGCCGCCATGACATATGTTGCTTCTGTGGCATCGACTGCATTGCAGCTTTTGAGACTTCTTTTGATTTTTAATAACAGAAGGCGGGATTAGTTTGGCGAGAAATACTGCGCTTTTGACTCTTTATAAAATTGAATATGAGGGCGCTTATTCAAATATAGAACTGAAAAATATGCTTGCGGCATCGGAACTTTCGAAAAAGGATAAAGCACTTGCGACTGCACTTGTATACGGAGTTTTGCAGAGAGATTATACGCTGGAATGTATTATATCCGAATTTTCGAGTGTGAAAATAAAAAAAATATCAAAGTATATTCTTCTTATTTTAAAGCTGGGTATTTATCAGCTTTTGTATATGGATAAAATTCCGGAAAGCGCAGCGGTTAACGAGAGCGTCAAACTTGCTAAAAAGTATGGTGCCAAAAGCACCGGTTTTGTAAACGCTGTTTTACGAAATATTTCAAGGAAAGGAATTTCCGAGCCAAAAGACAGGCTTTTGCAAATTGCGTTTGATTATTCTTTTCCGAAAGAACTGGCAAAAGAATGGATTGATGAATTTGGTGAGAAAGACGCATGCGGTCTGATGTCGGCAATGAATGAAATTGCACCTATGTGCGTCAGAGTAAATACACTGAAGGCAAATGCCGATGAGCTGCTAATGACACTCCCGGGTGCGAAAAAAGGCAAAATATCAAAATGTGCTTTGATAACAGACGGCTTTGATGTAGCTCAATCTAATGAATATAATCAAGGACTCATAACTGTCCAGGACGAGGCAGCTATGCTTGCTTGCGAAATACTGGAGCCGAAACCGGGTGAATGCATTATGGATTTATGTGCGGCTCCGGGAGGCAAATCGACATATATAGCCCAGCTTATGAATAACTCGGGGAAAGTCTTGTCATTTGATATTCATAAGCATAAAATCAAGCTTATTGAGGAAAATGCAGAAAGGCTTGGGATAGATATTATATCGGCAGCGGTCGGTGATGCATGTGTGTTTGATGAAAAATACAAAGAATGTGCGGACCGAATTATTGCGGATGTCCCTTGCTCAGGGCTCGGGATTATAAGAAAAAAGCCGGAGCTTAAAATGCATTATAAAAAGAATAATAACCTTTCGGAAATTCAATATAAAATTTTAGCCAATGCAGGGCGTTACTTAAAACCGGGAGGTGTGCTGGTTTACAGTACCTGTACGATTGAGCGATGCGAGAATGAGGACGTTGTTGAAAAGTTTTTGAAAGACAATGATGATTTTGAGGCTGTTAATATAGAAAAATATCTGCCGAAGGAAACCGCCAAAAAAGGATATGTGACTCTTTACCCGAACATAGACGGAACAGACGGATTTTTTATGGCAAAATTGAAAAAGGTGCGTTAAAGTGATTGATTTAAAGGACTTGGAATATGAGGAACTGGAAAATTTAATACTTGAACTAGGCGAGCCTAAATTCAGAGCAAAGCAAATTTTTAAATGGCTTCATGCCGGTGCTGAAAGCTTTGATGAAATGACAAATTTATCAAAAAATACAAAAAGCAAGCTTTCAGAAACGGCTTTTGTTTCAAGGCTGAAAATCAGAGAAAAGTATGTGTCAAAGCTTGACGGAACCGTTAAATATTTGTTTGAGCTGGAGGACGGTAATTGTATAGAAAGCGTTATCATGCGATATAAACACGGAATAACAATATGTATTTCATCTCAGGTCGGATGCCGCATGGGATGCGGTTTCTGTGCATCTACCATAGGAGGTCTTTATCGGAGTCTTACTCCGGGAGAAATACTTAATCAGGTCATTTTTGCTCAAAAGGATATAGGAGAGAGAATAAGTAATATTGTAATGATGGGCATTGGAGAACCGCTTGACAATTACGATAATGTAGTTAAATTTTTACATAATGTTAATAACCCGGACGGTATATGTATAGGATACCGGCATATTTCACTTTCGACATGCGGACTAGCGGATAAAATAAAAAAACTGGCTGAGGAAAACCTCCCGATTACGCTTTCGATATCTCTGCATGCTCCGAATAATGAAATTCGCTCATCAATTATGCCGGTCAATAAAAAGTATCCGATTGAAATTCTGATTGATGCCTGCAAGAACTATCAGAGTGTTACAGGCAGGCGAATAAGCTTCGAATATGCTCTTATTTCCGAAGTGAATGACAGCGATGAAAATGCGAGAGAGCTTGTACATTTGCTTAAGGGAATAATGTGTCATATAAATTTAATCCCGGTAAATGCGGTTAAAGAGAGGAACTACAAAAAGGGTACTCAAGAGAAAATAAAGCATTTCAGGGATTATCTTGAAAAATTAGGAATGAATGCAACTGTCAGGCGGAAATTGGGCAGTGATATAAGTGCATCCTGCGGACAGCTCAGAAAAAAAGTAATAGATGATGAAAAAAATGAAATGAGGTGACGGAATCTTGAGAATAGGTGCATTAAGCGATATTGGCAAAAACAGAAATACCAATGAGGACAGTTATTTTTTATACAGAAATCA
>CAKSFY010000059.1 GCA_934454035.1 uncultured Clostridia bacterium | reverse complement strand
GGGCACGTCAGAGAAGCGTTTTTATGCATATGGATTCTTGGATAGAACGTTGTCCATTGCTTCCTTGCCGCCGAGGTCTTGAGTGTCATATTTACATTGCTGAGAAAGATCGCAGAATCGAAATCTCCAAAATCGTATCCGTTTAAATCCAACGTAAACGCCGTTCTGTCGGTTTGTTCCACATACGACGGATTAAATTTAACCGTGCCGTCAACGCTCTTGAAAAGCTTTAATGTGCAGCCCTTGTTTTTCTCAAGCACTGCATCAGCCAAAGCAGCCACAGCGTCCGTATAGTACGATGTACGGTTTCCCGAAGAAAGCGACAATGTGAACTGCGTTTTGCAGCCTTCGCAAATACCGCTGTCCGAAACGTTTTCATGTGCACAGGTACTGCCGCAGTACAGGCACTTGCCATCCGTATCAAAATCGGCATGTTCACATTGCGTTATGACCAGATCATAAGTCGGAAGATTATTATTCCGTGCTTTTTCCAAAGCGAGCCATTGTTTTCCATCCGCCTGACGGTATGCAAGCCCCTCCCCGGACGGAAGAAAGCTGTCAAGCGTATAATTATTCTTAAGGGATAATCCGTCGTATTTAATCTTGCCGCTATGCAGCTCAAGATTTCCGCCGTAAACCACCAATTGCAAAAGTGTGGTTTTCACATTACCCGGTGTGAAAATCAGCGTGCCGCTGTCGCGCACCGCTAACCCGATTGCGCCGTTTCCGCCGCTGCTGTCAATAACTGTCAGCTTACCCGACCGCGGCTTGCTTGTCGCTGTGAGACCTCCTACCCTGAGCGGATATCCGTCCAGACTGTGACCGTTAAGGTCAAGAGTAATACCCTCGCTTCCGGTTTCAATATAAATGTTATCCGGCAATGGTATCTGCGGATTTTTTGCAATAACCGTAACCTGGCTGCCATCCTTTGCAGATGTAATCGCCGTTTTTATGTCATCATAATAATTACCGTCTGAATCCATTGCAACCGCATTTTTAATCTTAACAGTTGCAGACACGCTATTTGTGATAGAATTCGTCGGATACACAAAAATCGTATAATCGCCCGCGTTTGTCTTATCGGTCGTTGTCACTGTAAGCTTCCACTTGTGTTCCTCTTCTGTTTCTGTAAGCTTGGTAGTAATCGGAATCAGCGCATTCTTCTGCACTTCCGCTTCAATAGTATCAGTGCCGTTATATGTAACTGTAAATTCCGCTGACTCACCGGCATAGATTTCTGCACTGTCGGGTGTAATTGCAAGCGTTGCCTGAACAGGGTCGGGTGCCTGACCTCCGACTTGTTTGTTGCTGAGTCTTTTGGCAACTGCATCGCCTACTTTATATGTATCTGTATCAAACACTGCCGCAACCGATGTTTCGCCGTTCTCTGTGGCTGAGCCGTAGAGAATTTTCCCCTTTGGTTCTGCTTGCGCATTCAGTGATACGGCTTTTTCCGTACCTGTAACAGTGACCTCATCACTGCTATCCACGTATAACGTCCCTATTACACCGATTTTAGCTCCGCTGATTAAACAACTGCCGTCTTTAACCTCCAAGCCGCCTTTAATAGCCGCCTCTGCACCGGCAGGTGCAGTCATTATAAAAGCGGTATCAGTAGTCACATTGCCGATAACCGTACCGTTTGTAAGCGTAAGACTATCCATAGCGTCAATGTTTCCGGTAATGCTATAGCCATTCATATTGATTGTTGCCGTTGAGCTAATATCTATGTTTTCCTCAATATTAGTGAGCAATGTAATATCTTCTTCAAAATTGTCAAATGCATCCTGCAGCGTTTCATACTCCGCTTCTCCTGCTTTTGCAACAACCGATTCGCCGCTTTGCACGACCGGTATTCCGCCGTTTTCCTCATCATCTGCAAACACCGCCGACGGCAGCTGAGAAAAACAGAGCACAATCGCTATAAACAAGCTCAAAACTCTTTTACTCATAGTGATTTTTTCCTCCTGAAAATTATTTGTTTTGCTAAGCTTTTATCTGCCGAACCGCAATTGCCGGCATTTTGCTCTTTCATAGGCAGCACACCCCATTCTTAAACATGCCTTTTATAAATATAGTTATTTATAATTATATCATATATTTTATTCGTTGTCATCATGCCAAAGTATGATTTTACAAAATTCGTCGCTATGCACAATTGCGGATTGCACCCGGCACGTCTGAATCCAAAAAGGGGATGTAAAAAAAGTCCGGAACGCAAGAAAAGAAGAGAAAAGCACATATTACAGAAAATATAATTGTTTTAGTCTGAACATTTGTATGTAGAAAAATCAAAAAAATTGATTTTTCATAAAATTATTTCTTTTCTTGCTATCAACAAACTTCGCCACTCAGTGTACGCGAGTACACTGCCCTAGTATCCCAAAGCTAAAGCTTTGGCTCAGTTTGTTAATTCCGAAGCATTTTTTCCTATCCCCTAAAATGGCGGTGTACTTTTTGTACACCGCCATATTGCATGCATAATATTTGATTTTTCGATTAAGCTTCTTTATTATTTTTGCCCGGGCTGCAAAGCAAAACTCTCATATTCCCGGTAAAATTCAAAATTTTCTCGCCGAACGGCACAAAGAATCTGTCATATGCTTTCAGGGAAACCGAATTGCATTCGCCCTCTCCATCCAGTACCAAAGCTATCGCGTAATCATCTGTATTTTTTATATAGCTTCCCGATACTTCAATTTCCCAAAGGGTGAATTTATCCGTCATTGTGTGATTTATAATTTCTTTTTCATTATCGTTCACATGTTTTGGCTTTTTAAAGTATTTTTTATAAGTTTCCGATTTGTCTGCTCCTTCATAGCAAAAACAATCAAACATTTTTTCAAAGCCTAAACCGCCGTGCAGTTTTTCATCTGCAAGAGCAATGCCGGACGGCGTAATCCTCTCCGGAATAACCATAAGATCCGTCGGCTCCTGCAGCTCGGCAAGAAAGCAGCCTGCCCCGATAGCATGCGGCACTCCTCCCGATACAAAAATTATATCACCTTTGTTTACCTCAAATTTATGCAGACATTCAAGCATTGCCTGTATATCCTGTTTTTCAAACAATTCTTTGAAATACTCTCTCGTAATACCGGGTTTAAAGCCTATATACACATACCCGCCATCGTTCAAAATATACCAGGATTCAGTTTTTCCGAACTCACTGTTAAAGTATTTGCGTGCAAACTCATTTGTGGGATGAACTTGAATAACAAGCCTTTCCGCAGAGTCAAGAAGCTTGAACAAAAGAGACATACATTCACTGTCTCCCAGCATTTGAGGTCTGTTTTCATTTATAACATCAGCCAAATATCTGCCGTCGTCAACAACGCTTAAGCCTTCGTTTTTTATATCTCTGCCGGGATTGAAAGCCTTCGTTACGGAGCATAGCCAATCCTCGGGAAATCTATCCTTTCCTGCTGCAGGCTTACCGCTCATTTTATCCAGATTTTCTCCGCCGTAGTATGAACGGTAAACTCTTGTGGGTTTTACTTTATAAATCACGCTTATAACTCCTTTCAATGCCCATTGCCGCGCTTTTGTTACGCAAAAAGCCGTTACGGTATTTACAGACAAATGTTTATTCCATAATCCGCAAATTCAAAAATTCTTGCGTTTTTATCGGGATTGATTGCGATTACCGTTCCAGCATTTTCAAATCCGCAGGTATGCTGCACTGCACCGGATATTCCGCATGCCACATATACCCTCGGCGCTATAATTTTCCCCGTCAAGCCCACCTGACGGTCATACTCGGTCAAGCCCATATCCACAAGGGCACGCGACGCGGCAATTTCCGCATTATATTTTTTTGCAAGTGCTTTATATTTTTCCAAATCGTTTGCGGTGCCGCGTCCCAATCCGAATACTATGTTACTTTTATCGCCGTTTTCCGTCCTGACGGTAGCCATTTGCGGACGCGTTTTGCACTCTATTTTTGCAGTAAGTGTTCCGCCGAAAGCCGGGCGATACATAAATAAGCTTTTACCGTCCGTTTCAAGCGCGGTACAGTCGGCACAAAGTCCTGTATTCAAAATCACAGCTGTGCGCGGTGCATTTTTTCTTCCCCACAAATCCGCACTCCACAAAACAACCTCATCATTCTTCACAAGCTCTGCAATCTCTTGATAATTGCGGCTTTCTATAACGCGCACATTCCGTGCCAATTCCATTGCCGTTTTTTTCAATTCGGCACCGATAACGGTGACAGACTCAAGTTTTTGCCCTGTTGTGCGCGGTCTTATTTTTTCCTTTTCTTTTTTCAGTGCTTCAGCTATGCATCCGTCAAGCTCATCAAGCGTAATAAATTTACATTTTCTTGCTCCGCGGCTGCTTTCAAAAGACTTCAGCACCCTTGTCGGCGAACCCGAAAGTCCGCATCTTGATGTGTCTATTCCTGCATCGCCGGCACTGATTATTTCAATTTGCTTAACCTTTGACCCCATACGCGGAAAACGCAGAGTATTTATTCTTTCAACCGTCAAAACCGCCGGGAAATCTGTTTCATCATATTCCATCCGCGTTTTGCAGCATATTTTTCGGTCAAGCTTTATTTCCATCACGTTTGTTATCAGATTATATCCCAAAAGTTCCGAAAGGCACGGTCCGACCTGTGCCGTATCACCGTCAATACTCTGCCTGCCGCAAAGCACAAGCTCAGGGTTTATTCGTTTTATTACCCGAGATAACGCATAGCTTGTGGCAAGTGTATCTGACCCGGCAAGGCGGATGTCACTCAGAAGAATTATTCTGTCAACCGCCAGCCTGGAAATGCGGTCAAGCGCTGATTTCGCCGACTCGGCACCCATGGATATAACTGTAATCTGAGCCTCTTTAATCTGAAGAGCACATTCCAATGCGCATTCATCAAAAGGATTGATTTCACCTTTAACCACTTTTACACAAACCGCAATTTTCATTATATTATTCCCCTTGTGCATTATATCTCATTATAAACTTCAGCCAATACCTCGTGAATTTTTTTGTACTTTTTAAACAGACGATTATATTTTTCGGTATTTTCACGGCACGGTTTTGTGTGCGATATGGTTTTTGAACACTTTTGCACCGCCTCGGAGAGACTGCCCCAGATTCCGGCTGCCACACCGGCAAGCATAGCACTGCCGAATGAAGAATCACTGTTTTCCTTCTGCACAAGCTCTATACCCAGTGCATCGGCGACAATCTGCCGCCAAACAGGGCTTTCCGAGCCGCCGCCGATTATATTTGCTCTTTTCGGGAACGCGATACCCAATTCATCAAAAACCGTTTTGCAGTCCATCAGCGACATCGCAACCCCCTCCATAACGGCACGCGAAAAATGCGCTTTGGTATGCGAAGCACGAATGCCGGTAAAGCTTCCGCAAAGATTGGGATCGGCATAAGGTGTGAGCTCACCGTTTAAGTACGGATGAAAAATCAGTCCGCCGCAGCCGACCTCAACCTGCTGTGCACCGGTATCCAGCTCTTTGTATCCGCCGCCGAACGTATCGCGGTACCATCTGTATGACGCAGCGCACGACTTGGTAGCCGTTCCCGGATACCACAAGCCCTTTTCAATATGCGAGTAGTTTATCATATGTTTATGCGGATATGCCTTATCCGTCACCATACAAATTCTCCCCGCGGTTGCAAGCTTTATTGTCATGTCTCCGCTTTCAACCGCACCCGATGCAAATACTTCCAGTGCCGTATCGGTTGTTCCGCATATCACCTTAGTATCTGCGGACAGTCCTGCATCGGCCGCAGCTTTTTCAGAAATTCTGCCGACAAAATCCGCAGGTGCAATAACACGCGGCAATATACCGGTATCAAGACCTATAATGCCGCATAACTCTTCCGACCATGTCAGGGTATTAAAATCAAAAAGCATACTGCCCTCTGCCTCAATATAGTCGGTGCAATATTCACCCGTAAGCAGATATCGGATATAGTCTTTCGGGAAGAAAATTTTCCCGACTCTGCTCCACACTTCGGGCTCATTGTTTTTCACCCACATAAGCTGCGGCAGCGTCCAGATTGTATCAACACTGTGAAGTGTTTTTTTCAGAACCGACTCACCGAAATTATCGCAAATATATGCACATTCCTTTGTGCTGCGGCTGTCCGTCCAATAAATTGCCGGACGAAGAACATTTCCGTCATTATCGGTCAAAACCGCCGTATGCGTTGCCGCGTCAAGGCATAATACCGCTATATCCGATTTATTTATACCGCTTTTTTTTAAAATCTCCGCAATGTTTTCCTTTACTGCGGCGTACCAGTCATCGGGATTTTGCTCCGCGTACCCCTGATTCGGATAATATGTCGGATACTCCACAGAATTTGTGGCGGCTATTATTCCGTCCTCACCCAAAAGCGTTGCTTTGGACGCACCTCCGCCGAAATCTATGCCAAGTAAATATTTCATAAACGTCTCCTAAATATTCAAAAAATTATTTATTCAGCCAGGCGTGTTCCTCATCGGTCGTCATATAAAAACCTCTGTCTTTGCCTGCCATAATCCACAAATAATAATTATCATATCCCGGTGCGGCATGGAACGGGTGATAACCGCGCGGAATTTCCACGAAGTCACCGCTTTTTACGACATAGGTTTCATCAACGTCTCCCTCCATTGTGTAAACACGCTGAATACCGAAGCCCTGCGGCTTTTTGAACTCATAATAATAAATTTCTTCCGTTTCCGCTTCTGTAGGCATATTGTCATCGTCATGCTTATGCGGCGGATAGCTTGCCCATTGACCGCCCTTTACAAAAGCCTCGCCTATATACAGCATTTTTGACTTAACCCTTTCGTCAAGGATAAAATGAGCCTCACGTTCCCAGCCGGGTTTGCCGAGGTTTTTGATAACAACGTCCTCCGGGTTTATAATTGCCGGTTCAAAGGTTTCGCTGCACGGTGATTTTGAAACGCAAATTTGTACTTCACCTTTTGCAGTTACGGAAAAAGGAGTATTTGCAGGCACATAAATACAGGTTGCCGCACCGCCGAAAACATCTTTTCTTTTGCCGGCGTCCGAAAATCCGAAATTTTCGCCCTTAACATCGCATTTTCCGCCGAGAATAACAAGCGCGTATTCCTTATCCGTTTCGCGGTATGATTTTGTCTCACCATCGGCAAGACGCAGCATATCAATTTCAACCTTTTGACAAGCGCTCCCCTCACGTTTATAGATTTCGGACTTGCCGAATTTTTTATTCCATGTCCTTTTATAGTTCATCAATTCCACGCTCCTTTAAAAATTCAATCACTTCTTCAAAAGACGGCACACTTTCTCTCGCGCCTACACCCGTACATTTAAGAGCCGATACCGCGCTTGCAAAAATGCAGCATTTTTTATAATTATAGCACATCTGCACGCCAAAAGCAAACGCGCCGTGAAACACATCACCTGCACCGTTTGAATCAACTGCTTTAACCGAAAATGCCGGATAATGCCATACTTCGTTTCCGTCATACATTACTCCGCCGTTTTTTCCGTCGGTAACGACAACAATTTCAGGCATATATTTTTTAAACATTGCCTTTGCCGCCGTTTCAATATCTTTGGTATTTGTATGACCCATAGCAAATTCAGCGGACGGAATCAAAATATCCGTCCAAGGAAGCAGCCTTTCCACTCCGTCATACAGTCCGCCTGCGTCATACAAAACCTTTGTACCGTTTGCTTTTGCGGTTTTTGCACCGTCTATTGCCGCACCGAGTTCATTTCCGTCAACCATAAGAATGTCAGCACAAGCAATTGCATGTTTCTGCTCCTCTGTAAGTTCAAGCGGCGGAATGTTCCCTTTATCGAAAACGCATGTACGCGTCGCATTTTTTTTATTAAGCCATATGCACGATGTAAATGCCGAATAGCCTCCGGCAATATTGACAAGACTGTTATTCAATCCGAATTTTGCCATATCCGACATTAAAAATTTTCCGCACATATCGTCCGAAAGCGTACCGATAAATGCAGCGTCCGCACCAAGCCTTGCCGCCGCGCAAAGTCCCGTCGCACACGGTCCGCCTCCGCTCACCTTTACACCCTCGGCACGCATTTTTGTATCCTCTTTCGGAAAATCCGAAAGAGTTATCAGCGTATCGTAAACATTTGCTCCTATTCCTACTATCATGCTCTGTCCCTTGCTCCCAAAAGGTCAATTTTCGTGAGTGCAAACGCTTTTACGCTCTCAATTGCATCTTTCATAAACAAATCTATCGCCACCAAATCCCGTGATGTTTCAAAAACCTTATCAAGAAATGAATAACATACATCCGTTCCGAAATTAACCTTGCGTATTCCGGCTTTAACCGCCTCACGAATCTGATCGTCCGGCACTCCGCTGCCGCCGTGCAGTACAAGATGCGCCTTTACGGATTTATGGATTTCCTCAATTCTCTCAATTGCAAGTTTCGGAGCCTTCTTATATCTGCCGTGAGCCGTACCCACAAGTATTGCAAGTGCCGATACACCGGTTTCTTTAACAAATCTTGCCGCTTCATCGGCTTTTGTAAATTCCTGCATTTCACTGTCATTTACACTGCCGACATGTCCGAGTTCGCCTTCTACGGCAATATCCACTGCACTGCATATATCTGCGATCTTCTTTGTTTGTTTAATATTTTCATCAAGCTCAAGCGCAGATTTATCAATCATAATTCCACTTGCTCCGTATCTTAACGCGCGTGTAACCTCGGTAATTCCGGCACCGTGGTCCAAGTGAAAGCATACCGGTACGCTTGCCTTTTTCGCTGCTGCAAGAACTATCGGCGATACAAAATATCCCTCTTCATTCGTGAACAATCTTGAATAGCTTTGAATAATGACCGGAGCCTTTGCCTCCTCGGCAGCTCTTATAACTCCCATTACGGTTTCCATATTATACACGTTAAAAGCAGGAATTGCAAATCCGCCTTTTTCCGCCATATCAAGAACTTCCTTTAATCCTGTAAGCATTTCAGCACAACCTCCTCAATCGTCATAAGTTCCATGTCCGCCGGTTTCACCGATTTCAACAGTTCATATTCTGCCGGATTTTCGGTTACAAGAATTCCGGCACCCATATTTTTTGCGTTAATCCAGCGTGCTTCGGCAACTTCTTTCATGACTTTCGGCATATATTCATTCATAATAAGATTGCCTGCAAGAATAGTATCCTTACCGAAACACAACATTTCACGAGATTTTCCGCAAGCCGAAATAATTGCTCTTACCGCGTCCGTTTCTTCCAAATCTCTTGCAAGGAGTGCGGAATCCTGAACTGTATATGTTCTGTCCGACGCCTTCGTTTTCAAAGCTCCGCTTTTAATCAGTTCTGCAATAAATGCCGTAAAAGTGACAATCTTAGCCGAAAGCTTTACTCCCCATTCCTTATACTCACGCATAAATATTTTTGCGTCAGCCGGGTCATAGCAGACAACGGTCTTAAAATTCAGTGTCTTTGCACAATTTTCCGCAATTTCTTTCGATTCTGCGGTTTTCCCGGTCAGAAATTCCATTGCATAACCATTGTCCGGTTCATCTTTGAGCACCGTAAAGCCGATACCCGCTTTTTTCAAAAGCTTTATTGCGTTAAGAGCAGACTCTGGACTCTTATAAATCGCGTCACGTCCCAGGAAAAGCACGGTATCCGCTTCCTTAGGCAGTTTATCGATTTCAGATGCAAGTGTTGCCGAAACATTCACTTCGGCATATACATTTCCGTATTCCTGTATATTTTCAATCAGTTTTACTATGTAATCCGGCGTTTCACCATTCATGGCAAGTTCCGTTCTTACTTCCTTTACCGCCGTTACCGGATCCCAACCTGTCACGCACTCCTTTGTGCATGCTCCGCAAAGAGCACATTCATAAATATTGTCCGCCACACCGGATAACGGTTCCGCACCTCTTTCAACAAGTGAAAGCGCAAGCATTCTTGCACGCGCGGTATTTCTCTCCTGTCCCGTTACATTGCCTATCGGACAAATGTGACGGCACATCCAGCAAAAGCGGCAGCTGTCAATAATTTCTTTACTTTTTTGTGATATCAGCATTGTTCTACCTCCTAAAGTCCAAGCTTAAACGGATTCATAATACCGTTCGGGTCAAGCTGTTTTTTAAGCCCCTCAAATACCTGCATTGCCGGTCCGTATTGCTCTTTCATAAGTCTGCCGAGCTTTATACCCACACCGTGGTGGTCATTTACAACACCGCCGTTTGCAAGTGCGGTACGCACACCGCAGCTCCATATTGCATTGTGAAGTCTTAAAGCCTCATGCGGATCCTGCGGAACTTCATCTACTATAAATCGGTCATAAACCATGCAGCCCCATTCATACCAATGTGAAAAATGTGCTATAAAGCGAGCCATCGGGAAGTTTGTTTCGATTGCTTCTTTCATTGCCCAATATATCTTTTCAATCTTATCGTACGGTGCAATAGTATCCATTGTGCCGAACATCTGCGGCAGATCCATCATATTGCCCGGATAGAAGAACGTAATCTTTTCTTTCCACCATTTTTCGCCGTACTCCGACCCCAAGTCCTCGGCATTGTACTTTTTGAAGGTGTCCATCATAATCTTATGTTCCGCATCAACAATTTCTTTGACTCCCTCAATGGCTACATTCATAAATGCGCCTTTCTTTTCAACGCCGACAATTTTCTTAATAAGTGTTGATGTCTCCGCCTCATCATAAAGACGCATTACCGACGGCTTAAACTTTTGCAAAAGCTCTTTTCCGGCATGGAATGCATCGGTCATGTTCTGGAACAGAAATCCGCGGAACTGTCTTGACTCCGGCTGGTCATATATACGCATCTGTGCCTTTGTCATAACGCCGAGAGTACCCTCCGAACCGATAAAAATCTGATTAAGGTCAGGACCTGCCGCATGTTTCGGCGCAGGTGAAGTATTGATGATATCGCCGTTCGGCAAAACAACCTCCATACCGAGAACCATATCATCAATTTTTCCGTATTTGGTGGATGATACGCCGATTCCGCGGTGTGCCAGGAATCCGCCTACCGTCGAACATGTCAATGATGAGGGATAGTGCATGGTCGCATATCCTTTTTCATTTGCCGCCCATTCAATATGCTTATATATCGAGCCTGTTCCGCACTCTATGTACATACTGTCGGTATTTACATCATAGATTTTGTTCATACGCTTTGTATCAAGTAATATTCCGCCGCATACCGGAAGCGCGCCGCCTTGTGTGCCGCCTCCTCCGCCCCATGTGGTTACGGGAATCTTGTAATAATTCGCAATTTTCAAAACTGCCGAAGTTTCCTTTGCGTCCTTAGGTGATACGATTATATCCGCCTCCGGCATTCTTTCGCCGCGGTCTGCCCACATTCTGGAAAGCCAGAAATAGTCCACACCGTGCGTCAGCTTGTCAATTTCACGCGTTGAGCAATTTTCTCTGCCGACCGCATCCTCAAGCTCGGATAATATCATATCCATCATAAAACTGTTTAACTGCATAACTTTTCTCCTCCTGATTATTTTCTGTCATTGCCGGATTCTTATTTAACCCGACACACTTTTTGAAAATATTTTCGTTTTGCAATATATGTTATGTGATAATTATAGCATATAATGAAAATTTTTTCAATATATTTTTATTAAAAAATAAAATTTTTTTTAGAATTTGACAAAACGGATAATGCATAGTATAATATAAATGAAAAAAATTTCACATAATAAAGGAAAACCGCAGTATGAAACAAACTATATTAAAGATAAAAATGCTTTATCCGAAAATGGGTAAAGCCGAAAAGAAAATAGCGGAATGGATTATTGAAAATCCGAACGGTCTTATTCCTCTTTCCATAACCGAGCTTGCCGAAAAATGCGGCTGCGGTGAAGCGACAATTGTTCGCTTTGCAAAAAGACTTGATTTCGGCGGATATCAGGAGCTGAAAATTTCAATATCACGGGAAGAGGGCACAAGCGAACTTACAAACGGGATAACCGCTGCCGATTCTTGCTACGATATATTTGATAAAGTTTCCAATAATATATATTGTTCATTGGAACTTACCAAAAATTCGCTTAATAAATCCGATCTTGATTCAGCGGCGAATATAATCTTAAATGCCGATCAAATCATGATATACGGGCTTGGTAATTCTTCAGCCGTTGCACTTGATTTTCAGCATAAGCTGCTGCGTGCCGGCTGCCGTGCCTCGGCTTTTTCAGACAATCATATGCAGGTAATTTCCGCATCACACCTAACAAACCGCGATGTTGCCGTCGGTATATCACATTCAGGCTCTTCCAAAGATATTGTTGATGCCTTAAAAATTGCACGTGAACGCGGCGCAAAAACAATATCAATAACAAACAAAGGCAAGTCACCTATCGTGAAGGTTAGCGATATAGCGCTGTTTACGGCATCTAATGAAACTCAGTATTCTATTCTGGGACTTAATTCAAGAATTTCGCAGCTTGCCATAATCAGCTCCGTTTACTATTATGTAATTAATCATAAGGATATTTCTGCCGAAGCGGTTAAAATGACTGAAAAGGCATTGCAAAACAAAAAATTCTGATGAAACCGGCTATTTTTATGAACCGGAGGGGATTTCTGTTTTTTCCTATCCTAAGGGGATGTAAAAAGGCGGTGTACTTTTTATACACCGCCTTTTTACTATATTTTACATTTTGTCCAAATGGTTTACCTGATAATCATTGCTTGCATTTTTAATCAATTCATCTACATTTGCGTCCTTATTTGTAATAACCTCCTGTAT